>JADJVE010000002.1:0-300000 GCA_016716715.1 Acidobacteriota bacterium | reverse complement strand
CGGGCGTCACGCCGCAGCTCATGGCCGTTCTCAAGCACGAGATGACGCACGCGTTCGTCGCCGCCCGGACGAACGGGCGCGCCCCCGTCTGGCTCCACGAGGGCCTCGCCCAGGTCGAGGAGGGCAAGACGTCCGGTCCCTACGCGGCCGCGCTCCTCGACGCGTGGAGGCGTGAGAAGACGTTCGGCCTCCCGTCGCTCGAGGGGTCCTTCCGGCGCTTCTCGACCGGGCAGGTGCGGACGAGCTACGTCGTGGCGCTCGCCGCGGTCGAGATGCTGCGCGACACGCGCGGGCCGGGCGCGATCGGCCACCTGCTCGACCACATCGGAGAGGGAACGCCCGCCGAGGAGGCGATGCGCGAGACCGTGCGCGGCGACTACCCGCGCGTGGAGTCGGATCTCGCCGACTGGCTCGAGCGCCGCGCGCGCTGAGGAATCAGGCCGTGGCGGCGGGGCGCGGACCGCGCCCGCGGCGGCGGCGCTTGCGGCGCGCGGGGCCGGCGTCCGCGGCGAGCGGCCCGGGCTCGGGCGGCGGCACGAGGGCGTCGGGGAACGGGGTCCCGTGCAGGACGCGCGTCCCGGCCCCGCGCGAGACGACCTCCTCCCACGCGGCGGCGGCCTCGCGGTAGCGGTTCGTCGCCTTGGCGTAGAGGGAGAGCAGCGTGACCGCGGCGGGGAAGTACGGGCGGCCCACGATGCGGCGCGCGGCGGGGTCGGCCGGGCGCGTCGACGCGAGGCGCCCCATCGTGTAGAGCGCCTGCTTGAGCGTGTGCGTCGTGTGGTTCGGGAGCGACATCCGGATCGCGAGCGGGTTCACGGCGTCCTCGAGGACGAGGAGGATCTGCTCGGGCCCCGCGTTCGCGCCCGGGCGCCCGCGCCGCCGGACGGCCGCGAGGACGACGGGGAGGAAGAGCACGCCGAGCAGCGCCGCGTCGTCGAGCCGCTCGCCGCCCGCGGTGCGGGCGTCCGCCTCGTGCAGCATCGCCCAGAATGCGTCCTTCGCCGGGCTTTCGGGCGCGTGCACGCCCGCCTCGCCGTCCACCTCGGGCAGAAGCGCGCCGAAGAGGCCGGTTCCCGACCAGAGGCGGTAGGTGTCGTGCCCCCAGCCGCGGCGGAGCGGATCGAGAAGCTCCTCGGTGACGCGCGGGGCCGCGCTCTTCGTCACCTCGCGCCGAAGCTCGTCGATCGCGGCGCGCAGGTCGGGCGCCATCTCGAAGGAAAGGCGCGCCGCGAATTCGCACGCCCGGAGCATGCGCACGGGGTCCTCGCGGAACCGGATGAGCGGGTCGCCGATCGTGCGCACGACGCGGGCGCCGAGGTCGTCGACGCCGCCGACGTAATCGAGGACGGCGTAGGTCGCGATGTCGTAGAAGAGCCCGTTGATCGTGAAGTCGCGGCGAACCGCGTCCTCCTCGGGCGCCCCGAAGATGTTGTCCGAGCGGATCAGGAGATCCTCGTCCCCCTCCTGCCCCTGTTCGCCCTGCACGGCGTCGGGCGTCTTGCGGAACGTGGACACCTCGACGAACTTGCCCCCCTCGAAGAGGATGTGGACGAGGCGGAAGCGCCGCCCGATCACGCGCGAGTTCCGGAACAGGCGCCGGACCTCCTGCGGCTTCGCGTCCGTGCCGACGTCGAAGTCCTTGGGGGTGCGGCCCGTCATGAGGTCGCGCACCGAGCCGCCCACGAGATACGCCTTGAAGCCGGCGCGATGCAGCCGGTAGAGCACCCGAAGAGCGTCGGGATCGATGTATCCGCGCGAAATGGGGTGCTCGGCGCGAGGGAGGATGCGGGGAACGGTCATCCCGCGGGCTGCCGGAACGACATCCCCTGCATTGTAACGGTTTCGAAGCGGACCGAAAAATGGAACACTTCCCGGCGTGAGAGGTCGGATCGGGCGGGCCGGCGAGCGGCGACGGCGGCCGCCGCAGGCTCTCGTGTGGCTCATCCTCGGCGGCGTCGCCGCTTCGCGCTTCTTCGCGATCGCCGCCTCGCCGGGGGAGATCGACGAGGCCGTCTTCGCGGGCGCCGTGACGCACTTCGACCTTTTCGACCTCTCGCCGCAGGCGCCCGGCTTTCCGGTGTGGATCCTCCTCGGACGCGCGTTCCTGCCGCTCTGCGTGACGCCTTTCAACGCCCTCGCGACGGCGTCGACGATTCTCGCCGCCGCCGGGTTCTTCGCGCTGTGGACCTGGGGCTGCCGCACCGTGGGCGGGTGGGCGGCGCTGTCGGGCGTCGTGTTCGCGGCCGCGCTTCCCGTCGTCTGGGTGAACGGCGGCCGCGCGTTCTCGGACACCCCGGCCACGGCGTTCTTTCTCGGCGCGCTCGCGTGCCTCGCGCTCGCCGACGAGCGCCGATCGCCGAACCAGACGCGCTGGCGCGAGATGATCGCCGCGCGCCGCGCGCGCCTGCTGTGCATCGCGGCGGGACTCCTCGCCGCGGCCGGGGCGGGCGTGCGGCCGCACCTCGTCCTCGCGTTCGGACCGGCGCTCCTTCTCTGGATGGGCCGCCTCGCCACCCGGTGGGACCGCCGCGACGCCGTGCTCTCGTTCCTCGGGGCCGGAGCCGCCGGGACGGCCGCCTGGACCGCCTGGCTCTTCGCCCAGGCGGGCGGCTGGGCCGGGCTCGTGGCGTCCGTTACCGAGCGCGCGGGTTTTCGCGCGCACGCCTTCGCGACCGGCACGTTCGGAACGTTCGCGGACTCGTTCCTCGTGCGCGACTTCCTCTCGCCGCGGCGCGCGGCAGCCGTGTTTCTCGTCGCGGCGATCGGGCTCGTCGCGCTCTTCCTCAGGCGGCGCCGGGGCGTCGTGGACCTCGTCGTGATCCTCGTGCCGACGTTTCTGTCGCTCTGGTTCCTGCACAGCCGCGCCATGTCCCGCTACTCGGTCCCGTTCGCCGTCGTGCTCGCGCTCGCGGTGGGCGCGGGGCTGGAGGGCGTCCTCCGGAAGGGGCCGCTCGCGTTCGGTGCGGCGCTGCTCGGAGCGGGCCTCTACGCCCGCGAAGCGTGGCCCGACGTCGTGGCGAGCGCGCACGAGGAGACCCCGCCGATCGCGGCGATCCGGACGCTCGAGCGCTGGGTCCACCCGGGCCGCGAGACGATCGTCGCGGACGAGGATTTCCATTCCTTCCTCCGGACCGAGCGGTGGGAGGGCCGGCTCGTCGCGTGGGGCTACACCGACGCGGAGATCGCCTCGGCGCCGCGCCAGACGAACAAGCGCCTCGTGCGTCTCGCGGACTTCACGGCCGAGCCCGAGCCGCCGGACCGCCGCGACCCGCTCTGGAAGACGTGGCTGCGCGGCGGCCGTGTGGCCGAGATGCTCGGCAACCGGCGCCTCCTCGTCGTCGCCGTCCGCGACCCCGCGCCACCGCTCTTCGGTCCCGGCTTCGGGCCGAAGGAAAGCGCGCCCGGGAAGCCCTCGTTCCGGTGGGCCGGGCCGTCCGCGCGCCTCATCGTCGCGCAGGATCAGGGCCCGCTCTCCGCGACGCTGTCGGGCGAGCGGCCGGGCGGGGGAGGCCCGGCGACGCTCACCGTTTCGGAAGCGGGCTCGGGGAGGGTCCTCGTCTCGCGTGTCGTCGAGCCCGGGCCGTTCGACATGACGATCCTCGACCGTCCCGTCTTCGGGCCGATGCCCGGGCCGGCGGAGTACGTGATCACCTGCGACCGGCCCGTGGACCTTCCGCCCGCTCCCGGCGCGGCGCGGCCCGCGAAGGGCTGCTTCACGTTCCTCGAGTCCACGTTCTCGCGTCCTCCCGAGCACGCGTGGATGCGGCAGGGCGGGCGCCTCGTCGCGGACCTCGGGGCGCCGGACGACGGGCGGTACGACCCGGACGGCTTCTGGCCGCGCGAGAAGATCGCGGACACGGGCCTCGACCTCCGCTGGACGAAAGGCTCCGCCTCTCTCGCCTGGGCCCCGCAGCCCGGCTTCACGCCGGCGCGCGTCGTGCTGCGTGCGCGCGCCGTCGCGGCGCCGAAGGACGTCGCGATCTACGTGAACGGGGTCTTCGCGGCCGCGGTGCGCGTGGGGACGGGCCTCGCCGAGGTCTCGGCGCCGCTCGCGCCGGTTGCGGCCGGCTTCCTCTCGGGCCTCGAGTGCGCGCGGATCGAGATCCACGCGGCCACGGAGGTCCCGAAGGCGCTCGGAAAGGGCGACGACGCCCGCACCCTCGGCGTCGCGGTCGACCGCATCGCGTTCGAGTAGAGATTCGGAGGAGGATTCTGCAGCGCTTCGCGCTGGAAGAAGAAGATCAGGATTTCTTAGAAGGTGAAGAGGTTCGGAAATCCCGGAAAACGGAGGCGAACGCGGCTGCGAAGAGCGCCACGCCGAGCAGCGCCCACACGGCCTGCGCGTCTCCCCCTCCTAACCTTTCAAAGAAATTCTCTCTCCCCGGTCCCCCTATCAAGCCAAAAAACAGCACAGCCCCCGACCACAGGAGCAGCAGGAACCGCATCTTGTGTGCGATGCGGCGGCGGATTTCGGGGAAGAAGACGAGGACGAGCGGCGCTCCCACCAGGAGGATCAGGAGCGCCGCGCGCTTCACGTCAGTTCGTGCGTCCGGCCGTCAGGTGCGAGTTCTTGCGGCTGTAGGCGAAGAAGATCACGAGGCCGATCGCGAGCCAGATCACGAGGCGGGCCCAGGTGTGCCAGCCGAGGTTCGTCATGAGGTAGAGGCAGAAAACGGCCCCGAGGATCGGGACGGCGGGCACGAACGGCGTCCGGAACGGACGGTGGGCGTCCGGGTTCGTGCGCCGGAGGATGATGACCGCCAGGCAGACGATCACGAACGCGAGGAGCGTCCCGATGTTCACCATCTGGCCGAGGTCGTCGATCGGCGTGAAGGCCCCGAGGAGCGCGCAGACGCAGCCGACGATCCACGTCATCTTGAAGGGCGTCCGGAACTTCGTGTGGATCTCGCCGAAGACCTTCGTCGGGAGGAGGCCGTCGCGCGACATCGCGAAGAAGACGCGCGTCTGGCCGAGGAGCATGACGAGCATGACGGACGTCAGGCCCGCGAGCGCGCCACCCGTGATGAGGAAGACCGCCCAGCCGAGCCCGTAGCTCTCGAAGGCCTGCGCGATGGGCGCCTTGAGGTCGATCTTCGACCAGTGGACCATGCCCGTCAGAACGAGCGCGACCGCGATGTAGAGGACGGTGCAGACGGCGAGCGAACCGATGATCCCGAAGGGCATGTCCTTCTGGGGGTTCTTGGCCTCCTGCGCCGTCGTCGAGATCGCGTCGAAGCCGATGTACGCGAAGAAGATGTACGCGGCTCCCGAGGCGATGCCCGCGAAGCCGTTCGGCGCGAAGTCGGACCAGCCCGTGCCCCAGTTCGCGGCCTTCACGAAGAACGCGCCCACGATGATGACCATCACGACGACGGCCGTTTTCGTGGCGACGATGCCGGCGTTGAACTTCGCCGACTCCTGGATGCCCCGCGCGAGGACGGCCGTCACGAGGAGGACGGCGCCGAGCGCGAGCAGATTGAAGACGATCGGGATGCCCGCGATCGACGGCGGGGCCGGCCAGGGGTGCCCCTCCGCGAGCGCAGCCGCGGCGCCGCGGCTGTAGGTGATCCAGTCGTTCGTCATCCACTCCGGCAAGTGGATCCCGAACAGTTTCAGGAATTTCACGCAGTAGCCGGACCACCCGACCGACACGGTTGCGGCGCCCATCATGTATTCGAGGACGAGGTCCCACCCGATGATCCACGCGAAGAGCTCGCCGAGCGTCGCGTATGCGTAGGTGTACGCCGAGCCCGCGAGCGGGATCATCGACGCGAACTCCGCGTAGCAGAGTCCCGCGAAGACGCACGCGATGCCGGCGAGGACGAACGACAGGGCGAGCGCGGGGCCGGCGCCGAGGATCTTCACGGTGCCGTCCGGGTTGAGGGAACCGTGGGCGCCGATCCCCGTCATGACGAAGATGCCGGCGCCGATGATCGCGCCGATGCCGATCGCCACGAGCGACCAGCGCCCGAGCGCGCGCTTGAGACTGTGCTCGCCCTCTTCGGAGCCTTCCGCGAGCAGCTGCGCGACGGACTTCGTCGCGAACAGGGAATTCTGGGCCACGTGTCGACCTCCTCTTCCCGATCTTGAGTGGTACGGAACGTCCGGACGATAACACCATAGAATCCGTCTCAGAGGATCCGCATGACCGTTCCGCCGACACCCGTGCTGCCGCCGTCCGCGATCGCCGAGGAGTACCGCACGGAGGTCAAGTCCTACGGGGCGAAGACCCAGATCCACGGCGTCAAGGTCCACCGCGTGCCGCGCTTCGTGGACGACCGGGGCTTCTTCCAGGAGATCTACCGCGCGAAGGCCGACCACCCCGGGAGCGAGGCGCTCGCCGACTTTTTCAAGGACGTTCCCGTCGCGCAGATCAACTTCACGATCGTGAACGCGGAGAACCACGTCAAGGGGCTGCACTACCACCTCAAGCAGGAGGACGTGTGGTACTGCCCGCACCCGTACAAGGCGAAGTTCGTCCTCTTCGACGTCCGGAAGGACTCGCCGACGTACGGCGCGACGCAGGTCCTCGTCGCGGGCGACGGGCAGGACCTGCTCGTGCGCATCCCCGAGGGCGTCGCCCACGGCTACCGCCCCCTCACGAATCCGTGCGCGCTCTTCTACATCGTGACGCGCACGTTCGACGTCAAGGACCCCGACGAATGGCGCATCGCGTGGGACCACCCCGCGGTGAAGGACCTCTGGGACGTCCCGAACGGCTGAAATGGAATCCCGCAGGGGATTTCTTAGGAAGGGTCTGCTGGGGACGGCGCTGCTCGCGCTCGGCGGCGGTGCCTTCCTTGCATTTCGAAGAACTCTCCGCGCGGCGAAGCCGCGCGCCGCTCTTTCTGTTCTCTCCCCCGACGAGTACGCGATCTTCGCGGCCGTCGCCGCGCGCATCGTCGCGGTGGACGGGGATTCGCCGGCGACCGACGCCGTGGACGTCGCGGGCCGCGCGGACGACGCGATGGCGCAATGGCCGGACTCCGTGCAGGTCGAGTTCCGGCGGCTCCTGCGTCTCTTCGAGAACGCGCTGACGGGCGCCGTGACGCGGACGGGCTACGAGACGTTCACGGCCTCGCGCGAACGCCGACAGGACGAGCGCCTCGCGGCGTGGGCCGGATCGCGCGTCGCGGTCTTCCGGTCCGGCTACCAGGCGATGAAGCGCCTCGCGTGCGCGTGCTACTACGCGGCGCCCGAGAGCTGGCCCGCGACCGGGTACCCCGGGCCGCCCGAACTGCCCTTTGGAGAGATCGAGTGAAGCTCCTCGCGGCGGACCGCCCGATCGCGAACCTCATGCGCGGGCGCGAGATCGGCTCGAATCTCGTGCTCTCGGCCGACGTCTGCGTGGTGGGCTCCGGCCCGGGCGGCGCGATCGCCGCCGCGCGCCTCGCGGCGGCGGGCGCGCGCGTGATCCTCCTCGAGGAGGGCGGCTCGTTCACGCGGAAGGCCGACTTCCACATGCAGGAGGCCGAGGCCTACCCGAAGCTCTATCAGGACCACGGCAACCGCGCGACGGACGACCTCTCGATCACGATCCTGCAGGGGCGCGGCGTCGGGGGCGGCACCCTCGTGAACTGGACGACGTGCTTCCGCACCCCGGAGGCGACCCTCGCTCTCTGGCGCGAGCGCCACGGGCTCTCCGACTTCACCGCGGAGCGCTTCGGCCCGCACTGGGACGAGGTCGAGAAGCGCCTCAACGTCCACGTGGTCGACGCCGCGGAGGTCAACGACAACAACGCCGTGCTCATGGAGGGCGCGAAGAAGCTCGGGATCGGGACCGAGCTCCTGAGGCGAAACGTCGTGTCGTGCCTGCAGACGGGCGCCTGCGGGATGGGCTGCCCGACGAATGCCAAGCGCGGGATGGCCCTGACGTACCTGCCCGACGCGGCCGAGCGGGGCGCGCGCGTGTATGCGGACTGCCGCGCCGTGCGCCTCGTCCTCGACGCGCGCAAGGAGCGCGTCACGGCCGTGGAGGCCGAGGTCCTCGACCCCGCGACGGATCGGCCCACGGGCCGGCGCGTGACGGTCTCGGCCGCGCGGTTCGTCGTCGCGGGCGGCGCGATCAACTCGCCCGCTCTTCTCCTGCGCTCGGGGCTGCCGGATCCCCATGGACGCGTCGGCAAGCGGACGTTTCTCCACCCGGTCGTCGCGACGATCGCTCTCTTCGACCGGCGCATCGACCCCTACTACGGCGCGCCGCAGTCCGTCGCCTCGCACGCCTTCATCGAGAGACCGGGCCGGACCGGCTTTTTCCTCGAGGTGCCGCCCCTCCACCCGATGCTCGCCTCGCTCGCGCTCTCGGGATTCGGCGCGGCGCACCGCGAGGGCATGAAGCTCCTCTCCAGGACGAACGCCGTCATCGCGCTCCTGCGCGACGGCTTCCTGCCGGACGACGAGGGAGGGACGGTGTCCCTCCGGGAAGGCGGAAAGCGTTTGTCGATTCGCTACCCGCTCGGGGAGACCCACGCGGAGGCGATGCGCGAGGCGATGAAGGTCTCGGCACGCATCCAGCTCGCCGCCGGCGCGCGCGAGGTCCGGACGCTGCACAAGGACCCCGTGGTGGTCCGCGGGGAGCGCGACCTCCGATTCATCGACGAGCGGCCCTTCGGACCGAATCTCCTCGGCGTCTTCACGGCGCACCAGATGGGCGGTTGCGCCGCAGGGGCGGACCCGAAGGCCTCCGTCGTGGACGGAAACCTCCGCCACCACCATCTCGCGAACCTCTGGGTCTTCGACGGCTCCGTCTTCCCGACGTCGCTCGGCGTCAACCCGCAGCTCTCGATCCTCGGCATCGTCGCGGCGTCGGCCGAGCGAATGATCGCGACCGGCTGAAGCGGCCCGAGCCGCCTAGCGCTTTTCGCGCACCGTGAGGACGGGAACCGGGCAGAGGCGGACGACGCGCTCGGCCGTCGACCCGATCAGGAGCTTCTCGAACGCGTTGCGCCCGTGCGTTCCGAGGACGACGAGCGAGGCCTTCGCCCTCCTCGCGGAGTCGATGATCGCGTCGGACGGCCGGCCCCAGAGAAACTCGCTGGAGGCGTCGACGCCGCGCTTCTCGGCCGAGGCGACGGCGGCGGCGAGACGCTTCTCAGTGGCGGCTTCCCAGTCTTTCTGCGTCGAGACGTCGAGGTAAGGGAGGGCGCCGGCGACGTCGAACGCCTGCACGGGCTCGACGAGGACGTGCACGACGTGGACCTTCGCGCCCTGCGAGGACGCCAGCGACACCGCGAACGAGAGGGCGCGCGCCGCGCACACGGAGAAGTCCGTGCCGACGACGATCGTCTTGAGAAGGGGCGGGGACTTCTTTCCGGCCATGGCGTGCCTCCCTCAGGGCCGCCAGCGCGCCTTGAGCGCGGCGACGGCGGTGTCGATCTCCGCGGAGGAGGGCTTCAGAGGGAAGGCCTCCCCGCGGACGTACCGGGCCTCGCCGTCGACGTACGTGGCGGCGACGTGGGACCGGTCCATGCTGTACACGATAGGCCCGTAGGGATCCTCGCGCCACGAGACGGGGCCGGCGAAGCCCGAGAGCGGGTCGAGGAGCACGAAGTCGGCCCGGCGGCCCGTCTCGAGCGTTCCGGCGTTCAGGCCGAGCGCCTCGGCGCCCTCGGCCGTCGCCATCCGCACGACGTCCCACGCCGGGAGCGCCGCGGGCCCGAGCCGCACCTTCGGCAGGAGGGCCGCCAGACGCATCTCCGTGAAGGCGTCGAGCCGGTCGTTGCAGGGCGCGCCGTCGGCGCCGAGCGTGACGCGGATGCCCTGCGCGCGGTACTCGGGCACGGGGCAGATGCCGGAGCCGAGCTTGAGGTTCGAAGACGGGCAGTGCGCGACCGTCGTTCCGCGCGCCGCGAGGAGCGTGCGTTCCTCGGCGTCGGTGTGGATGACGTGCGCGAGGACGACGTGCGCGCCGGAAATGCCGGCGTCGTCGAGGTAGCGGACGTTGCGCCGGCCCGTGCGCTGCGCGACGAGGGCGATCTCGTCGAGGTTCTCCGAGGCGTGCGTGTGGACGAGGAAGCCCTCCGCCTTCGCGCGCTCGCCGACCTCGCGCAGGAGCCGGTCCGTGCACGAGACGGCGAACCGCGGGCAGAACGCGACCCGCAGCCGGCCGCCGTTCCCCCCGTGCCAGGCCTTCGCGAGTCGCTCGGTCTCCGCGAGGGCCGCGCGTGTGTCGCGGAAGAGGCCGGCAGGATTCGTTCCGGGGTCGTCCATGAGGACGTTGCCGGTCGTGACGCGCACGCCCGAGGCCGCCGCGGCGCGGAAGACCGCGTCCGTGTGGTAGGCCGTCGCCATGTCGAGGACGGACGTCGTCCCGCCCGACAGGAGCTCGGCGAGGCCGAGGCGCGCCGAGACCTCCAGCGTCGCGTCGTCGTGCGCGGCCTCGCCCGGCCAGACGTGCGTCGAGAGCCACGGGAGGAGCGGGAGGCCGTCAGGACCGTTGCGCAGCAGCGTCTGGCAGAGGTGGACGTGCGTCTGGACGAAGCCGGGCAGGACCCACATTCCCTTCGCGTTCAACCTCTCGACCGGCCGCCCCGCGGCCTCGTAAGAGCGGGCGCGCGTCTGGGCCTCGGCGTCGCGCGCCGCGATGGCCCCGTCCTCGATGAAGAGCGCGCCGTCCCGGACGACGTCCGCGGGGCGCGTCATCCCGATCACGAGGGCGTTCTCGACGAGGAGGGGCGTCATGGCAGCCCGCCATTATCCAACGGGGGACCCTTCAAACGAGCAGAGCCCCTTCGTGGACGAGCAGCCACCGCTTGCGGGGGAGGCCGCCGCCGTACCCCGTGAGGCTTCCGTCCGAGCCGATGACGCGGTGGCAGGGGATGACGATCGAGACGGGATTCGCGCCGTTCGCGGCCGCCACCGCGCGCGTCGCGGACGGACGGCCGATCTCTCGCGCGAGGCGGGCGTACGACCACGTCGACCCGGCGGGGATGCGGCGCAGGGCCGTCCACACGAGCTGCTGGAAGGGCGTGCCTCCGGTGTCGACCTCTATGGAATCGAGAGCGCGGAGGTCGCCGGCGAAGTAACGCCTCAAGGCGGCAGCCGAGGCGCCGCCGCGGGGAGATTCTTCGAAGGTAATTCTCCCGAACCTCCGGGCCAGGGCGCCCCTCGTGGGTTTCCAATGGTCCTCGAAGACGAGTGCGACGAGGGACTCGTCGCGCATTGCGAGGACGACCGCGCCAACGGGCGTCGGGATCTTTGTCATTCGAAGAAAATCCGAAATCACGCGCCCCCTTTCGTCCCCGTGTTGTCCGCGAGCGACGCCCACAGGTGCAGGGTCGCGTACGCGCGGTAGGGGCGCCAGCGCTCGGCGCGGGCCGCGATCCGGCTCTTCTTCACGCCGGCGCGTTCCATCGCCTTGACGAGGCCGAGGTCGCCCTCGGGGAACGCGTCGCCCTCGCCGAACGCCCGCAGCGCGACGACGTGCGCCGTCCAGGGCCCGAACCCGGGCAGCGCCGTGAGGCGCTCCTCGAAATCCTCGAGGCCTTTCGGCGCCGCGAGGGTGAACGAGCCGTCTGCGACGGCGCGGGCGAAGGCCTTCAAGGCCGCGGCGCGGGCGCGGGGAAGGCCGACGCTCGCGACGTCCGCTTCGGCGACGGCGGCGGGGGACGGGAAGACGTGCGTGAGCCCGGGGCGCGCGAGGCGCTTCGGCAACGGGCGCCCGCAGAGCGCCACGAGCCGTCCCGCGAGAGTGCGCGCGCCCGCGACGGAGATCTGCTGGCCGAGGACTGCGCGAACGGCGACCTCGAACGGGTCCCACGCCCCCGGCACGCGCAGCCCCGGCCGCCGCTCGACGAGCGGCGCGAGGAGCGGGTCGCGCGAGAGGACTCGCGCGATCGCGCGGGGGTTCGCGGAGAGGTCGAAGAGGCGCGAAACACGCGACTGCAGATCATCGGGTTTCGCCCAAAGAGGGAATTCCAATGAAAGTGAATGCGACCGTCCTCGGCGCCGGAGCGCGACTTGCAGCGTCCCGGCGCGCCCCGCCTGCGTGAATGCCCTTTCATAGGAATTCTCTTCGACTCTCTCCACCCCCGCGAGCGAGCGCGCCGCGAAGAAGGCCATGAGCCCCTCTCCGTCGAACGGAGAAGACACGCGAATGGCAGTGGTCACGGAGCGGACGGCTCGGGCGGGGCGGGGGAGTCCGGGAGGTCCGCCGCGGGCGCGCCGCCGAGGCCGAGGCGGTCGGCGATCGGGACCTGCGCCGCGAGGACGAGGGCGACGAGGTCCGGGAGCGGCGCCCCCCACTCCTCGGCGCCGCGCGTGACGTACGTGCGGTCGACGGAGCGCGCGAAGGACTTCTCCTTCAGGCGTTTGAGGACCGACTCGACCGGGACGTCCGCGATCTTCTTGCTGGGGCGGATAAGCGCGCAGGCGCCGCAGAAGCCCGTGAGCTCGTCGGCGGCGAGGATCGCCTTCTCCATCGGCGTCTCGCGCGGGATGTTCGTGTAGAAAGCGTGGCCGCCGATCGCCTTGATGAGCGGCTCGGGCCAGCCGCGCTCGCGGAGGATCTCCATGCCGCGCCAGACGTGGTCCTCTTCCGTCGGGAACTTCTCGTAATCGAAGTCGTGGAGCATTCCGACGAGGCCCCACGTTTCGATCTCGGCGGGGTCCGCGACGCCTTTCGAGCGCGCGAGGGCGCGCATGGTCGCCTCGACCGCGAGCGCATGGCGGCGAAGGGGCTGCGAGGCGGTGAATTCCGTCAGGAGGGTCCAAGCGTCGGAGCGGGTCTTCATGGGCGGGAGTTTAGAGATACAGGGAGACGGGGGACCGGGAGATTCCTCTGAAGGTGAATGGCGTCCCGGCGCGCCGGGACCTATGTTTCGGTCGGCGGCCCGCCCGCGCGCCGGGGACTCTTTCACTTTCTAAGAAAATTCGGACTGATTTATCGGATAAGCGGTCTCATGCACATAGACGAGTGCAAAGTGCCCGTTTTGGGTTGACTTTCTGGCGCATTGAACGGATTCTCCGCGCGGCGTGAGCCGAAATCAGACGAAAACAGGGGGAACCACATGGCACTGAAGGCAGCCGAAATCCTGAAGATCTGCGACAAGGAAGGCGTCCGTTTCCTGCGTCTGCAGTTCACGGACATCCTCGGAATCATCAAGAACGTCGAGGTGCCGCGCTCGCAGTTCGAGAAGGCCCTCGAGGGCGAGATCCAGTTCGACGGGTCCTCGATCGAGGGCTTCACGCGGATCGAGGAGTCGGACATGGGCCTCGTGCCCGACCTCGACACGTTCCGCATCTTCCCGTGGTCGCACCCGAACGGGAAGGTCGCGCGCCTCGTCTGCGACGTCATCACGCCCGACGGCAAGGCGTTCGCGGGCTGCCCGCGCCAGACGCTCAAGCGCCAGGTCGAGAAGGCCAAGGCCATGGGCTACACGCTCATGACCGGCCCCGAGGCCGAGTTCTTCCTGTTCACGCGCGACGCGAACGGCGACCCCGTCGTCGACACGCACGACCAGGGCGGCTACTTCGACCTGACGCCCGTGGATCGCGGCGAGGAGGCACGGCGCGACATCGTCGTCGCGCTCGAGGCGATGGGATTCGAGGTCGAGGCGGCGCACCACGAGGTCGCCCCCGGCCAGCACGAGATCGACTTCAAGTACGGCGACGCCGTCACGACGGCCGACCAGGTGGCGACGTTCAAGCTCATCGTGAAGAAGGTGGCGCTCGACCACGGCCTCCACGCGACGTTCATGCCGAAGCCGATCTTCGGCGTCAACGGGTCGGGCATGCACGTCCACCAGTCGCTCATCACGGGCTCGGGCGCGTCCATGAAGAACGCGTTCTTCGACCCGAAGGCGAAGTACCAGCTCTCCGGCCTCGCCATGAACTACATCGGCGGCATCCTCAAGCACGCGCGCGCCATCGCCGCGATCACGAACCCGCTCGTGAACTCCTACAAGCGCCTCGTGCCCGGCTACGAGGCTCCCGTCAACGTGGCCTGGTCCGAACGCAACCGCTCGCCGATGGTCCGCATCCCCGCCCGGCGCGGGATGGGAACGCGCTGCGAGGTCCGCATGCCGGACCCGGCGTGCAACCCGTACCTCGCCTTCACGGTCATGCTCGCGGCCGGCCTCGACGGCGTCAAGAACAAGCTGGAGGCGGGCGAGCCCGTGAACCAGAACATCTTCGAGATGTCGGCGCGCGAGAAGAAGCGCCTCAAGATCGACGTCCTTCCGGGCAGCCTCGCCGAGGCGCTCGACTGCCTCGAGAAGGACGACCTGCTCAAGAACGCGCTCGGCGAGCACATCTACGAGAAGTTCGTCGAGGCCAAGCGCTCGGAGTGGCAGCAGTACATCGCCCAGGTCCACGGCTGGGAAGTGGACCGCTACCTGCTCGCGTACTGACGACGAAACGGGGGGAACCGGCCGCGGTTCCCCCCGATTTCCTCAGAGCCCGAGCTTGGTCCGGGCCGCCGCGAGGATGGCCGCCGCCGCCGCGGGCAGGCCGAGAGCCAGCGGGCTGAGGACGAGGTCGTAACCCGCGGGGTCTTCGATCTCGCGCTGGAATGCCTGCCGCACGAACGTGCGCTGCGCGGCGTCGCTTTCCGCGACGCGCCGGCGTGCCTCGGATACGGCGATGCCTTGCGTCCGAGCGAGGGCTTCGGCGCGCTCGGCAGGCGTGCCGACGGCGCGGACCCTCAGGCCGCCAGCCGGATTGAGGACGAAGTTTGCGCCACGGCCGACGACGACCGCCTTGCCTTCGCGGCCGATCCTCTGGATCACGTGCCGCAGCCCGACGAGGACGGACGCCTGGCCTGGATCGTCTTGCAGGATGAACGGAACGATGTATTCGCCCACCGCGCGGACGCCCTTCTCGTCGAACCGCTCGAGGGCGAATGCGTCGTTGTGCATCTCCTCGGCGACGGCCGAGAGGATCTCGCGGTCGTAGACGCGCCAGCCGAGCGCCTCGCCGAGGAGCCGGGCGAGGTCGCCGCCCCCGGAGCCCAGCTCCCTCGAGAGCGCGATCCACGGCCCCTCCGCCACGGCAGGGCGGGGCGTCTCGAGCTCCGAGAGGCGGCGGACTTCCCGGAAATGGCCCTGGCGGTCGGCGAGTCCGGCGGCGGGAAGGTGGGAAATCATGGCGGACCTCCCTCGCCCCGAATCTAGGGCCCCGCCCGGGCCCGCGCATCCCCCGTGAGGACGGTCAGGCGGGCAGGACGACGAGCTCGGGCGGCCGGACGGACAGCGTCTGGCACCCGTCCGCCGTCGCGAGGACGTCGTCCTCGATCCTCACGCCGAGCTTCCCGGGCAGGTAGACGCCGGGCTCGAGCGTGCAGACGTTGCCCGCGACGAGCGGAGCGCGGTTGCCCTGCACCAGATACGGGGCCTCGTGGCCGTCCATCCCGAGGCCGTGCCCGAGACGATGCGTGAAAAACGCGCCGTAGCCGGCGTCCTCGATCACCTTGCGGGCCGAGCGGTCGACGTCTTCGGGGATTGCCCCCGCGCGGAACGCGGCGAACGCCGCGCGCTGGGCGGCGTCGACCGCCGCGTAGACCTTCCGCACCTCGTCCGACGCGGAGCCGAAGGCGACAGTCCGCGTGATGTCGGAGGTGTACCCGCGGACGCGGCAGCCGCC
This sequence comes from Acidobacteriota bacterium, assembly GCA_016716715.1. Lineage (NCBI taxonomy): Bacteria > Pseudomonadati > Acidobacteriota > Acidobacteriota bacterium. Next base: position 284,421 of record JADJVE010000002.1, on the reverse strand, counting down.
GTCGATCAGGACGACGTCGCCCTTTGCGAGGCGCGCGTCGCCGGGTCCGCCGTGGGGCAGCGCGGCGGATGCGCCGAACTGTACGAGCGCACCGCCCCGCACGCCGAGGCGGCGCAGCTCGCCGGACAGGATCTCGCCGACCCCGCGCTCCGTCATGCCCGCCGCGAGCCGCGCGTGCGTGGCCGCAATCGCGGCGACCATGCGCGAGGCGGCGTCCTTCAGGATCGCCGTCTCGGCATCGGACTTGACGGCGCGCAGGCCGTCGAAGAGCCCCGCAGCGTCCACGAGGCGCGCGCCCGTCGCGTCGCGCAGCCGCGAGGCCGTGTGGAAGTCGGTCGTCCCCTCGACGCCGATGCGCCTCGCGCCGGACAGGAGCGTCGCGAGCAGCTTGATCGGGTCTTCGTGCTCCTGCCAGACGGCCGTCCGGTCGACGACCGCATCGCGGCGGACGCGCTCGTCCTCGAAGAACGGGGTCACGAACGCGGACGGGACCTTCGGGCGGAGGACGAGCGCCATGAGCCGCTCGCTGCGCCCGGGATCGGTGCCGCAGAGCCAGGCCATGCTCGTCGACGGCACGGCGACGAGCGCATCGAGGCCGGCGGACTTCGCGGCGGCGAGCGCGCGCTCCTGCCTTTCGCGGTACGTCTCGCGGGGAAACTCGGGCGGGAGCGGCGGAGCGGCCGCACCCGCAGGCGCCGGCGCCGGGCCGTCCGCGAAGGCCGGGAGGAGGGGCGCAGCCGCGAACGCGGAGCCGGAGGCGAGGAAGCGGCGGCGGGAGAAGGCGCGACTCATCGGCGGGAGACTAGCCGATCCGCAGGCGGCCTCAGATCTCGACCTGGATCCCGAACTCGATCGCCCGCGCGGGCGGGATCCGGTAGAACGCGGCCGCGCGGGCCTCGTTGCGGCGCATCCACGAGAAGAGGCGCTCGCGCCAGCGCGCCATCCCGCTCTCGCGCTCCGTCGAGATGATCGAGTCCTTCCCGAGTACGTAGCTGATCGTGTCCGGGTCGAGAGGCCTTCCGGCGAGGACGAGCCCTTTCAGGCCTTCGGGCACGTCGGGGTCCTCCATGAAGCCCCACCTCAGCACGACCCGGAAGAAGCCCTCGCCGAGATCCGTGACATGCCGTCGTTCCGACGGTGGGACGCGCGGGACGTCGGCGGTCTCGACCGTGAGAAGGATGACCGGATCGTGCAGTGCGCGGTTGTGCTGCCAGTTCAGGTACAGAGCCGGCGGCACGAGGTCGTGGAATCGCTCCATGTAAACCGCGGGGTGGCCGAGGCGCGGCGGCTTGTTGCGCCGGACGTCCAGGATGTGCTCCTCCACGGGCCTCGCGAACGCCGAGGACGTCCTGCGCAGCGCCTCGACGAGGACGCGCTGGCCCTGTTTCCACGTCGCCATGAGCGCGTAGATCCCCGCGCCGAGAAGAAGCGGGATCCAGCCTCCGTGCCACAGCTTCGCGAGGTTCGCGCCGAAGAACGCCCCTTCCGCCGCGAGGAAGACGGCGGCGAAGAGGACGACCTTCCAGCGCGCCACGTGCCAGCCCGCCGCGAGAAGCACGGTGAAGAGGAGCGTCGTGAGCAGCATGGTGGCGGTGACGGCCACGCCGTAAGCGCCCGCGAGCCGGCTCGACGAGCCGAAGGAGACGACGAAGAAGACGCAGCCCACGAGCAGCGCCGAATTCATCGCGGGGAGGTAGATCTGCCCGCGTTCGGTCGCCGACGTGTGGAGAACCTGCAGGCGGGGGAGGAAGCGGAGCTGGACGGCCTGGTGCGTGAGAGAGAAGACGCCGGAGATGAGCGCCTGGGACGCGATTGTCGTCGCGGCCGTCGCGAGCGCGACCATCGGGAGAATCGCCCACGGCGGAACCATCGCGAAGAGCGGGTTCTCGAGGGCGGCCGGCTCGCGCAGGAGGAGCGCGCCCTGGCCGAAGTAGTTGAGGAGAAGCGCGGGCAGAACGAGCGTGAACCATGCGATGCGGATCGGCCGCGCACCGAAATGCCCCATGTCGGCGTAGACGGCTTCGCCGCCCGTCACGACGAGGACGACCGATCCGAGGACGAGGAACCCCTTCATCCCGTTGTGCGCGAAGAAACGAACCGCGTGCGAGGGGTCGACGGCGAGCAGGACGCCGGGCGCCCGCAGGATCTCGCGCACGCCGAGGACCGCGAGCGTCCCGAACCACACGAGCATGACGGGGCCGAAGAACGTCCCGATCCGGCCCGTTCCCTTCCTCTGGACCGAGAAAAGGACGACGAGGACGGCGACGGCGAACGGCACGACGAGGGGAGCGAGCGCCGGGCTGCGCGCCTTCAGGCCCTCGGCGGCCGAGAGGACCGAGATGGCCGGCGTGATGAGACCGTCGCCGTACAGAAGGGCCGCGCCGAAGAGGCCGAGCACGATGACCACGCGCCGGCGCGGATCGTCCTTCTGGAGACAGCGGCTGACGAGCGTCATGAGGGCGAGGATGCCGCCCTCTCCTTCGTTGTCGGCCCTGAGAACGATTACGACGTACTTGACCGCCACGAGAAGGACGAGCGACCAGACGATGAGCGAAAGGACGCCGAGGACGTTCTCCGGGTTCAAGGCGAGGCCGTGCTCGGCGGGGCTCAGCGATTCACGCAGCGCGTAGAGCGGGCTCGTGCCGATGTCACCGTACACGACGCCCAGCGCGCCGAGGGACAGCACCGCCAGGCGCGAGCGCGGTCCGCTTTGCGATCCGGTCACGCGACGAACATAGCATCGCCGTAGCTGAAGAAGCGGTAGCCGGCCCGGACCGCCTCCCGATACGCGGCGAGCACGCGCTCCCGCCCCGCGAAGGCGGAGAGGAGCATCAGGAGCGTGGAGCGTGGGAGGTGGAAGTTCGTGAGGAGCGCGTCGACGACGCGGAACTCCGCGCCCGGCACGAGGAAGAGGTCCGTCTCGAACGCGCCGGGCGCGACGCGCCCCCGGTGGAGGCGGGCCGAGGCCTCGAGCGTCCGGACGCTCGTCGTGCCGACCGCGACGACGCGCCGGCCCTCGTCCTTCGCGCGGTTCACGGCGGCGGCGGTGTCCTCCGGAATGAAGGCCCGCTCGAAGTCCATCCGGTGATCCTCCACGCGGTCGGACTTCACGGGCTTGAACGTCCCGAGCCCGACGTGGAGCGTCACGCGGGCGATCGTCACGCCGCGCGCAGCGGTCTCGGCGAGCATGGACTCCGTGAAATGCAGGCCCGCCGTCGGCGCCGCGATCGCGCCGGGCTCGCGCGCGAAGACGGTCTGGTAGTCGAGACGGTCCTGCGCGTCGGCGACGCCGTTCGGGCGGTGGATGTACGGCGGCAGGGGAGCGGAGCCGATCGACTGCAGGGAAAGAAGGAGATCTTCTTTGCTCCCGTGCTTCGTGAACCGCAGCGTGTAAAGGCCGCCTTCGACGCTCCGGGATTCCAGCTCCGCCGTCCAATCACCTTCGAAGGAAAACTTCCTCCCGGCCTTCACCCGCCTCCCCGGCTTCGCGAGACAGCGCCAAAGCTCGGGACCACTCGAAGAATCTTCTCTCTGGACGAGCAGGAACTCCGTCCTTCGCCCTTTCTCGTCGGTGCCAAAGATCCGCGCGGGGATGACCTTCGTGTCGTTGAGGACGAGGACGTCGCCGGCGCCGAGCAGGCCCGGGAGATCCGCGACCGACCCGTGGGCGAACGCGCCCGACGCCCGGTCGAGCGTCATGAGGCGAGCGGTGCCGCGTGGGGCAGGGCGCTGGGCGATGGCCTCGGGCGGGAGCTCGAAGTCGAATTCGGCGACGTCCACGGCGCCGCCGAGGGTACACTTTCGCGTGCGGAATCGAGCGAGCGCGCCCGTTCTTCTCTACGCCCTGCTCGCCGTCCTCGTCATTCCCGTTTTCCCGCACTTCCTGTCGCCGAACGAGATGTCGCGCTGGGCCTTCGCGGCCTCTCTCGTCGAGCACCGGACGCCCGAAGTCTCCGGCGTCCTCCCGCTCCTCGGCCCGGCTTTCGAGGACGTGTCGGAGAAGGACGGCCGCGTCTACTCGAACAAGGCGCCCGGTGCCGCGCTCGTCGCGCTGCCGGGATACCTCGCGGCACGCCCGTTCGCGGGCCCGCCTTCGGCGGGATCCCTGCGGCTCTCGCTGACGCTCATGCGGCTCGTGGCGGCCACGCTGCCCGCGATCCTTCTCGCACTGGTTCTTGCGGGTGCGGCCGTGCGCCTCGGCGCGACGCCGGCCCGGGCCCGCTTCGCCGCGGCGGTCCTCGTCTTCGCGACGCCGCTCTTTGCGTACGGCCTGCTCTTCTTCTCCCACGCGCTGGTCGCGGCGTGCCTCTTCGGGGCGTGGGCGGCTTTCTTCGTGACGGGCTCCGGCTCGCCTGGGCGCCGCGACGTCCTGGGAGGCGCGCTCCTCGGCCTCGCCGTTCTTTCGGAGTACCCGGCGGCGATCCCGGCGGCGGTCCTCGTCCTGTGCGCAGCGGCGGTGTCGCCGAGGCGCCTCCTCGCGATTGCGGCCGGTGGAGCGCCCCCGGCCCTGATCCTCGCCGCCTACGACGCGGTGTGCTTCGGCAGTCCGTTCGCGCTCTCGTCCGGCTTCGAGCGCGCGACGGTTTTCCGGGGTCTCGCCGCCTCGGGCCTGTTCGGCATCGGTCTGCCGTCGCCCTCCGTGCTCCTCCGGCTCCTCCTCGATCCGTCGAAAGGGCTCCTCGTCTTCGTTCCGCTCCTCGTTCTGTGGCCCTGGGCGTTCCCGGCCGCGCGCGGCCGCGTCTCTCGGGAGGGCGGTCTGGCGCTCGCCCTCGTTCCGCTCTCGCTCCTCGTTCTCTACGCGGGCTACCCGAACTGGCACGGCGGCTTCACGGTCGGGCCGCGCTACCTCGTCGCGGCGCTGCCGTTTCTCGTCTTCCCGCTCGCATTCCGTGAGGGCGGCCCGCTGGAGGCGGGCCTCGCGGGCGCGTCGGTCCTCGCGTGCGCCGGAACGACGCTGGCGTTTCCGTTCGTCCCTCCAGGCTTCGCTCTCCCCTGGGGAGGAACGTTCGGAGGGGATTTCTATGGAAAGGGGCTCGGGGTGCCGAACCTCTTTCACCTCGTCCCGGCGGTGCGCGGGGTGGCGTTCGTTGCGCCCCTTCTCCTCGTCCTCGCGGCTGCGGCGGCCCTCTTCTCCCTTCATTCGAGGAAACGCGCCGCTGCGTTTTGTGCCGGCGTGACGATCGCGGCTGTGGCGGCTCTGGTGGCGCCTCGTCTCTGGCCTCTTTCTCCCTCCCTCGTTCTCCAGCGCGCGTACGTCGCGGACGTCTACTTCGGCCGCCGTGGTGCGCTCGAGGAGGCGATCGTGGCGACCGGCGCGCCGCAGCCGCGTCTCCTGGCGCGCCGCGAGCGCGAACTCGCGCTCCCGCCCGCACCGTGGCCGTTCTGAGCGCCGTTGACGCGGAGTGGACGCGTTGGTAGTGTCCGCCCGCCCATGGGAGAGGCCGCGGGGACCTACCGCAAAGTTCGCCTGCTCGACGCCGTCGGGATGGCGCGGGCGATTTCGCGCATGTCGCACGAGGTCGTCGAGGCCGAAGGGGGCACCGAGGGCTTCGTCCTCATCGGAATCCGGACGCGCGGCGTCCCGCTCGCGAAGCGCCTCGCCTCCGAGATCGAGCGCACCGAGGGCGTGAAGATCCCGGTCGGTCTGCTCGACATCACCCTCTACCGCGACGATCTGACGACCGTCGCGTCCTCGCCGGTCCTCAAGAAGACCGAGATCCCGTTCAAGGTCGAGGGGCGGAACGTGATCCTGTGCGACGACGTGCTCTTCACCGGGCGGACGGTGCGGGCCGCCATGGACGCGATCCTGGATTTCGGGCGCCCGCGCAAGATTCTCCTGGCGGTCCTCATGGACCGGGGCCGCCGTGAGCTGCCGATCGAGGCCCAGTACGTCGGCAAGCGGATCGCGACCTCCGCGACCGAGATCGTCTCCGTGACGTTCAGGGAGACGGACGGGGAGGACGACGTGTGGCTCCTCGACCGCGAGGCCGCGAAGCCGCTGCCGAAAGCCTCCCCGAAAGCGGCGCCCGCGAAGACTCCGTCGGCCCGCCGGCGACCGAGGAAGAAGTAGGAGCCCGGGCGGCGTGACGAAGCGTCCCGATTCCCCCGTCCCCGCCACACCCCGTCGCGCGCTTTCGAAGAAGGACCTCCTCGACATCGACGGGATCACCGAGGACGACATCCGCCTCGTCCTCGACACCGCCGAATCCATGCGCGAGATCAACCAGCGCGCGATCAAAAAGGTCCCGACGCTGCGCGGCAAGCTCGTCGCGAACCTCTTCTTCGAGAACTCCACCCGGACGAGGTTCTCCTTCGAGATCGCCGAGCGACGCCTTTCGGCCGACTCGATTGCGCTCTCGGCGGTCGGGACGTCCGTCGCCAAGGGCGAGACGCTCCTCGATACGGGACGAAACCTCATGGCGATGGCTCCCGACGCGATCGTGATCCGGCACTCGCGTTCCGGCGCGCCGCACCTCCTCGCCCGGAACCTCCCGTGCGCCGTCGTGAACGCCGGCGACGGGACGCACGAGCACCCCACGCAGGCGCTTCTCGACGCCTTCACGATCCGCCGCGCGAAGGGCACGCTCGCGGGCCTGCGCGTGGCGATCTGCGGCGACGTCGCGAACAGCCGCGTCGCGCGCTCGAACGTCTCGCTCCTCACGAAGATGGGCGCGGGCGTGACGCTCTGCGGGCCGCGCACGCTGCTTCCGGCCGAGATCGAGCGGACGGGCGCCCGGATCGCAACCCGGATCGAGGAGGCGATCGAGGGGGCCGACGTGGTGATGATCCTGCGCGTCCAGAAGGAGCGCGGCGGCGGCCTCGGATTTCCCTCGGATCGCGAATACTACGAGCAGTTCGGCCTGACCCCGGAGCGCCGGAAGCTCGCGAAGAAGGACGCCATCGTGATGCACCCCGGCCCCATGAACCGCGGCGTGGAGATCGACTCGGCCGTCGCGGACGGCCCCGACTCCGTGATCCTCGAGCAGGTCGAGAACGGCGTCGCCGTGCGTATGGCCGTGCTCTACCTCCTGATCGGCGCGAGCGGAGACGACGAATGAGCGGCGAAGCGGTCCTTCTCCGGGGCGGGCGCGTCGTCGACCCCTCGCGCAACCTCGACCAGACGCTCGACGTCCTCCTGAAGGACGGCGTGATCGCGAAGGTGGACGAGAAGATCGCCGCCAAGGGCGCCGAGGTCGTCGAGGCCGCCGGCTTCGTCGTCGCCCCGGGGTTCGTGGACCTGCACACGCACCTCCGGGAGCCCGGCTTCGAATACAAGGAGACGATCGCGAGCGGCACGCGCGCCGCGGCCGCGGGCGGATTCACGACCGTGTGCGCGATGGCGAACACGGACCCCGTCCCGGACGACGCGCCGACCGTCGCGTTCATCGTGCGGCGCGCCCGGGAGACCGGCGTCGTCCGCGTGTTCCCGATCGGCGCCGTCTCGAAGGGCCTCAAAGGCGTCGAGCTCTCCGAGATCGGCTCGATGAAGGCGGAGGGAATCGTCGCGATCTCCGACGACGGCAAGCCGATCGCGAACGGCAACCTCATGCGCCGCGCCCTCGAGTACGCCTCGATGTTCTCTCTGCCGGTCGTCGTCCACGAGGAGGATCCCTCGATCGTGGGCGCCGGCGTCATGAACGAGGGCTGGGCCTCGACGCGCCTCGGCCTCGCGGGGTGGCCCAACGTGGGCGAGAGCGCAATGGTCGCTCGCGACGTCCAGCTCGCGGCGCTCACGGGCGCCCGGCTTCACATCGCGCACGTTTCGACACGCGAGAGCCTCGAGGCGATCCGCGCGGCCCGCAGGCTCGGCGTTCCCGTCACGTGCGAGGTCACGCCGCACCACCTTCTTCTCACCGACGAGGACGTCGCGCGCTCGGGCTACGACACGCGCTTCAAGATGAACCCGCCGCTGCGCTCCGAGGCCGACCGGGCGGCCCTCGTGGCCGCGCTCGTCGAGGGGACGATCGACTGCGTCGCGACGGACCACGCGCCCCACCACGAGGACGAGAAGAACGTCGAGTTCGCCGACGCCCCGTTCGGCGTGACCGGTCTCGAGACGGCGCTGCCCGCGCTCGTGGACGGGCTCCTCGCGCCGCGCGCGATCACGCTCCTGCGCCTCGTCGAGGTGCTCTCGACAGCTCCGGCGCGGGCCTTCGCCCTCCCGTACGGGACGCTCGCCGAGGGCGCCCCGGCCGACGTCGTGCTCTTCTCGACGACGAAGTCGACGCCGGTGACGCCCGACGGCTTCCAGAGCCGGTCGAAGAACTCGCCATGGATCGCGCGCACGCTCAAGGGACGCGTCGAAAAGACGTGGGTCGCCGGCCGCGAGGTTTACGCGCGCGGCTCCGGGCCGGCACGATGAGCTCGCGCGAGGACTCCGGGGCGTACCTCAAGCCGGTCTCTTCGGAGATTCCGGTCGCGGTGGGCAAGCCCAAGCGGATCATCATCGTCGAGCACGAAGCGCTCTTCGCAGAGGTCTGGCGCACGCTCCTCCTCACGCGCTACGGCCCGGCGATTACGGTCGAGATGTACCAGGACCCGCTCAAGGCGCTCGAGGTCATCGGGCCGGACGTCTCACTCCTCATGGTCGACCTCGAGCTGCCGCTCTTCGGCGGGCGGAAGATGTTCGAGCTCGCGAAGGAGCGCGGCGTCGCGCCGCGCCGCATGGTCATCCTCTCGACGCGCGACGCGAACGAGCTCCATCAGCTCTTCCCGGACGGCTGCTGCCTCGCCGTGATCAACAAGCACGAACCGAACCAGCAGAACGCGTTCCTGATGATCCTCGACTCGATCGTCAAGCGGCACTGACGCGGCCCGTCAGCGCGGCGGCGGCGGGGGCTGAACGAGGTCGGGGACGGCGGCGACGGCCGCCGGATCGGGCGGCTTCACGGCGAGAACTTCCGACAGGAACGCGAGGCGGTCGCGGCGCGCCTCGGCGTTCAGCGCGTGCGGCGCGTCGTAGAGCTTGAGCGCCTTCGGCTCGCTCACGTTCGCGGCGTACTCCTTCGCGCGCGCGGGCGTCAGGAAGTCCTCCTGTGTCGCGTACTGCAGAAAGACCTTTGCCGGGGCGGCCTTCGCGACGTTCGGGCCGGGGTCCGCCCACGCGTGGTCCGCCATGAACGCGTCGAAGCGGATCGGCCCGGACTTCTCGCGGGCCGTCCGGTACTCGGGCGACCGGAGGTCGACCTGGTCCGACAGTGCGCCCGCCATGAGGACGAATGCCTTGAAGCGCCGATCGACGCCCGAGAGGATCGCACCGACCGTCGCGTTATAGCTGTGGCCGACGTACGCGAGCCGGCGCGCGTCGACCTCGGGGCGCGCGAGAAGGAGATCGGCCCCGCGGCGCATGTCGACGACCTGCTGGACGAGGTCGTCGTACCGCTTCTCGGAGAAGGTCGTGCCCGCGACGTAGCCAGTCCGCGCGACGGGCCCGTCCGTGAGGAGCGAGACGACGCCGGAGCGCGCGAGGACGACGGCCTCGTCGAGGAACTGCTTCCGGCTCTTCATCGGCGAGTTCTCCCAGTACCAGTGCCCCCACAGAACCGCGGCGAAAGGGCCCTTCCCCGCGGGCACGACGAGGTACGCCGGGACGCGCCCGCCTTTCGGACTCGCGTAGGTGAGGTCCTGGATGACGACGTCGCCGCGCGTCTCGACGCCCGTCGTCACCGCGTCGAGCGGAGCCTTAGGGTCGTAGGCGAAGTGCGACTCGGGAGCGGGCGTGGGAGACGCGGTTACGGTCGAGGCGGCGGCGGCGAAGAGGAGTGCGGCGAGCATGAGAACATCATTCTAGGTGCGCCGCCCCCCCGCATGAAGAGCTCCCTCGACGTCGCGATTGCGGCCGCCCGCGAGGCCGGTGAGGTGCTCGTCGGGCACTTCGGCCGGCTCGACCCCGCCTCCGTAGAAGAGAAGGCCGCGAACGACGTGGTGTCGATCGCGGACAAGGAGAGCGAGGCCGTCATCCGGCGCGCCGTACTCGGCGCATTTCCCTCCGACCGCTTCCTCGGGGAGGAGACGGGCCTCTCGGGCGTGGACGAGACCGCGCCGTCCTGGATCGTGGATCCCCTCGACGGCACCGCGAACTTCGTGCGGGGATTCCCGCACTGGGCCGTGTCCATCGCGCGGACGCGCGGCGGCCTCCTCGGCGAGATCGAGGCCGGTGTCGTCTGGGACCCCGTCAAGGACGACCTCTTCACGGCGGAGCTCGGCTCCGGTGCGTTCCGCAACGGCCACCGGCTGCGGGTGCCGCCGCGGCCGGACCTGCGCAGCGCGGCGCTCGCGACGGGCTTCCCGTTCCGGCAGGCGCACAAGATCGATCGCTACCTCTCGATCTTCCGCGAGCTGTTCCTCAAGGTGCGCTCCATGCGCCGCGCCGGGAGCGCGGCGCTCGACCTCGCGTACGTCGGGGCCGGCATCTTCGACGGCTTCTTCGAGTTCGGCCTCTCGCCGTGGGATTCGGCGGCGGGCGCGCTCGTCGTGACGGAGGCCGGCGGCCGCATGTCGGACTTCGACGGCGGGGACACGTGGCGGACGCGCGGAAACATCCTTGCGGGCTCGCCGGGCGTCCACGCGGCGCTCGTCGCGGCGATGAAGGAGATGGGAGTCGAAGAGAGGGATCTATGAAGGCGCGGGGGATCCTGCTCGTGTTCTGGACCGTCTCGGCCGCGATGCGCGCGGAGGCCCAGTCGCCCGACTGGTTCGACGCCTTCCGCGGCAAGGCGTACCTGCAGGGGGACGCGAGCTTCGTCGCGCGAGAGAAGGCGGCGGCGCCCGATTCTCCGCCCCTCTTCCGAGCGCGCTGGGTGGTGGTCCGCTTCGAAGCGTTCTCAGGAAAGGCGCGTAACGCCTGGCCGTACCGGAATCTCCTCCTCATGACGATGCCGGGGGGTGCGAGGTATGTCGTGGAATCGGCCTTTGGATTCGTGGACGAGAATCACCTGGAGGAGGACAGGCCCTTTCACCGGGTCGCATCGGCCCACGCGGTGTTCGAGATGTGGTCGTCGGGCGGCTTCGAAGATTCGGACGCGGCGGCGGAGGATCCCTGCGGGGGATCGCGCCAGAAGGTGCGCGCGCCGGGCGGGAGTCTCGACTTCATCCTTACGGATCTTTCTAGCCGCACGGTTCGGACGAGCCTTAGAGAGATCACGGCGGCGACATTCGACGCGAACGAGCATCACGACCTCGTGAACCTGCTCAAGGTTGCACCAGACGGCGCTCCGTCTCTCCCGAAGGACACGTTTGGTCTGAACGCGCGCAACGCGATCTTCTCCGTAACCGTCGCGTTTCGGGACGACGTCCCGCCGGTCGCCCAGCGCACCGTCGTCCTCACTCAAGACCCGGAGCCTTCGGGCGACCTCGCGGCGTGGCGCGGCCTCGCGCACTTACCGCTGGACCTCCCGCCATTTCCCGCGATCGTGCCGGAAAACCCGATCCGATGAAGACCGGCGACTCCCTCTTCCTTTCTAAGAAGATCTTCTTTCTTCTCTTCCTCTCGCCCACCGCAACGCGGGCGCAGGAGCCGCCGAAGGTGACGCTCGAGCGCATCGTCGACGCCCGCGGCAACCGCGTCTGCGATGTCGCGAAGTCCGAATTGAAGGCCGAGGGCGTCCGCCGCACAGCGTGGGTCGTGCGCGGACTCCTCCCGAGCGATCTCGTCCTGACGCTCGAGGCGGTGGGCGGGCAGGCGTCGCTCCACGAGATCGCCCTCGGAGGCCGTCCCCCCCTGCGCTTCGCGAGCCCCTCGCCGGGCGGGCGAGTCACGGCCACGTCGCCCGCGTCGTCGTTCAAGTACTTCGACGTCGACCTATCGCGCAAGACGGTGCGCTGCAACCTCACGCGCCTCGCGGACGAGGCCGATCCCGATCTCCTCGCGGCCGTTTCGGAATACGGCCTCCTGAAGCAGGGACTCGAGAACGGATCGAGCTACGGGCCCGAGGAATCGCCCATCGTCGCGCTCCTCGCCGCGCGAAAGCAGGCGCCGCATCCCTCGCCGCCGTACCGCAAGCGCGCCCCGTGGACGGAAGGCGGCCCCGAGGCCGACGAGCTCGCCGCGGCCGCGCGCGCGGCCGTCTCGCGCTGACCTACCAGGGCAGGCCGCGGACCTCGCACGCCCGGCGGTAGACCGCCTCGTAGCGCTCCGCGGAGCGGTCCCACGAGAAGTCCTGCGCCATCCCGTTGTCGACGATCCGCCGCCAGCGGTCGGGCTGGAAGAAGACGTGCTGTGCGTGGAGGATCTCGGCCGCGAGCGCGTGCGGCGCGGGCGCGTCGAACGCGAACCCCGTCGCCCGGTCGAGGTTGAAGCCGTCGTACGGGACGACGGAATCCGCGAGGCCGCCGGTCCGCCGTACGATCGGCGGCGTCCCGTACGCGAGCGAGTACATCTGGGAGAGGCCGCACGGCTCGAACCGCGACGGCATCACGAACGCGTCGGAGCCGGCCTCGATCTTGTGGGAGAGAGCCTCGTCGTACCCGACGAACGCCTTGAAGTGTCCGGGGTGGCGCGCCTCGAGGAGCCGCATGGAGCCCTCGTAGGCGGGCTCGCCCGAGCCGAGCATCACGATCCTCACGCCCCGCCGCACGAGCTCGGGGGCCGATTCGAGGAGGAGGTCGAAGCCCTTCTGGTCCGTGAGCCGGCCGATTGCGCCGACCAGGAACCCGGCATCGGACGGGTCGAAGCCCGCGAGGCGGCAGAGGTCGGCGCGGCAGGAGGCCTTGCCGGAGAGATCGTAGGGCGAGTAGCGCGCCGCGAGAGCGCCGTCCGTCGCGGGGTTCCAGATCCCGCGGTCGATCCCGTTCAGGATGCCGACGACGCGCTCGCCCCGCGCCCTGAGGATCGCGTCGAGACCGAAGCCGCCCTGGGGAGTGCGGATCTCGTCGGCGTACGTCGGGGAGACCGCCGTGATCATGTCGGCCGCGACGATCGCGCCCTTCAGGAGGTTGACGTTCCCGCCGAACTCCACGCCGCCGCCCGACCAGGCGGCGGACGGCAGGCCGAGCGCCGGGAAGTCGCCGCGTCCGTAAACGCCCTGGTAACCGAGGTTGTGGATCGTGAGGACGGAAGCCACGTCGTCGAACCAGCGGTCCCGCCAGTTGCTCCATGCCGCGAGCATCGCGCCGAGTGCGGGGTGCCAGTCGTGCACGTGCAGGATCCGGGGCTTGCGTCCGAGCCGCTTCAGCGCCTCGATCGACGCGCGGACGAAGAGCGAGAAGCGCCACAAACCGTCGTCCTGCCCGCGCTCGTTCGGTGCGTAGATCTGCCGGCGGTGGAAGAGCGGGTCGTGCGCGACGAAGTAGATCGGCACGGTCGTCCCGGGCAGGAGGTCCCACAGGAGGCCGACGCGGTACGGCAGGCCGAGGATCGAGACGTCGAAGGACGGCATCGCTTCCTCGGGCCACGTGCGCCGCTTGCGGTACCACTCGGCCGCCTCGAGGTGAAACGGGAGAAACACGTCGACGTCGTTCCCGCCGGACGCGAGAGCCTTCGGGAGGGCGCCCACCACGTCGCCGAGCCCGCCGGTCTTCGCGAACGGGACGCACTCGGCGGCGAGGTGCGTGATTCTCAGGCGAGGCCTCAGTTCACGATGGCGGTGGCCGTCAGCGTCCGGGAGGACGTCGCGACGGTGATGACCGCGGTGCCCCGCGCGAGCCCGATGACCGCGCCGTTCGAGACGGAGGCGATCTTCGGCTCCGAGCTCGTCCACGCGAGAGCCGCGTCCTCGATCGCCATCCCGCTCGCGTCCCGGACGGTCGCGTTGATGTGCTGGGTCTCGCCGATCTTGATGATCAGCGTGAGGGGGCTGATCTCGAACGTCCCGATCTCACGGTGCAGCACGCGGACGTCCGACGCGGAGCTCTGGTCGTTCCCGAGGCTCGCGATGATCGTCGTCCGGCCCTCGCCGGCGGACGTCACGACTCCGTTCGCGTCGACGGTCGCGACCTTCGTGTCGCCGGACATCCATTTCGGCTTGAGGTTCGCGGCGTTCCCCTTGGCGTCCTTGATCTCGACCGCGAGCGCCATCTTCGTGCCGGCCGGGCCGACGAGCGTCATGCGGCTCGGGGACACGCTCATCGAAGCGACGTCCACGACCTCCACGGAGGCGCTGCCCGTTGCGGTCTGCGCCATCGCGGACAGGGTCGCGCGGCCAGGGGCGAGCGAGCGCACGAGGCCGTTCCCGTCGACGCTGGCGATCTTGGGCTTGTCGCTCGTCCAGGCCACGGGAACGCCGGGGAGGGGCCTGCCCTTCTTGTCGACGACCTCGAACTTGATCGTCTGGGTGCGGCCTGACCCGTAGAAGGTGAGCTTCGCCGGGGTGACGCGGATCTCCGCGGGCTTCGCCTTGCAGCCGAGGGCGAGAGCCACGCCGAGCGCGACGGCGGCGCCGCGCAGCGCCACGACGTGTCTTGCGTTCATTGGGGCGATTCTAGCGGATGGACGCCACGCCGGACGGGGGACGGAATCATGGCGGCCATGGCCGCGGCCTGCCCGGCGTTCAGCCGCGAAGCGGGCACGTGAAAGAGGGCGCGCGCGGCCGCCTCGCAACCCCACGTGCGCTCGCCCCACTCGATGGCCGACAGGTAGACCTCGAGGATCCGTTTCTTCGGCACGCAGGCGTCGAGGGCGAGCGCGATCGAGGCTTCGCGGGCCTTGCGCCACCAGGTCCGCTGGCCCGACAGCCAGAGGTTCTTCGCGAGCTGCTGCGTGATCGTCGAGGCGCCGTGCACGCGCGGCCGCCGGTCTTGCGCGTGCCGGCGGTTGTACTCCCGTGCCTCCGCGACGGCGTTCCAGTCGATCCCGTGGTGGTCCCAGAACCGCGCGTCCTCGGAGGCGATGACGGCCTCGACGAGGGCGGGGGAGACCTGCGAGAGCGGGACGGGCCGCCGGTCGATCGCGTCGCTCTTGCCCGCCGCGCGCAGGCGCTCCTGGCGCGCGCGGATGAAAGCGGTCGTCGACGGGTCCCGCCAGCGGAGAAGAATTATTTGAGGAAGAGGGACGAAGACGAGGAGGAAGAAAAAGACGAGGAGAAGAGAGAGATTTCTTAGAAGGTGAAGAGGGGAGATTTTCAGCCGACGATCTCGGTCAGCGCCGCGCGCAGGCGCTGGACGCCGAGTGCCGCCTCGTCCTTCGTCAGCGTGAGCGGCGGACGCAGGCGGATCGCCCGGTCGCCGGAGGTGAGGGCCATGACGTTGTGCTTCTTGAGCCAGCACGCGAGGACGTCGCCGCGCGTCTTGCCGTCCGGCAGGTCGAACGCGATGAAGAGCCCGCGCCCGCGGATGTTCGTCATCTTCCCGGGGAACTCGGCGGCGAGCTCGCCGAGCTTGCCGAGCAGGAACTCGCCCGTCGTCTTCGCGTTCTCGACGAGGTTCTCCTCGACCATGATCTCGAGGAACTTGCGGCAGCGCACCATGTCGACGAGGTTTCCGCCCCACGTCGAGTTGATCCGCGAGGAGACGTTGAAGACGTTCTCGGGCTCTTCCATGATCCGGTCGTTCGAGGCGAAGCCGCAGACCTGCGTCTTCTTGCCGAACGTGAACATGTCCGGCTCGACGCCGAGCCCCTGGAAGGCCCACATGGACCCCGTGAGGCCCATGCCCGTCTGCACCTCGTCGAGGATGAACAGCATGTCGTTCTCGTCGCAGATCGTCCGGAGGCGCTTGAGGAACTCCGGGCGGAAGTGGTTGTCGCCGCCTTCGCCCTGGATCGGCTCCATGATGAGCGCCGCGACGTCGTCCGGGTTCTCCGCGAGAGCCTGGTGGATCTGGCGGATCGCGAGCTCCTCGACGGCGGCCGTCTGGGCGAGCGATTCGGGCGTGAGCGGGAACGTCAGCTTCGGGTTCACGACGCGCGGCCAGTCGAACTTCGGGAAGTACATCGTCTTCCGCGGGTCGGACGTGTTCGTGAGGGAGAGCGTGTAGCCCGAGCGGCCGTGGAAGGCCTGCTCGAAGTGGAGGACCTTCGCCCCCACCTCGCGCCGGTGGCCCTTTCGAAAGTTCCGGCGCACCTTCCAGTCGAAGGAGGCCTTGAGCGCGTTCTCGTTGGCGAGGGCGCCGCCCTCGACGAAGAACATGTGCTTCGCGTGCGTCTTCGGAACCGAGAGGCGCGCGAACGTCTCCACGAAGAGCGCCATGTGCTCGGTGTAGATGTCGCTGTTCGCCGGCTTCGTGACGGCGGCCCATGCGAGCTCTTCCAGGAACTCCGGAGCCATCACCTTCGGGTGCGCGTAGCCGATCGGGCACGTCGCGAAGTGCGAGTAGAAGTCCAGGACCTCCACGTCGTGGAGCGAGTCGTACATGAAGTTGCCGTGCGACCGCTTGAGGTCCATGACGACGTGGTACCCGTCCACGAGCATGTGGCTCGACAGGGAGTCGAGAACCTGCTTCGGGTCGAGTTTCGAGATCAGGCGAGGAGAGGCGTGAGGAGCCATGAAGGCATGATAACCCGCCGTCGCGCGACCCATTAACCCGTTGGCCGGGCTCGGGTTATCGCCCTGAGATCAGGTCTTGAGGATGACGGCCAGCGAGTCCTCGCCGGGCTCGTTGTCGCCCGCGCCGACGACGCAGTTCTTGCCGCGGGTCTTGGCCATGTAGAGGGCCGCGTCCGCGAGCTTCAGGAGCTCGTTCTTCTGCTCGGGGGCGGAGAGCGCGGGGTTCACGTTCTCCTGCCACGTCGCGACGCCGATCGACATCGAGATCACGTTCTTGAGGTTCAGCGCGGGCTCGCCGGGTCCGATCGACATCGGAAGGAAGACCCAGTCGTTGATCGCCTTGCGGACCGACTCGGCGATCTCCATCGCCTTCTGGCGCGTCGCCTCGAGCAGGATGACCGTGAACTCGTCGCCGCCGTAGCGGCAGGCGAGCGATACCGTGTCCGCGAGCGTCCTCTGCAGGATGAACGAAACCTCCCGCAGGACCTGGCTGCCCGCGAGGTGGCCGTGCAGGTCGTTGACCCGCTTGAGGTGGTCGCAGTCGAGGAAGAGGAGGGCCAGGTTGCCCTCCTTCGCTTCCGCGAGCCGGTCGATCTCGCGCTGGAGCTTCCGGTGGAAGTAGCGGTCGTTGTAGAGCGACGTGAGGGAGTCGCGGCGCGCGACCTCGCGCGCGCGGCGCTCGTCGAGCAGGTTCTGGAGCGCGAGCGAGAGCGTGTCGCCGAAGAGCTCCATGAGGCGCTCGTCGCGCGGCGTGAACGCGGGCTCGCCCTGCCGGTTCAGGAGGATGAGAGAGCCGCAGACGTGGTTCTCGATCACGACGGGCACGGCGAGGACGTTCAGGATGTCCCGTGAGAGGAGTCCGTCCGTCTCGCGGGAAAACGCGTACGCGCCCCCGACCTCGTTCACGCACGTGCGCTCGCCGCGGGCGTACACGAAGCCCGCGATTCCGTCGACCGGCCGCACCTTCCGGCCCGCGACGCCGTCCTTCCCCTCTCCCGCGAGAACGATGATCGTGAGCTCGTTGCGCGAGCGGTCATCCTCCTTCGAGACGGGGTCGTCCAGCAGGAGCGCACACGTCTCGGACGGCACGAACTCCATGGCCCGGTTGACGAGCGTGACGAGGAACCGCTCGGGCGGCGTCCCGCTCGTCTCGTCGAGGAGACGGTGCCGCTCCATGTAGCGCGTCAGCAGCTTCGGGGAGATGACCCGCGCGTTTCGGCTCAAGATTCCGGTGATTTTACGCCCAGCGGGCGCCGTGCCGCCGCAGGCTGCTCAGGCGACGAGCGGCAGGACGCGCGCGGCGCGCTCGCGAACCTCGCGGATTCGCGCGTCGTACTCGCCGAGCTGCGGCGCGAACCGGAGGAAGTCCACGTCGTCGAGGAGCGCCTTCACGTCGGCGAGGCGGGCCTCCGGGAGGCCCCGGTCCTTCAATGCCGCGAGGAGCTCGGAGGCTCCGAGCGTCTCGGAGATGCCGTGGCGGCGCGCGAGCGCCTCGCGCAGCGCCCGGTCCACGCGGGCCGCGGCCCGTTCCTTGGTCTCGCCCGGCTCGGGGGCGAGCGCCTGCCGGAAGGCGTCGCGCCGGCGCCGCCGGTGCGCGAAGACGAACACGCCGGCGGCCGCGACAGAGGCCCCGGCGATCGCGGCGAGAGCCCACAGGGGCACGGTGACGGTGCCGCGGGACATGTCCACCGCCGCGCGCGCGGGCGTCGGCTCGGGCGCCGGCGCGGGCACGGGGGGTGCCGGCGCGCCGGGGAGGGTCGTCTCCGCCGACGCGGTGGACGCCGCGGCGGAGGACGTCTCCGCCCCCGCGGGCCCGCCTTCCACGACGAGCGTGACGGGCTGGGTCGTCTTGACCACGACGCGCTTCTCGACGGGATCGAAGACGTCGACGGAGACCGGCGGAATGGTGACGCTCCCCATCGCGGTGGGTACGAGGACCCAGCTCCATTCGGTCGAGGTCTGCGTACGCCCGAGGTGCGACGCGTCCGTCTTCGTGCTCGGAGGGTAGACCTTCGCCCCCGCGACCTCGAGACGGGGCGCCTCGGACGCCGTGCGGAGGTTTCCCGTTCCGGAGAGCCGCACCTTGAACGTGGCGGCGTCGCCGGCTGCGACGCGCGTCCGGTCGATCTTCGCCGTCAGCTCGAAGCGGCCGACCGGGCCCTTGAAGTCGGGGCGGCCGGGGACCGCGAGGATCTTCAGGCTGACGGGCTTCGCGACGAGGTCCAGCACCTGCGGCCTCGGGAAGAACCCGAACGGATCTCCGAACGGGTCGGGGCCGACGCGGACGCTCGTGCGGATCTTGGCCTCCGGCACCGTCACGGAGCCCGGCGTCAGTCCCGATACGGCCTTCTTGAGGAGCGTGAAACGCATGACGGTGCGGCCGTCGACGACGTCGCGGCGGCCCTCCGGCCGCTCCGGCTTCTCGAGGTCCTCGGCCCAGAGCCCCGGAAATTTGGGCGGCTCGATGTACTCGAGCCCCTGGACGTCGGCCTGCGTGAGGAGCTCGTACGTCAGCGTGATCTCCTCGCCGACGTAGGCCGTCGTCTTGTCCGGCGTGACGCGGAATTCGACGAACGGGCGGGCGCCGCGTTCGGCGCGGGGGCTTCCCGCAGGATCGCGCCGGCGGAAGAACTGGGAGAGCGGGTCTTCCGGCTCGGGCTCCTGCTGCGGCGCGCGCTGCGAGGAGCCCGCGGGCCTCGCCGCTCCGACCTCGAGGAGGTAGCTCGCGGCCTTCACGGTCTTGTCGCCGAACCCGAACGATGCCTCTCCGATCTCGGCGGGCCCGGGCCCCAGCGGCCGGAGCACGTACGTGATCGAGAGCGTCCGGCTGAAAACGCCGTTCACGTACGAGACCTGCTCCGAGCGGGACGGGCCGCCGGCGACGGACAGGTTCCGGAGCGGGATCGGCGAGGGGACACGCAGCGTGCCCGAGAGGCCGCCGCCCGTGAACGTGTACGTGAGGTGCACGAGCTCGTCCGCGGACGGCCGCGCCTTGTCCACGCTCACCTGCACGGCCACGTCGTCGGCGGCGTCGAGGCGCGCCGGCGCGCCGAACGCGAAAAGCGTCGCGGCGGAGACGGCGGCCGCAGCGGCGAGGGCGCGTCTCACCAGTCCCTCGCGACCTTTCGCCGGCCGCGCTGCTCGGCGATCTTCTTTTTCTGCTCCTCGAGGTCCGAGCGCTCGATGGCGGACAGGAGCTGCTCGGCCTTCTCGCGCGACATGTTCGCCTTCTGCTCGAAGTCCCGGTCCTGGCGGCGCTTCTCCTCGTCCTTGCCGCCCGCCTGCGGGTCCTGCTTCTGCTTGTCGTCCTTGCCCTGCGAACTCTTCTTGTCCTTCTGGTCGTCCTTCTTCTGCTGGTCCCTCTTCTGCTGCTCCTGCTGCTTCTTCTGCTCCTCGGCCCGGCGGACGCAGAGCTCGTAGTTCCACGCGGCGTCCGCGTCGCTCGGGCGGCGCCGGAGCGCGTCCCGGAAGGCCGCGGCGGCCTTCTCGTACTGCTTCTCGCGGAAGAGCGCCTGACCCTCGTTGAACGCGGCGTCCGCCGCGAGCGCGCCGCGCCCTTCCTTTCGCGCCTTCTCGAGCGACGCAAGCGCCTCGGGCACCCGCCCTGCTTTCGACTGCGCGGTCCCGAGGTTGTACGCGCCGGTCGGGTCCTTCGGGTCGAGGGCGATCTCCTCCTGGAAGTGCGTCAGCGCCTCGTCGGTCTTCTTCTCGTCGAGGGCTTTCTGCCCCTTCTGAGCGGAGGAGCGGGGAGAAGAGAAGATTTTCTTTGAAAGGGGGAGGGAGGCTGGTTCCTCGGGGGAGCCCGACGTTGCAGCGGCAGGGTCCGAGGAAGACGAAGAGCTCTTAGAAGGTGAAGAGGGAGAAGGAGCAGCCTGTTGCGGCGCGGCGGAAACGGGCACGGCGGGTGCAGATTGCGCGGCCGCACGGAGCGCCGCCCCCATCACGAGCAGGGTCGCCGTGGCCGCTGCCCCAGCCCCTCTTACCTTTCTAAGAAATCTTCTCTTCTTTCCGGCTCCGACTCCGAGCAGCAAGAGCCCGAGCGCCGCCACCGCGACGCCGAGCGGAAACTGGAAGCGCTCCTCCCGCATCGTGAGAAGGACCTCGGACATGGGCCGGCGCGCGCCGAGGTCGATCTGGCGGGCCACGCCCTCGAGGTCGGTCCGGAGCGACGAGACGGCGGTATACGACCCGCCCGTCCCGGCCGCGAGCCGGCGGAGGAGCTCCGGGTCGGGCTTCGAGAGGACGGGCTGGCCGCCGGCGTCGGACTTGTAGCCGCTCGTGCGGCCCGCGGCGTCCACCTCGGGCACGGGCGCTCCCGTCCCGGACGTGGCGCCGACGAAGACGGCGTGGATCGTGATCCCTTCCGCCTTCGCGCGGCCGATCGCGGCGTCGACTCCGCCCTCGAGGTCCTCGCCGTCGGAGAAGAAGACGAGGTGGCGGCCGCCGCCGACGCCGGGAGGAAACAGCTCGGCCGCCGCCGCGATGCCCGCCGCGACCGACGTGCCGGGCTTGGCGCCCATGCCGGGCTCGATGGCGTCCAGGAAGAGTCCGACGGCGGCCGCGTCGAGCGTGAGCGGCACGAGCGCCTGAGCGTCGCCCTCGCACGAGACGAGCGCGACGCGGTCGCTGCCGAGACGCGCGACGAGCGACTGCGCGGCCTGGCGGGCGAGCGCGAACCGCGACGGCGAGACGTCCGCCGCGCGCATGGAGGCGGACGTGTCGAGGACGAGGACGACGTCGGCGCCGCGCCGCTCGGCGCGCTCCTGGGTGTCGCCCCAGTGCGGCCGCGCGAACGCGGCGCCGAGCGAGATCGCGACGAGGACCGCGAGGACGGCCGCGAGCGCGGGCGTCGACGGGGGCGGCGCGAGGCGGGCCTTGGCGGCCAGCTCGGGCGAGACGAGGGCGGCCGCGCGCGCCGCGCGGCGGCGGGCGGCCCAGAAGAGGAGGACGCCCAGGACGAGCGCAGCGCCCGCGCCCGCGAGGAGCGCGTAAGGCGTCGCGAAGACGGCGAGGAGGCCGCGAAGGGAGTTCATCGGGGCGCCACCGGGAAGAGAAGGAGCGCGCCGAGCGCCGAGAGCGCGAGGCAGAGGGCCGCGGGGCGCGCGACCGCGCGGAAGACCTCGCGAAAGCGCGTGTAGCGCGTCGTCTTGATCTCGGTTTTCTCGAGCCTGTCGATCGTCGCGAACGTGTCGGCGAGGCCCTGCGAGTCGGTCGCGCGGAAGTAGCGGGCGCCCGTCTCCTTCGCGATGCGCTGGAGCAGCGGCTCGTCCACGTCCACGTTCGCGCGGATGCGGCGCTCCACCGTTCGGCCCGTCTCGGGGTCCTTCATCGGGATCGGGATCTCGACCGGGCCGTTGTTCGTTCCGACGCCGACGGTGTAGACCCTCACGCCGAGCGCTTTCGCGACGCCCGCGGCGGTGTCCGGGTCGATCTCTCCCGCGTTGTTGCCGCCGTCCGTCACGAGGACGATCACGCGCGACTTCGCCTTCGAGGGCTTGAGGCGCGCGAGCGCGTTGCCGAGCGCGAGCCCGATCGCCGTTCCGTCGCCCTGGTCGCCGAGCTTGAGGCCCGCGAGACGCTCGAGGACCATCACGCGGTCCGTCGTGAGCGGGCTCACGGTGCGCGAGCGTCCGGCGAAGACGAGAAGGCCGACGCGGTCGTTCGGGCGGCCTTCGATGAACGCGCGCGTGCAGGCCTTCGCGACGTGGAAGCGGTTTTTCGGCTTGAAGTCCTCGGCGGCCATCGAGCCCGAAGCGTCGAGCGCGACGAAGATGTCGACGCCCTCGGTCCACGACTCCGTGCGTTCGAGGCCGAGGCGCGGGCGGGCGAGGGAGACGACGAGCCCCGCGTAGCCGACGAGCGCGAGCGCGAACGGCACGTGGCGCAGGCGGACCCGCCACGACGGGACGACGCGCGCGACGGGGGCGAGCGTCGAGACGACGAGGGCGCCATCCCCGCGCTTCTCGCGCAGGATCTTGAGGGCGATCGCGACCGGCACGAGGACGAGCAGGAGGAGGAAGAGCGGATCCTTGAACGAGAGCCCCGGCGGCACGTGGCTCGCCAGGAAGTCGCGCAGAGCGGCGGGAATCGTCACGACGCCTTCGCCTTCGCGCTCGCGGCGGCGGCTTCGGCGGCCCGGCGCGCGGCCTCGCGCGCCTCGACGTGGTCGTGCAGGCGGCGGGCGCGGGCGAGCCCCTCGCGCGCGTCGTCTCGCGTGGCGGCGCCCTTTCCGAACTTGACCCGGTCGGCGGATGCGAGGAGGTCGGGCAGCGCGACGTCGGCAGGCAGGTCGAAGCCCTTCTCGCGGAAGCGGCGGATCGTCTCGAACGTCGTCCACTCGAGGACCGGATCGCCTGTCGTCCGCTCGAGGTAGCGCTTCACGGCGTGCGTGAGCTCCGAGTAGAAGCCGCGCGCGTCGCCGCCCAGCGTGTCGACGGCGGGGGCGAGACGGTCGAGCTCGCGGCGCAGTTCCTCGCCGGGCGGCACGCGCGGCGCGGCGGGCTCGCCGAGGTCACCCTGGCGCCGGCGGCGCAGAACCCACCACCAGGCGAGCCCGGCCACGAGCGCGACGACGGCGCCGAGCGCGGCCCAGACCTTTGCGGGGATCGCGGGGATGCGGATTCCCTTGTCGGCCTTCGGAGTGATCTCCTCGGGCTTCTTGTCTTTCGGGAGACGTGACGCCACGGTCAGCTCGACGGCGGGCGGGCGCACGTCGGCACCGGAAGACGAGGAGGAAGATTCTTTGAATGAGTAATGCGGCCCGGGCACCTGCACGGTTCCCGCCATGAAGGGGAACAGCGCCACGTCCTGTCGCCATTCGAAGAAATCTCCGGTCTTGCTCTTCGTGAGCGTGGGTGCGGGGGGAGGCTCGAACTCGAGCACCGCGCCGCCGGGAGGTCTTGCTCCTTCCTCCGGCGCGGGCGTCACGAGCGAGTCGAGCGCGAGCGTCGCGCCTGCGGGCAGCTTCGCCGAGTACGTCACGACGACGCGCTCGCCGATCGAGACGGCGGTCGCCCCATTCACCTTCGAAGAAAATTCGACCGGCGACTGTGCGAGAAGGCTGCTCGCAGCGCCGAGCAGCAGGACGGCAAGCGCGGGAGCAAGAAGAAATTTCTTCATCGCCCCGCCGCCTTGCGTTTCTCGCGCTCCTTGAAGAAGCGCACGAGAGGAAGCTCGTACGACGCGTCCGTGCGAAGCGGGATGGAGTCGATGCCCGCGGCGCGGAAGATCGGCGCGGGCTCGGGCAGCTCGGCGGGGCGGAGGCTCCACGCCTTGCGGAACGCGGGGTCGGACGCGTCGAAGACGCGCGTCTCGCCCGTTTCGGCGTCGCGCAGGCGCACGAGCCCCGAGGCCGGGATCTCGCGCTCGCGCGGGTCGGAGACAGGGATCGCGACGACGTCGTGCCGCTTGTTGAGCGTCTTGATCGCCTTCTCGTAGCCGGCCGCGAGGAAGTCCGAGAGCAGGAAGACGACCGAGCGCTGCTTGAGGAGGCCGGCCGCGCTCCGGAGCGCGAGCGCGATGTCGGTGCCGGTGCCGGCGGGCTCGAGCGAGAGCGCGTCGCGCGTGATCGCGAGCGCGTGGTCCACGCCCTTGCGCGGCAGGTGGTAGCGCTCGAGGCGGTCCGTGAAGAGGAGCGCCCCGACCCGGTCGTTGTTCTTGACGGCCGCGAAGGAGAGCAGGGCCGCGATCTCGGCCATGAGCTCGCGCTTCGTGAGGTACTTCGAGCCGAAGCCCTGCGAGGCCGAGAGGTCGAGGAGGAGGAGGACCGTGAGGTCGCGCTCCTCGACGAATTTCTTCACGTGCGGGACGCCCGTTCGCGCCGTCACGTTCCAGTCGATCGTCCTGACGTCGTCGCCGGGCACGTACTCGCGCACCTCGGAGAACTCCATCCCGCGCCCGCGGAACACGGAGTGGTACTCCCCGCCCACGCCCGCCTCGACCAGCCGGTTCGTGCGGATGCGGATGCGGTGGAGCTTCTTGACGATCTCGCGGGGAAGCATGCGGCGTCGGCGGCCTCAGGGAACTTCGACGCGCTCGAGGATCCGCTTGACGACCTGGTCGCTGGACACGTTCTCGGCCTCGGCCTCGTACGAGAGGAGGACGCGGTGGCGCAGGACGTCGGGGGCGACGTCCTTGACGTCCTCGGGGACGACGTAGCCGCGCCCGGCGAGGAACGCCCGGCCGCGCGCCGCACCGAGGAGCGCGAGCGTCGCGCGCGGCGACGCGCCGTACGAGATGAAGTCCGCGAGATCGGGGAGGCCGTAGGCCTTCGGCTCGCGCGTCGCGGCGACGAGCTCGACGAGGTAGCCCTTGATGCGCTCGTCCGCGTAGATGCCGCGCACGAGAACGCGCAGCTCGCGGATCGCCTCCGGCGTGAGAATCGGGCGGACGGACGCCGAGGCGGCCGCCTCGGTCGTCTCTCCCATCCGCTCGAGGATCTGGCGCTCCTCGGCCTTCGTCGGATAGCCGACTTTCAGCTTCATGAGAAACCGATCGACCTGCGCCTCGGGCAGCGGATAGGTGCCTTCCTGCTCGATCGGGTTCTGCGTCGCGAGGACGAGGAACGGGTCGGGCAGGGGCGTCGTCGTGTCGCCCACGGTGACCTGGCGTTCCTGCATCGCTTCGAGAAGAGCCGACTGGACCTTCGCGGGCGCGCGGTTGATCTCGTCGGCGAGAACCACGTTCGCGAAGATCGGTCCGCGCCGCGCGACGAACTCCTGCGTCTTCGGGTTGAAGACGAGCGTGCCGACGAGGTCGGCCGGGAGCAGGTCGGGCGTGAACTGGACGCGCGAGAAGGAGGCGTCGAGTCCGCGCGCGAGCGTCTTGACGGCGAGCGTCTTCGCGAGGCCGGGCACGCCCTCGAGGAGGAGGTGGCCGTCGGCGAGGAGCCCGATGACGAGACGCTCGACGAGGGCGCTCTGGCCGACGATCACCTTGCGGATCTCGGTCAGGAGGGCGCCCACGGTGAGCGACTTCTCGCGGATGCGCTCCGTGAGCGCGGCCGGGTCGAGGCCCGGGGCGGCCTGGGGCGGCGTGGCGGTGTTGCTCGGCGTCGTCATCGTGTCGCGTGTCCCTTCTCGTCGGCTTCTGGCTCCGCCTTCCGGCCCCGGCCCGAGCCTAAGGCCGGGCGCCGGAACGGCACCGTGGAGCTCCGATCCCGGGTGTGAGCAAGGCGGATGCCGGGCTATCCTCCGGGAGAATGAGGAGAACGCCGGTTCTGCGCACCGTCGCCGTGGCGCTAGCAATCGCGGCCGTTCTCGCGGGCCCCGGCTCGGCGGCCACGAAGAAAAAGAAAAAAGGGACGCCGACCCCGGCCCCCACGCCGACTCCTACGGCCGTCCCCACCTCGACCCCGACCCCCGCGCCGGAGCTGCGCAAGGCGGCCGGCTCGTGCCTGAGGTACGAGGCGGGCGCCTACATCATGCTGTCGGAGGTGGGACAGCCGGGCCGGGCGTTCCGGATCGACTCGGGGACGGACATCACCGCCCGCCCCCATCGCGGCGCGCGCCTCAGGATCCTCTACGTGGACGCGCCGGAGGGCCCGATCGCGCGGAAGATCATGCCGGGGCCGAACGAGACGTCGCCGGCCCCGCGTTGACGATCAGTTGAGGTGCGGCTCGAACTTCTTCTCGAGCGAGGCCTGCGGCGACACGCCGACGACGCGCTCGACGATCTGGCCTCCCTTGAAGAGCATGAGGGTCGGGATCGACATGATCCCGTAGCGTTCGGCGACCGAGGGAACGTCATCGACGTTCAGCTTCGTCACGGTGACCTTGTCGCCCCATTTCGTGGCGAGCGACTCGACGATGGGCGCGACCTGGCGGCAGGGGCCGCACCAGACGGCCCAGAAATCCACGAGGACGGGCTTCGCGCTCTTGAGGACGGTCGTTTCGAACGAGCTTTCGGTGAGCTCCTGGACGTTTCCGGACATGGCTTTGGTGTTCCTTTCTGGCGTGGCGCCGGCCGGGCGGCCGGACGGGAATTCGATGGTAGGGTCAGCGTCGTGAGAGCGTCAAGCGCGGCGCGCCCCCGCCCACGCTGGGGTCAGCACTTCCTCGTCAACGCGGGAACGGTCCGGAAAATTCTCGACGCCCTCGGCGCGGGAGAGGGGGAGACCGTCGTCGAGATCGGTCCGGGGCGCGGGGCGCTCACGGTGCCGCTCCTCGACCGCGGCGTGCGCGTCCTCGCCTTCGAGATCGACCCGCCGCTCGCCGCGCGTCTCTCGGCGGACCACTCCGAGCGGACGCTCTTCGTCGAGACGGAGGACGCGCTGCACGCGGACGTCGGCGCCGCCCTAGAACGCATCGGCGCGGCGCCGCCGGTGCCGCTCGTCGGGAACCTGCCCTACGAGAGCGCGACGCCGATGATCCGCGCGTTCGTGCGGCGGCCCGACCTCTTCTCGCGCCTCGTCGTGATGATCCAGAGGGAAGTCGCCGACCGGCTCGTCTCGCCTCCCGGGGGCGACGCGTACGGGTTCCTGACGCTGGATGTGGGCGCCCACGCGTCCGCGAGGAAGCTCTTCGACGTCGGCCGCGGCGAGTTCTCGCCGCCGCCGAAGGTCCTGTCGAGCGTCGTCGAGCTGGTCCCGCGCCTTCCCGGCGCGGGCATCGACGCGACGCTGAAGGTCGCCTCGGCCGGCTTCACCTCGCGCCGCAAGACGCTCGTGAACGCGCTCACGCCGCTCTGGGGACGCGAGCGCGCCGTGGGCGCCGTGGCCGAGGCCGGGCTGCCCCCGACGGCGCGCGCCGAAACGCTCGGTCTCGACGTTTTCCGGAGGCTTTCCCTCTCCCTGGGCGTCCCGGTGCGCTAAAATTCGTCGATGTCCGTGTCCGTGGGCCAGGCGGTGCTGCTGGGCGCCGTCCAGGGTCTGACCGAGTTCCTGCCGGTCTCGTCGACCGCCCATCTCGCTCTCGCGCAGCGGTTTCTGCCGGGTTTCGCGCAGCCGGGCATCCTCTTCGACGTCCTGCTCCACGTCGGCACGCTCGCAGCGGTCGTCGTCTTCTTCCGCGAGAGACTCGTCCGGACGTTCGCCGGACTGGTTTCGTCCGACCCGGACGCGCGCCGCGCCGCGTGGAAGCTCGCGGGACTCCTGCTCCTGGCCGTCGCGCTCACGGGCGCGGTGGCGATGCCGCTCAAGAGCATCGCCGTATCCGGGATGACGGAATTCCGTCGAATGGGGGCCGCCCTGTGCGCGACGTCGGTGCTGCTGCTGGTGGCGCAGCGCGTCGGCCGTCGCCGCGGAGAGGGCGGTCTCACGCTCGAAGAAATTCGCCCGCGCGATGCGTCCGCCGTGGGCGCCTGCCAGGCCCTTTCGGCGATTTTCCACGGGCTTTCCCGCTCGGGGAACACGATCTCCGTCGGCCTCTTCGCGGGCCTCTCGCGGCGCGCGGCCGCCGAGTTCTCGTTCCTGCTTTCGATCCCGACGATTCTCGCCGCCGCGGCCGTCGAGAACCTGCACGCCTGGCGTCATCACACGGGGCCGCTCTCCGACGGCTCTTCGCTTCCGGCCTATCTCGTCGGGATGGCCGTCTCGGCGGTGGTCGGGTACTTCGCGGTCGGATTCCTGCTGAAGGTCGTCATTTCGATGCGCTTGACCCCGTTCGCCGTCTATTGCGCCGTTCTCGGTCTTGCGCTGCTTGCATTCGGCGCGCGGCTCGAGACGCCGCCCGCGAGCGTCGTGGCGCTCGCGATGGGAACCCGCTGATGGCCGCCCGCGCCGCTGAGCCGCCGAGCGCGCTCGCGCGCCGCCGCGACGAGTTCCTCGGCATCCTCCTCGCGGCCGCGGGCCTCCTCCTCGTCGCGGCCCTCGTCTCGTACCACCCGAACGACCCGTCGCTCTTCTCGGCCGTCAACGACTCCGGCATCCGGCCCCGCAACTGGGCGGGCCGCGTCGGCGCTTCGTTTGCGGACGGCAGCCTCCAGTTCTTCGGCCTCGCGGCCTTCGTCGCGCCGCTCGCGCTCCTCGCGCTCGGCTGGTCCCGCTTCCGCGGCAAGCCGCTCGAAGCCGCAGGCACGAAGGGCCTCGGCCTCGCGATCGTCGTCCTGACGGCAGCGCCGCTCGCGCACCTCGCGTTCGGCAAGCCTCAGGCGTTCGGCGGCGGCCTCGACGCGGGCGGTTTCGTGGGCGACCTCCTCGGCTCGGCGCTCGTCACCGCGCTGAATCCGCCGGGCGCCGCCATTCTTCTCGTCGCGGCGTTCCTGATCGGCCTGCTCCTCGCGACGTCCCTCTCGCTCGGCGAGGGAGTCTCCGGCGCCTCCGTCCGCGCGTCGGGCTGGTGGCGCGGCTTCGTCCTCGAGCGCCAGCGCCGCCGCGAGCTCGCCAGCCGCGAGCAGCAGCGCCGCGAGGTCGTCAAGAAGCACCTCGAGAGGGCGAAAGAGGAAACGGCGAAGCCCCCCGCGCGTCCGTCGGAGCCGGAGGCCGAGGTCGTCTACATCCCGTCCGTTTCGACGCTGCGCGTGAAGGAGAAAGCGGGCGCCGGAAAATTCTCGATTCGCAAGGCGACGCCCGACGAGCCCGCGCCCCGGCCCGTCGCGCGGCCCGCGCAGATGGCGAAGAAGCCGGACGTGCCGCAGCGCGTTCTCCCGTTCCCGAAGTCGCGCGACGCCACCGGCTGGGTGTTCCCGCCCGAAAAGCTCCTGCGCGCGGCCCCGAAGCGCGACCGAGAGCGCGACCGCGAGGAGTACCGCCAGACGATGGAGCTCATCGCGGCCAAGTGCCTCGAGTTCGGCGTCGAGGGCGTCGTGGACGCCTACACGCCGGGGCCCGTCGTCACGACGTACGAGTTCAAGCCCTCGCCGGGCGTCAAGGTGTCGCAGGTCGCCTCGCTCGAGAACGACCTCGCGCTGGCCCTCGCGGCCGAAAAGGTCCGGATCGAGCGCATGCCCGGACGCGCGGCGATCGGGATCGAGGTCCCGAACCGCAACCGCGACGTCATCGCGCTGCGCGAGGTCGTCGAGAGCGAGAAGTTCCGCCGTTCGCCGTCGCTCCTCACGATCGCCCTCGGGATCGACGTCCAGGGCGAGCCGGTCGTGGCGGACCTGGCCCGGATGCCGCACCTTCTCGTCGCGGGCCAGACGGGCGCGGGCAAGAGCGTCGGCGTGGGCGGCATGATCACGTCGATCCTCTTCAAGGCCCGCCCGGACGAGGTCAAGTTCATCTTCGTCGACCCGAAGATGAACGACATGAAGGACTACGAGGACCTTCCGCACCTTCTCGTTCCCGTCATCACGGATCCGAAGAAGGCCGCGAACGCCCTGAAGTGGGCCGTGGACGAGATGGAGGGCCGCTACAAGCTGCTCTCCGAGTGGCCCGGCGTCAGGAACATCGAGCAGTACAACGCGGCGATCCGGGACCCGAAGGCTCTGGCGGAAGTGCGCGAGAAGCTCGGAGAGAAGCTGAAGGCCGACGAGTCGGGCGTGATCTCGCCGATGCCGTACATCGTGATCGTGATCGACGAGCTCGCGGACCTCATGATGACCGCGCCGCGCGAGATCGAGGAATCGGTCGCCCGCCTCGCCCAGAAGGCGCGTGCGGTGGGCGTGCACCTCATCCTCGCGACGCAGCGGCCGTCGGTGGACGTCATCACGGGCACGATCAAGGCGAACCTCCCGTGCCGCATCTCCTACACGACGCGGACGAAGATCGACTCGCGGACGATCCTGGACTCGATGGGCGCCGAGGCCCTCCTCGGTGCCGGCGACATGCTGTTCCTCGCGTCGGGCACGTCCTACCTGCAGCGCGTGCACGGCGGGTTCATCGGCGGGGACGAGACGAAGGAGATCTGCCGCTTCCTGAAGAAGCAGGGCAAGCCGATCTACGACACGAGCGTGACGGACGACCGCGAGGCGCAGGCGGCGGCCGCGGGCGCGCGCAGCAGCGAAGGCGACAACGATCCGATGTACGACGAGGCGGCCCGGCTCGTGGTGCGCGAGCGCATGGCGTCGATCTCGTTCCTGCAGAGGCGGCTCGAGATCGGGTTCTCCCGCGCGGGCAAGCTCATCGACATGATGCAGCGCGACGGGATCGTGGGTCCGCCGGCGGGGGGCAGCCGAAGCCGCGAGATCCTGGTCCCGACCGACTACTTCGAAGAGATCGACCGCAACCGGAGGTCGTAGCAGGAACTGGGGAACCCCAGGCGGGGGTTCCCCAAACTCCTCCGTCTCTTACTTCTTCGCTCCGAGGATCGCGTCCTTGGCGGCCTTCGCGACGCGGAACTTCACGACGCGCTTGGCCGGGATCTTGATCGCCTCGCCCGTCGCCGGGTTGCGACCCATGCGGGCCTTCCGGTTCACGAGCACGAGCTTGCCGACGCCGGGGAACGTGAAGGTGTTCTTCGCCTGCTTGTAGGCGAGGCCCGCGAGCTCCTCGAGGAAGAGCGCCGCGTTCTTCTTCGTAAGCCCGGTTTTCTCCGCCATGTGCTCCGCGATCTGCGACTTGGTCATTCCAGCCATTTGATTCCGTCCTTTCTCGTAACTTGGTTCCCGCGAGGGAATGCCCGGATTCTAGAGGGAAAACTGCGTTTCGTGTCTATACACTCTGCGCGTGCGCATTGTTTTTTTCGGTTCGCCGTCTTTCGCGGTCCCGACGCTCGAGGCTCTCCGGGCCGCCGGGCACGACGTCGCTCTCGTCGTCTCGCAGCCCGGGAAGCCCGTCGGGAGGAAGGCGGAGATCACCGACCCGCCGGTCGCTTCTCTCGCGAAGTCGCTGGGAATGCTCGTTTTCCAGCCTCCCACGCTGAAGGACGACGCCGCGTTCGCGCGCCTCGCCGAGGCGCGAGCCGACGCGTTCGTCGTGGCGGCCTACGGAAGAATCCTCGCCCAAAGGGTGCTCGACCTGCCTCGGCTCGGCTGCCTGAACGTCCACGGAAGCCTTCTCCCGCGCTGGCGGGGGGCCTCGCCGGTGCAGGCGTCGATCCTCGCGGGCGACCCGATCACGGGCGTTTCCATCATGCGGATGGAGGCGGGCATGGACACCGGGCCCGTCTACACGATGCGTCAGACGGAGATCGGAGATGAGGAAGATTCTGCTTCCCTGGGTTCGCGGCTCGCGCTTCTTGGGGCCGATGCGCTCATCGAGACGTTGTATTTCTTAGAAGGTGAAGAGGGCAGAGCAGCCATTCCTCAGGACGACGCGGTCGCGACGTACTGCCCCAAGATCTCGCGTGAAGACGCGCGTGTGGACTGGACTCGGCCGGCAGCGGAGCTCGTGCGGAAGAGCCGGGCGTTCACGCCCTGGCCCGGCCTCTTTACCACTCGAAGAAATACGCGCGTGAAGCTCGCGAGGCTCTCG
Organism: Acidobacteriota bacterium; assembly: GCA_016716715.1. Classification (NCBI taxonomy): domain Bacteria; kingdom Pseudomonadati; phylum Acidobacteriota; species Acidobacteriota bacterium. Next base: position 252,714 of record JADJVE010000002.1, on the reverse strand, counting down.
CTCGAAGTGGGCCGCCCGGGGGCGCGCGAGGGAGCAGAAAGACCTTCTCCGGGTACGGTGCTCGAGGCGGGTGCCCGCGTCGTCGTCGCCTGCGGCGAGGGCGCGGTTGCGGTCGCGACGCTGCAGGTGGAAGGCCGCAAGGCGCTGCCCGCGGCGGACTTCGTCCGCGGCGAGCGGGTGACGGCCGGCGAGATCTGGGGCGGATGACGGCCCCGCGCTCCGCGCGCGAGCTCGCGCTCGGCATCCTCCTGCGCGTCGACAAGGGCGCGCACGCCGCGCCGCTTCTCGACGCCCGCGGCCGGGAACTGGACGCGCGGGACCGCGACTTCCTGCGCGCGCTCGTCAAGAAAACGCTGCGCGGCGCGATCCGCCTCGACCACGTGCTCCAGCGGCACCTCAAGCAGCCCGCCGCCTCGCTCGACCCGCCGGTCCTCGCGGGCCTGCGCCTCGGGGTCGCGCAGCTGCTCCTCATGGACCGCGTGCCCGCGCACGCGGCGGTCGGGGAGACGGTGGCGGCGGTCCGCGTCTTCGCGCCGAAGGCGGCCGGGCTCGTGAACGCCGTCCTCCGGCGTGTCGCAGAGCGCGAGAAGAGGCCCGGCGCGGTGCGCCTTCCGGCCGGCGCCGATCCGCTCGCGCGCCTCGCGCTCGAGACGTCGCATCCGGAATGGCTCGTGAGGCGATGGGTGGCCGCGTTCGGGGAGCCGGCCGCGCGCGCGGCGATGGAGGCGGACGACGTCGACACGCCGACCGACCTGCTCGCCGACCCGCGCTCGGGGTCCGTCGACGAGATCCTCGCCGCGCTGGCCGCGGACGGCGTGACGGCGGAGCGATCGCCGTGGGCCCCCCTCGCGCTCACGGTGACGGAGGGCAACGCGGCGGCGCACCCGCTCGTCACGGGGGGCGCGCTCGCCGTCGTCGACGTGGCGGCGCAGGCGCTCGCCGCTCTCCTCCCGGAGGCGCGAATCGCGGTGGACCTCACGGCGGCGCCCGGCGGAAAGGTGCGCGCGCTCCTCGCCTCGGGGCGAGCCCGGCGCGTCGTCGCCCTCGAGCGCACGGCCTCGCGCGCCGCGCGGCTCGCCGCGAACCTCGCGGCCGCGGGCCGCCGGGCCGAAGTCCTCGTCGTGCGGGCGGATGCGGGCGTGCCGCCGCTTCCGCGGGAGCGGTTCGACGCCGTCCTTCTCGACGCGCCGTGCTCGGGCACGGGGACGCTGCGCAAGAACCCGGAGATCCGGCTGCGCCTCGGCCCGGGGGACCTCGCGGGCTTCGCCGCGACCCAGCGCCGCCTGCTCGACGCGGCCCTCGCGCTCCTCGCGCCGGGGGGCGCGCTCCTCTACGTGACGTGCTCGCTCGAGCCCGAGGAGAACGAGCACGTCGTGGACGCGGCCCTCGCCGCGCGCCCGGGCTTTGCGCGGGCGAAGCCCGGGTCTGGAGTTTCGGAGCCCGTTGCGGAACGGACGGATGCGTCCGGCCTCGTGCGCGTTCTGCCCGGCGCGACGGTCGACGGGTTCAGCGCGATCCTCATGACGCGCCTGCGTCGTTGACAAGGGGAACCCCGCGCCCTAGATTGCCCGCGATTTTCGGTCTCCGGAAACGCAGGAGGATCCCCATGGCGGGCAAAGCCGACATCGTGGAAGCCATCGCCAACGACACCGGCCTGACGCGCAAGGACGCGGCGGCGGCTCTCGACTCGGTCGTGAACGCGATCACGGGCATCCTCAAGAAGGGCGAGCGCGTGGCGCTCCCGGGCCTCGGCGTCTTTCACGTGGCCGACCGCAAAGCCCGCACGGGCGTTAACCCGCGGACGAAGGCGGCGATCCGGATCGGCGCGGCCAAGGTCGCCCGTTTCCGCGCCGGCAAGGACCTCAAGGAGCTCCTCAACCGCAAGCGGAAGTAGGGTCCGCCGCGCCCGTATGATGGGCGCCTCTTGATTCCCCTGCGCGACACGATCCCGTCCCGGACGGTTCCGTTCGTGACGCGCCTGCTCCTCGTCGCGAACGTGGCGGCCTTCGTCCTCGAGATCCTCCAGGGCGACCGCCTCGATGCGTTCGTGAACACCTTCGCGTTCGTCCCGGCGAGGTTCTTCCATCCCGAGCTGTTCGCGGGTTGGACGACCGGCGCTTCCGTCGTGACGATCTTCACGGCGATGTTCCTCCACGGCGGGTTCCTGCACCTCGCCGGAAACATGCTGTTCCTCTGGATTTTCGGTGACAACGTCGAGGACGCTCTCGGGCACGGGCGGTTCCTGCTCTTCTACCTCGTGTGCGGCGTCATTGCGACGCTCCTGCAGGCGTTCCTCTCGCCCGCGTCCACGATCCCGAATCTCGGCGCGTCCGGCGCGATCGCGGGCGTCCTCGGCGCGTACTTCGTGCTCTATCCGAGGGCGCGCGTCGTCACGGTGATCCCGCTCTTCATCCTCTTCCCGCTCGTCGAGATCCCCGCGGGGCTCTATCTCCTCGGCTGGTTCCTCCTGCAGTTCTGGATGGGCTCCTCGCAGCTCGCGTCGGTGGGCCGCGGAGGAGCGGCAACGGGAGGCGTGGCGTTCTGGGCGCACGTCGGCGGCTTCGTCGCGGGCGTCGCGTGGGCTCTGCTCTTCCGCCCGAAGAGGCCGCCTCCGGCGCGATTCCGCATCACGTGAAGACCCGCGGCTCGACGGTCACCGCCTGGAGCCTCTACGAGCTCGGTGCGACGGCGTTCGCGATGAACCTCCTCTCGCTCCACCTGCCGCTCGACGTCGCGGGACGCGTCCCGCGCGGGAACGAGAAGTTTTCGCTCGCGTTCGGGCTCTCGATGGCCGTCGTCGCGGTCGCGGCTCCGTTCCTCGGGCACCTCGCGGACCGCCAGGGCAAGCGCCGCTTCCTCGTGCCGTTCGTCCTCGCCGGAGTCGCGCTCACGGCCCTCGTCGCTGCGCCCGGGCCCGTCGCGCAGGTTCTCGTCCTCTTCGCGCTCGCGAACGTCGCGTTCCAGTGCGCGTACGTCTTCTACAACGCGATGCTCCCGGACGTTTCGGACGCCTCGAACGCGGGACGCGTGTCGGGCTTCGGAGTCGCGGCGGGCTACATCGGCTCGCTTCTCGCGATGTTCCTCGTGCTGCCTTTTGTTTCCGGAAGCATCCGTACGCAAATGCCCGACGCGATCCGGGCGATCTGCGACGCGATTTCGGTCGCGCCTGTTTCTTCGAGTGTGAATGAGGCCTGGGTGCGGCGGAACGCCTACGTACCGACGGCGCTGCTGTGGTTCGCCGCGGCCGTCCCGCTGCTGTTCTTCGCGCGCCTGCCGAAGGCGGAAGGCTCGGGAGTCTCTGCGCGCGCCCCAGAGCGGGCTTCGGGTCCCTCTTCACCTTCAAAGGAATCTCTCTCTTCGTCTTCGTCCCCTGTCCGGGATGTTCTCCATACGATCCGGTCGCTGCCTCAGACGCCCGCGCTGCTGTGGTTTCTCGTCTCGAACTTCCTCTACATCGACGTCATCCACACGATTCAGATCCAGATGGCGACGTACTCGAAGTACGCCGTGGGTCTCACGGACGGGCAGGTGCAGGTGCTGCTCCTCGTCGCGACGGCCGTCGCCGTCGTCGGGGGCCTTCTCTACGGCTGGCTCTGCCAGCGCGTCACGATCCGGACGGCGACGCTCGTCGCGCTCTTCAACTGGGTCCTGGTCTTCGCGCTCGCGCTCCTCGTGCGGGATCCGAAGGCCTTCACGCTCGTCGGCGTTCTCGCGGGCATCGGCCTCGGCGGCATCAAGGTCACGGGCCGCCTCGGCCTCATCGCGCTCGTCCCGAAGGAGCGGATGACGGAGTTCTTCGGCTTCTTCACGCTCGCGGGCGAGGCGGCCTCGGTCCTCGGGCCGTTCGTGTGGGCGGGGACGCTCGCGCTGTTCCCGGACCGGAGCCCGGCCGGCTACCGCGCTGGCGTCGGCGTTCTCTTCGCGGTCCTCGCGCTCGCAATAGGGGCGTTCCTGAAGGTGAAGTTCCCGCGCGACACGCAGGCGCCGTGAGATCCGCCGTCCTCGCTCTCGCCCGCGCTCTCGTCCGCCTCTTCTACCGGCGCATCGAGGTCTCCGGCGTTGCGCACGCGCCGCCGGACGGGCCGATTCTCTTCGTCGCGAATCACCCCAACGGCCTCGTCGATCCGATGGTGGCCCTCGCCGCGCTGCCGCGGCCCGTCGTCTTCGTCGCGAAGTCGACGCTCTGGAAGATCCCCGTCCTCCGCTCGATCCTCGACCTCCTCGGCTGCGTGCCAGTAGTGAGAAAGGGGGAGGGGGAACCGGGGATTTCCTTGAAGGGGGAAGAGAGGAACGAGGCGGCGTTCGAGAGGCTCGCTGCGATTCTGGATGGGGATGGCGCCGTCCTGATCTTTCCCGAAGGCCGGTCGCACTCGGACCCCCGACTCTCCGAACTGCGCACCGGCGCCGCCCGCGTCCTCCTACTTTCAAAGAAATCCCCCGTGGTCGTCCCGATGGGCCTCTGGTTCTCGGAGAAGGAGATCTTCCGGTCCGACGTTCTCGTGAAGCTCGGCGCGCCGGTGGCGCCGCCGGCCGATCCGGGCGTCGAGGGTTGGACCGCGGCCATGGCCGCCGCGCTCGAGGTCGTCACCCTCAATGCAGACGACTGGCGGGACCACGAGGTCGCCGCGGCGGTGGATGCGCTCTACGGGGAGAGGATAAGCGAAGATTTCTTAGAAGGTGAAGAGGGGGTAGGGCACCTCGAACGCTCCCTGCGCATTCGGCAGCTGATTCTCGAGGCGCGCGGCTCGCTGGAAGAAACGCATCCCGGCGAGGTGACTTCACTCGTGCGGAGAGTGCGTGCCCTCGACCACCTTCTAAGAAAGCTCTCGTTGTCTTTCTCTTCTCTCGACTCCCCGGCTCCGGCGCGGACGATCCTGTGGCACACGTTGAAGGCCCTCGCCGTGATCGTCCTCGGTCTCCCCATCGCCGTCCTCGGCGTCATGGCCTGGTGGGTTCCTTACCGCCTGTGCGGATTCGTCGCGAAGCGCGCGCCCGGGGTCGTGAAGGAGCGCGATCAGATCGCGCTCTACAAGCTGATCGCGGGAGTCGTCCTCTTCCCCCTCGCGCTCGCCGGATGGGCTTCGCTCGCCTGGATCTTCGGCGGCGCGGCCTGGGCCGCCCTCGCCTTGGCCCTTCTTCCATTCGCAGGAATCTCTTCTCTCTTCTTCTTCGAGTACGCCTCCTTGCGCGAAAGGCAGGCACGGGAGCTGGTCGCTCTCCTCTTCGCGCCGGGCGCGATCGCGCGCCTCCGGGCCGAACGCGACGCGTTGGTCGCCCGGTGCGACCGGCTCGCGGAGGTCGCCGCCGCGGCGGCGGATAATCGCGCGCCATGACCGACGCCCCCGCCCTCGTCCCGGCCACGCCTGTCGAGAAGGCCTCGTTCGTCCTTGCGGCGCTCGCGCTGCTGGCGGCGTTGCTCCTTCACCTCGTGCCGGCGCTCCTCGCGGGATTCCTCGCCTGGGCGCTCCTGCAGTCGATGGCGCGGCGACTCCGCGGCGGGCGGGTCTCGCACGGCCTCGCGCGTGCGCTCGCCGCGGCCGTCCTCGGCCTCGTCGCCGCCGGCCTCGTCACGCTCGCGATCGTCCTTCTCTGGGGCTTCGTGCGCGGCCGGGTGGGGGACCTGCCGGCTGTCCTCGAGAAGATGGGGGAGACGCTCGCGAGCCTGAAGGAGACGCTCGAGGCGTCAGGAGTGTCGCTCCCGCTTCCGGCGCACGGAGGCTCGACCGAGGCGGTTGCCGGCTGGCTGCGCGAGCACGCGGGCGCGCTCCGCCACGCGGGCACCGTGGGCGCGCGCGGCCTCCTCCACGCGCTCCTCGGGTCCGTGGTCGGCGTTCTCGTCTTCTTTCGCGCCCCGTCGGAGAGCCCGGGCCGGCTCGCGGCCGCGCTCTCCGAGCGCCTGCGCCGGTTCGGCGAGAGCTTCCGGTCCGTCGCGAAGGCCCAGATCGAAATCTCGGCCGTGAACACGGTGCTGACGGCGCTCTTCGTGTTCGCGGTCCTGCCGCTCTTCGGGGTCCGGCTTCCGCTCGCGGGCACGCTCGTGGCCATTACGTTTCTGTGCGGGCTCGTCCCGGTAGCGGGAAACCTCATCTCGAACACGGTGATCGTCCTCGTCGCGCTCGGGGTGTCGCCGTGGGCCGCCGCCGGCTCGCTCACGTTCCTCGTCGTCGTCCACAAGCTCGAGTACCTCCTCAACGCCAGGATCGTCGGCGGGCGTATCGGCGCGTCCGCGTGGGAGACGCTGCTCGCGATCCTCGTGATGGAGGCGGCGTTCGGAATTCCCGGCGTCGTGCTCGCGCCGGTCGTCTACGCCTGGGCCAAGTCCGAGCTCGTGAGCCGCGGGCTGGTATAGCCCGTCTGGTGTAGCGTAGACGCGTGACGACGATCAGCGCTCCTCCCGCCACCCCCGTCCCCCTCCTCGACCTCAAGAAGCAGTACGCCACCGTGAAAGACGAGATGCTCCGCGTGACCGCGGAGGTCTACGAGAGCCAGTACTTCATCCTCGGCCCCCGCGTCGAGGCCTTCGAGAAGGCCATCGCCGCCTACGTCGGCGCCAAACACGCCGTCGGGATGTCGTCCGGCACCGACGCGCAGCTCGCCGTGATGATGGCGCTCGGGATCGGCCCGGGCGACGACGTCGTGACCTCGCCCTACACGTTCTTCGCCTCGGCGGGCGCCGTCGCGCGCCTCGGCGCGCGGCCCGTCTTCGTCGACATCGAGCCGGAGTCGTTCAATCTCGACCCGGCCAGGCTCGAGCGGGCGCTCACGGCGAAGACGAAGGCGATCCAACCCGTCCACCTCTACGGCCAGTGCGCGGACATGGACCCGATCCGCGAGATCGCAAAGAAGAAGGGGATCCACGTCCTCGAGGACGCCTGCCAGTCCCTCGGCGCCGCGTACAGGGGCGTCAAGGCCGGCGCGCTCGGCGATTCCTGCGCGTTCTCGTTCTTCCCGTCCAAGAACCTCGGCGGCTTCGGAGACGGCGGGATGGTGACCACGAACGACGACGCGCTCGCCGCGAAACTCAAGGCCATGCGCATGCACGGCGAGACGAGCCGCTATCACCACAAGTTCGTGGGCGGCAACTTCCGCCTCGACGCGCTCCAGGCGGCCGTCCTCCACGTGAAGCTCCCGCACCTCGACGGCTGGGCCGAGGCACGCCGGGCGAACGCGAAGGACATCGAGCGGCGCACCCTCGAAGCCGGCGGCCTGCCGTTCGAGAAGGGCGGCCTGAAGTTCCCGCGCGAGTCTGCGGGCCGGCACCACGTCTACAACCAGTTCGTCGTCCGCGTCGGGGGCGGCCGCCGCGACGCGCTCAAGGCGCTGCTCGAGGAAAAGAAGATCGGCTGCGCGATCTACTACCCGGTCCCGCTCCATCTGCAGGAGTGCTTCGCGCCCCTCGGACACAGGGCCGGCGACTTCCCGGAGTCCGAGCGGGCCGCGAAGGAAACGCTCGCCCTGCCGGTTTTCCCGGAGCTCGAGGATGCTCAGAAGGCGTTTCTGGCGGCCACTCTCGCGGAGTTCTCGAAGAGCTGAACTCGCGTTGGCCCGCGACCCACATGCCTTCTAAGAATCTTCTATTCAATAGTTTACAAAGAATCTAACAGGATCCTTGACAGATCCTGTGTCCGTGCATATCGTCCTTAGCACTCGTGACGAGGTTCTGCTAACAGGACCCCCGCGGGCAACCGAATCAATTCGAGGGCATCGCCCCTCACCGTCTTTCGAAGGAAAGGAGTCACTCATGAAGGTCCGTCCCCTGTACGACCGGATTCTGGTCAAGCGCGTGGAGCCCAAGGAGCAGGTTCGCGGCGGGATCATCATTCCCGACACGGCCAAAGAGAAGCCGATGGAAGCCAAGGTCGAGGCCGTCGGCGAAGGCAAGTTCGACGACAACGGCAAGCGGGTTCCCCTCGACGTCAAGAAGGGCGACCGCATCCTCATCGGCAAGTACGCCGGCACCGAGATCAAGATCGAAGAGACCGAGTACCTGATCCTCCGTGAGGACGAGGTTCTCGCGATCGTCGAGACGAAGTAAGGGAGCACACACATCATGGCTGCCAAGAACATCACCTACGGCGAAGACGCCCGCCAGAACATCCTCCGCGGCGTCAACAAGCTGGCCGACGCGGTCAAGGTCACGCTCGGGCCCAAGGGCCGGAACGTCGTCATCGACAAGAAGTTCGGCTCCCCGACGATCACGAAGGACGGCGTCACGGTCGCCAAGGAAATCGAGCTCGACAACCCGCTCGAGAACATGGGCGCCCAGATGGTCCGCGAGGTCGCCTCGAAGACCTCCGACATCGCCGGCGACGGCACGACGACGGCCACGGTGCTCGCGCAGGCGATCTACCGCGAGGGCATCAAGATGGTCACCGCGGGCGGCAACCCGATGGAGATCAAGCGCGGCATCGACATGGCCGTCCGGAAGGCGGTCGACTCGATCAACGCGATGAAGAAGACCGTCGACGCCAAGGAGATCGCCCACGTCGGCACGATCTCGGCGAACGGCGACGTGGAGATTGGCGGGATCATCGCGCAGGCGATGGACAAGGTCGGCAAGGACGGCGTCATCACGGTCGAGGAGGCCAAGGGCCTCGAGACGACCCTCGAGGTCGTCGAGGGCATGCAGTTCGACCGCGGCTACCTCTCGCCGTACTTCGTGACGGATGCCGAGCGCATGGAGGGCGTCCTCGAGGGCGCCAAGATCCTCATTTACGAGAAGAAGATCTCGTCGATGAAGGACCTTCTCCCGATCCTCGAGCAGGTCGCCAAGCAGAACCGTCCCTTCCTCATCATCGCGGAAGAGGTCGAGGGCGAGGCGCTCGCGACGCTCGTCGTGAACAAGCTCCGCGGCACGCTGCACGTCGCCGCCGTCAAGGCGCCCGGCTTCGGCGACCGCCGCAAGGCCATGCTCGAGGACATCGCGATCCTCACGGGCGGCAAGATGATCTCCGAGGACCTCGGCATCAAGCTCGAGTCCGTCAAGTGGGAAGACCTCGGCGACGCCAAGAAGGTCACGGTCGACAAGGACAACACGACGATCGTGGTCGACACCGGCGACAAGAAGCGCCGTGAGGCCATCACGGGCCGCGTGAAGCAGATCCGGGCGCAGATCGAGGAGACCACCTCGGACTACGACCGCGAGAAGCTCCAGGAGCGGCTCGCCAAGCTCGTCGGCGGCGTCGCGATCATCAAGGTCGGCGCGGCCACCGAGACCGAGATGAAGGAGAAGAAGGCCCGCGTCGAGGACGCCATGCACGCGACGAAGGCGGCCGTCGAGGACGGCATCGTCCCGGGCGGCGGCGTCGCGCTCCTCCGCGCGATCGCGGAAGTCGACAAGCTCAAGGAGCACGGCGACATCCAGATCGGCATCAACATCGTCAAGCGCGCGCTCGAGGAGCCCGCTCGTCAGATCATCGCGAACGCCGGGCTCGAGGGCTCGGTGATCGTGAAGGAGCTGAAGGAGAAGGGCGGCTTCATCGGCTTCAACGCCGCGACCGAGAAGACGGAAGACATGCTCAAGGCGGGCATCGTCGACCCGGCCAAGGTCACGAAGTCGGCGCTGCAGAACGCGGCCTCGATCGCCGGCCTCATGCTCACGACCGAAGCCATGGTCTCCGAGATCAAGGAGAAGGACAAGGCTCCGGCCGGCGGCGGCATGGGCGGCGGCGGCGGCATGGGCGGGATGTACTGATCCTCTCCCCCCTCTGACCTCTCATTTGGGCCCGGCGGAAACGCCGGGCCTATTCTTTTTGAGCGGCACTCCTCCGAAAGTACCGGAATCGCGCCGTTCCCTTCTCTTCCTCGTAGCCGGTCTCGAGGAGCGTCCGGAGCCCGGCAAAGCTCTCCAGGGCGCGGTCGCTGTCCAGAGAGTCCCCCGTCACCTGCGGAATGACGTCGCCGCGTTCGACGACGATGGCGGCGGGCGGGTGGAGGGCCAGATCGGACAAAAGCCTGGGCTTCGCGATCGACGCGTACCAGGGCGCGCGTTGGGGGGCGTTGTAGACGTACCGGGATGCGGGGAGGCGGCCGCAGTCCTCGTAGATCACCGGCTCATACCCCCAGACGAACACGCGAGCGTCGCGGGGTGACGCGCGCCGGAGCCACGCCGCCGCTTCCCGGTTCGCGGCGGCATCCACCTCCCCGGTGGATTGCAGCGCGTCGAGGATCGCGAAGCGCTCTGATCCCGAGATCGCGGCACGCAGCCTTCGGGCGCAGTGGTCGAGGAACGGCGGCCGGGACTCGGGCCGCGCCTGCATGAGCAGGATCAGAAGACCGGCGCCGATCCCTCGGGAGACGGGTCCACGGAAGACCTCGAGCCCGCGCGCGGCGCCCCAACCGGCGAGGAGCGCGCCGAACGGCAGCGCCGCCCCGTAGTGGTACTCGAAGAACTTCGCTTGCAGCGCGATCCCGAGAATCTGGGGCGCGAGGACTCCCGCGATCAGGGCGAGCCCCCATCGTCCCTCCTCGTCCGGCTCGCGCCTCCAGAGCAGGAGAGCGATGCCGGCCGGGATCACGCTCGAGAACCTGAACAGCCATTCTGTGAACGCGCGAAACGTCAGGCTCGGAAGCTGATCGGCGCGGAAGGCGAGAGCCGTGTAGCGGGGAACGAAGTCGCGAAAGACCTCGGCCATGTCCGGAAGCCCTCCGCGCAGCCCGAACCAGGCGAGGGTCGCGGCGACGGGAAGGATCGCGCCCAGCGCAAGCGTGGAGCCGACCGAAGCGGCGGCGCGCAGGGGCCTCCGCGGCACGCTCCGGGCCTCGCGCCAGGCCAGGATCAAGGCGGTCGACACGAGCGCGCCTCCGAGAGGCGGCTTGAGGAGCCCCGCGGCGCCGAACAGGGCTCCCGCCGCGAGCCGGCACGCCCCGCGGCGGCGGCCGGAGGTCGACGCGAGAACGAGCGCCCATGCGAGAACAGGCCCGCCGAAGCTCTCGGGCTGGCCGGTGTGCCAGAACTCGAGCTGCGCGTGGAGGATCACGGCGAGCGCTCCGCCCCAGAGACCCGGCTGGATCGACCCGGTGAATCTTCGCGTGAGGAGCGCGAAAGCCACGATCTGCGACGCGAGCGCGGCGCACTCGAAGGCCCGGACCGGCGTCATGCCGGCGCCGCCGACGGCGCGCGCGAGACCATAAAGGTAATAGATGCCCGGAGGCTTGATGTCCCAGACGTCGCGATAGGGAAGACCGCCGGATTCCATCGCCCGCGCGGCGACGAGGTAGACGCCCTGGTCGCGTCCGGCGCCGAACTGGAGAATCAGAAGAAGAAGCGGGAGGACGACGAGGACGGCGGCGGCGATCGCGATGCGGGTCGTGCGAACGGGCGCCGGGTGCATGCGATCACGAGCTTAGTCGAGGAATGCTCTGCTATCCTTGACCGAGTCGAAACACGGAAGCATGCGTTCCATGAACCCGAGCTTTCTGGGTCTGCTTCCGCCCTTGCTCTCCGCGGCTCTCCTCACGGTTTCGGCGCGCCGATTCGTCGCCCGCCATCACCTCGGGCGTCGGCCGCTTCTTCCGTTTTTCCTCGCGGCTGTCTCCTTCGGCGCCCTCACCGTGATCCTGACCGAGGGGCTCGGCGCCCTCTCGATCCTCTCGCCGGGATGGCTTGCCGGCGCCTGGACGGTTTCCGCCGTCGTTCTCTACCTCCTCGACCGCTTTGGAGGCGGCGCGCACGCGGGCGCGGACGAAGCCGTGCCGGGGCCGCGCCGTCTTCGGGGAGCGTTCACGCGCGATCGGCTCGCCGGCCTGCTTCTCCCGGTTCTTCTGGGCCTGTTCCTGCTCACACTGACGGCCGCCGTCGTCTATCCGCCGAACAACTACGACTCGATGATCTATCACGCCGCGCGCGTGATGCACTGGGCACAGCAGGGGTCGGTCGCGCACTATCCGACGTCGATTCTTCTGCAGCTGCAGGGCGCTCCGCTTTCGGAGTATTTCCTCCTCCATCTCCGCCTTCTGACCGGTGGCGACGCGCTGTTCAACCTCGTCCAATGGCTTTCGTTCCTGCTCGCCGTCCTCGCCGTCTACGGCTCCGCGGAGATGTCGTTTCCCCGGAGCGGGCTGACGGCGGCGGTCCTGGCGGCGACACTTCCGGCGGCGGTGCTCCAGGCGTCGAGCACTCAGAACGACCTCGGCACGGCGGCGTGGCTCGCGGTTTCGGTCTACCTCGGCTCCTGCGCGCTCCGTCAGCCGAAGGTCGAGCCGCTCGTGGCGTACACGGCTCTCGCCCTGGGACTCGCCGCGTTCACGAAGCCGACGGCGCTGATCATCTCGGCGCCCCTGGCGCTCCTGTTCTTCGCGCTCCTCTGGTCCCGCCGCGTCCCCCTCCGAACGCTCGTCCTGTCGGCCGTGCTCGTTGGGTTGCCGTCACTGCCCTTCGTCGCGCGGAATCTCGCCACCTTCGGTTCGCCCTACGGCCCGACGAGGGGACACACGAACGAACAGGTCTCTCCAACGGGCGTTGCTTCGGTCGCGATCCGGAACGCGGCGCTGCACGTGCAGGTGCCGCTGCCCGGCGCTTTCTTCAGCGCCGCCAACGCAGGCGCGCTCGGATTCCTCGGGGCGTGCCATGGAATGCTCGGGATCCCGGTCGATGACCCGCGGTTCTCGCTCCGGAAGAAGGACGCGTTCCGCCCGAACGATTGCGGGCTCCGGGCGCGGGGCTTCACCTCTGCGTTTCACGAAGACTGCACGGGCAACCCGCTGCACCTCGTGCTCTTCCTCGTGGGCTTGCCGATCACGCTCGTGGTGGCGGTCCGAAAGCCGCAGGGATCGCTGGGCTGGCGGCGCCGTGTCGTCGCAAGGCGCGCGAGTGTTCTGATGGCCTCGGCCGCAGTCGCCTTCCTCGGGATGTCGGCCTATTTCAAGTGGCAGCCGTGGGGCGCGCGGCTGGATTTGCCGGTGTTCATGCTCGCGTGCATACCGCTCGGCGGCCTGCTCGCTGAGTTGCGCGGGTCCGTTCGCGGCCTCCTTCTGCTCGTCATGGCCTCGCTGGCCGTCGCCGCGGCATGCCTGAACGCGATCAGGCCCGTCTCGCCACGGCTTCTGACCACGCCCGTCGACCGGCGGGCGTCGTATTTCGCGAACCGCCCGGATCTCCTGGAGCCCTATTCGCAGATCGTGCGGGCCATACGGGATGCGGGTTGCCGGCGGATCGGTTATGAGGCGGGGCGTGACCCGTTCGAGTATCCGTTCTGGGTCCTGCTCGGCGAAGGCGGATACGCGTTCCGGTTCGAGCACGTCGGCGTCGCGGAACCCGCGGGGCGCGAGTTACGCACCGCGCCGTTCAAGCCGTGCGCGGTCATATCCCCGGGCGGCGGCGTCGGCCAACCCGGCCCCTACCGCCTCTTTCTGGAGGGGCGCCCGTGAGTGAGAGGGACCTCGAGACGGGCGCCCCGGGCGACGCGCGCGCCGAGCGGATCCGGCGTATCGCATTCCTGGCGCTCGCGGCGGTGCTCGCCTTCCGCGCGGTCTTGCTGCCCGTCTTCGCGTGGAACGCGCGCTACGTCATGGACGAGCTTTCCCAGGCGTCGTTTCCGCGCTACATCCCGCTGGGGTTCTACGACGGCTTCGATCCGATCAAGACCGTCCTCTCCATCTACGTTTTCGACGTCGCGCACCGCCTCGCGCGGAACGCGGTCGACCTGCTGCATGTCGCCCGGATGGAGGGGGTCGTCCTCGCCTTTCTCGCCGCGGCGTTCACGTGGGGGATCTCCCGGCGGCTCGGCCGGGATCGGTTCCAGACATGGTTCTCGGTCGCCGTTCTGTTCTCGTTCACGAACTTCATGGAGCGCGCCTTCCGCATCCGGTCCGACACCGTCGCCGTCGCCTTCGCGGCCGGCGCGGCCTTCGTCGTCCTGGGAGGGCCGGGACTGGCGCCGGCGTTCCTCGGAGGCGTCCTCGCAGGCGGCGCGTTTCTCTGCACCCAGAAGGCCGTCTACCCTCTGGCGGCCATCGGCCTCGGCCTTGCGGTGTCGGGCGTCGGGATCTTCCCGGTCCGCCGCCAGATCGCGAGGCTCGGCGCCTACGCCGGCGGCGCTGCGGCCGCGCTGCTCGTCTACGCCGCGTGGTTCGATCTTCGCAACCCGTTCCGCGTCCTCTCGATGGTCTTCCTGAGCCCGCTGAAGTACGCGCCGCTCAACGCAAATCCCCACTACGTGGGGATCCGCGGCCTGTACGTCACGCAGACTCTCGCGAGGAACCCGGTGCCTTACGCACTCGCTGCGGCGGGCCTCGTTCTCGTTCTCCTGCGGTTCCGTTCGGCCGCGTGGCGGGTCCGTCTCGCCGCCGTGACGGCGTTTGCGGTCGCGCTGCTCGTGTTCCGTCACGACCAGCCCTGGCCCTACGTCTTCGTCATGGCGCTGCCCTTTCTCGCGGTGATTGCACCGGAGTCGCTCGCATGGCTCGAAGAGCGGTTCCCCGGGCGCGGCGCGTGGATTCGCCTCGGGGTCTGCGCGCTCCTGATGTGGCAGCTTCCTCGAAACCTCGCGTACCTCGGCCACGGCAACTGGGTGCAGAACGAGGTCGTCGGCCAGGCGGAACGCCTTCTCGCACCGGAAGACCGTTACTTCGACGGGATCGGCATGATTCCGACGCGCGGACTGGCCGAGGCCGTCAGCTGGGAGGCACTCGTTCTCGAGGGAGTCTTGACCGAGCTCGCTCGCGGGGACGACCGCTCGATCCAGCGCATTCTCGAGTCGCATCCGAAGGTCTGGATCCTGAACTACCGGATACACGCGCTCCGGGAATTCCTCCCGCGCCTCCTCGACCCCTCGTACGTCCGCGTCCACCCCGACCTGCTGCTGACGGGCGCGTTCCTGCCGGGCGCCGGGTCCGTGACGTTCGTGAACCGCTGGCCGGGGCGCTACCGCCTGTTCCGGCCGGACGGGTCGCCCGATCGCGGCGCGTGGACGGCGAACGGGAAGGAAGCGGCGCAGGACGGCTTCCTCCCGGTCGGGCGCTTCGAGATCGGCTGCGCGTCTCCAGACGGCCCGCGCTATCTGCTTCCGGCTGGCTCGACGCTTCCGGGGCCCCTGCCGGTGACCGGCCCGCTGAGCGATCTCTTCGGCGGCATCTACGACTGAACGCGAGGGCGAGGCCGTAGAATGGAAGCACTCCATGGCCGAGACGCGCACGCTCGCGGTGCTCATTCCCTGCCTGAATGAGGAGAAGGGCATCGCGTCCGTCGTGTCCGAGTACCGGCGTGCATTTCCGGAGGCCCGGATTCTCGTCGTCGACAACGGGTCGACGGACGCCACGGCGCGGGTCGCGCGCGAAGCCGGGGCGGAGGTCCTCGAGGAGACGCGGCGCGGCAAGGCCCGGGCGGTCGCGAGCGCCTTCGACGTCCTCGACGAGGACCTCGTGCTGATGGTCGACGGCGACGGCAGCTACCCGGCCGAAGGCGCGCGTCTCCTCTTTCCACTCTGCGAGCAGGGGATGGACATGGCGACAGGCCTCCGGACGGCCGCAGCGAGTGAGGCCGCCGTGTTCCGCCGCTTCCACCGGGGCGGCTCGGCCCTGTTCCACGGGGCGATGCGATTCGTCTTCGGATATGCGCCCGGCGACCTCTTCTCGGGCCTGAGGCTTTTCTCGCGGCGCTTCTACAAGAACGTCCCGATCCTGCACCGGGGCTTCGAGCTCGAGACGGAGCTCACGATCCAGGCGGTCGAGAAGGGCTTCCGCGTGGCGGAGGCGCCGGTCCCGTTCCGCGAGCGCGCCGAGGGAACCTCCTCGAAGCTCCGGACGGTGCACGACGGGATCCGGATCCTGCGGCTCATCCTGGTCCTGTTCCGCGACTACCGCCCGTTCGAGTTCTTCGCGATGGTGTCCGCCCTCTTCTTCACGGCGGGGCTCGCCGCGGGCTTTCTGCCCGTGCGCGAGTACTTCCAGACGCACCTCGTCGGGCGCTTTCCGCTCGCGATCCTCGCGGCGGCCCTCATGAACCTCGCGCTCTTCTCGCTCCTCACGGGCGTGATGCTGGAGTCCGGGCTCCGGCACCGCCGCGAGGAATGGCAGATCAAGCTGCGCAACTTCCGGAGATGAAGCCGGAGCCCCCTCCGGCGCCGCGGCCCGGAGTCGTCCACGTCCTGTCGCAGTACCTGTGGCCGGACGACGCCCCGACCGGCATCTACGCCGAACAGCTCGCGGACGCGATCGCGGAATCCGGCGTCCGCGTGCGGCTCGTGGGCGGGACGGGCACCTACCGCGCCGGAGAGCGGCCGGCCCCGGCGACGGCCATCGAGCGCGTGACGCACCGGGAAGGGAAGCGGGGACGCCTGATTTCGACGGCCCTCGAGTACGAATCGGTCCGGAGCGCTTTCGCGGCGGAGATCGAGCGGTCCGTGTCGCCTGGCGACGTCGTCGTCGTCACGAGCGCCCCGCCGACGACGATCGGGCTGATCCGCCAGATCCGCGCGAGGGGCGCGCGCGGCGTCTACTGGCTCCAGGATTTCTATCCCGAGCTGATCCGCGGCGTCGTCGACTTCCCGCCTCCGCTTCGACGGCGCTTCTCGGCGGCGTGGAAGGAGCGTCTCGCGCGCTGGGATCTCGTCGTCAAGGCCGCCGGGAACCTCGGCTACGATGGCGCGAATGCGCGGGTCATCCGGAACTGGCCGACCCTGGACCTCGGGGAGGCCCGGCCGTTTCGCCCGCGCACCGCGCTCTATTCCGGAAACCTCGGGTGGGGGCACCATCTCCCGAGCTTTCTCGCGTTGTGCGAGAAGCTGCGCGGCGAGGGATTCGAGATCACGGTGCAGGGGGATGGCCCCGGGTTGGCGCGGCTGCCCGACTGGATCCGCGCGGGGCCGGCTCTGAAGAAGCCGTCGGACCTCGTCCGCGCTTACTGGGACGCCGAGGTCCACCTCGTCGCCGGCCACCCGGAACTCACGGAGGCTGTGTTTCCGTCGAAATTCTGGAACGCAAGAGCAACCGGGCGCACCGTGCTCTTCTCCGGTCTCGCGGGGGCGATGGAGAAGGAGAAGGCGGCTGCCGAGGCAACCGACTACCGCCGCCATCTTCCGGACCTCGCCGGGCTCGTGAGCGGCCTGGCCCGGGGCGCCGGGTGACGGCGCCGTCCACCCCCGAGGGCGGGTCGCGCACGCGACGCCAGCTCGCGGTCTACCGGCTCGGACTTGCCGGGATCGGAGCCGTGTTCCGCGTCGGGCCGCTCGCCGGCCTCCTCGCGAGGGCGTCAAAGGTGCTCCTCCGGCACGCGCGCCTCCGGCATCTTCTGCGGACGGGCGGATTCGACTCCATCGTGGACGGCGGCGCGTCCGTCGGGGAGTTCGCGCTCGCGGCGCGCGCCTCGTGCCCGGGCGTTCCGCTGGTCTGCGTCGAGCCCCATCCGCCGTCGGCCGCGATCCTGCGCCGGCAGGGATTCCGCGTCGTGGAGGCCGCGCTCTGGAAGACGCCGGGCCGCCTCCGCCTGACGCAGCCCACCGACGCGACGACGTCGTGCAGCGTCGCGCTCGAGGCCGCCGCGGATCGTCCGTCGTGGGACGTCGAGACCGTGCGCCTCGACGGGATCGGCGTAACGGGCGACCGGATCCTCGTGAAGCTGGACCTGCAGGGGGCCGAGGCCGAGGCGCTCGAGGGCATGGGCGCGCTCTGGCCGCGCTGCGCCGCGCTCCTTCTCGAGGTGAGCTACGGTCCGGCGGGGTCATACGAGCCGCTCCGGTCCCTCCTCACCGCCCGCGGCTTCGTCGAGGCGGCGACGCTGAACGAGCTCGAAGAGGACGGCCTTCCGCTCGAGGCGGACAAGCTGTTCGTCCGGCAGCCAGCGTGATCGGACTCAGCCTCCTCACGCTCGTCCCGGGCGCGTCTGGCGCCGGATCGGAGCGCTACGCCCGGGACCTCTGCCGGGGCCTCGCGCGCTGGGGCTCGCGCGACTACGTCGCTCTTCTTCCCGGCATCGCGCCGGACGCGGGGGGTGGACTGCCCGCGCGCATGATCGAAGCGTATCCCGGCGCCCGGACACTCCCGGGCCGGGCCCTCGCGATGGCGCGCGCGATCGCGCGGCCGCGCCCCGTCGTACGCGAGATGCTGGCGGGCGGCGTCGACGCGCTTCACTTCCCGCTCGTGGGCATGATTCCCTTCAGCCCTGGAATCCCGTCGGCCGTGAGTATTCCGGACGTCCAGCACGAGGTGCATCCGGAGTTCTTCTCGCGGCCGGAGCGCGTCTACCGGACCTGGATGTACGCGCGGACGGCGAGCGCGGCGCGCATCGTCGTCACGATGAGTACGTTCAGTGCCGACTCGCTCGTGCGCCACCTCGGAGTTCCCGCGGCGAAAATCCGCGTCATCCCGCACGGCGTCGATCCCGAGCGCTTTCGCCCCGGCTCTGCGCCACGGGAGCCCTTCCTCCTCTATCCGGCGAATTTCTGGCCGCACAAGAATCACGCGCGCCTCTTCGAGGCTTTTTCGCGCGTGCGCACCCGCCGGCCGGATCTCACGCTCGTGCTGACGGGGGCCGGCCACGCCGGCCGGGCGCTCCCGGACGGCGTCGTCAGCAGAGGGCTCGTGAGTGATGCCGAGCTCGTCAACCTCTATCAGACGGCGTCCGCATTGGTTTTCCCGAGCCTCTGGGAGGGCTTCGGGCTTCCGCCGGCCGAGGCGATGGCCTGCGGGTGTCCCGTCGTCGTTTCGCGCGGGACCTCGCTTCCGGAGGTCTGCGGCGAGGCGGCGCGGTACGTGGACCCCCTCTCCGCCGCCGACGTCGCGAGCGGGATCGAGGACGTGCTCCGGGACCCGGCCGGGCTCGTCGCTGCGGGTCACCAAAGGGCCGGGCAGCTCACGCTCGAGACCTGTGTCCGAGCCCACGACGCCGTCTACGGGGAGCTCGTATGACGATGAAAACGGGTTTTCAGCGCGCGTTTTCGCATGCGGTGGCCGTGCTCAACCGTGCGGGAATCGCGCGCGTCCCCGGCGCCCGTCAGGCCTACGCGCGGGTTCACCGCCTCGTCTTTCCGGGTGGCGAGCGCCGCGTCTTCGCGAACGGCCTTCCGATGTGGGTGGATACGCGCGACCGCGTCATCGCGACCCACCTACTCGGGGAGGGCGTCTGGGAACCGTCGGAGACCACCGCTTTCCTCGCGCACCTGCGGGAAGGCATGTGCGTCTTCGACGTCGGGGCGAACATCGGCTACTACACGCTCCTCGCGGCGCGGGCCGTCGGATCTTCCGGCCGCGTCTGGGCCTTCGAGCCTGAGCCGCACAATTTCGCGCTCCTGACCCGAAACGTCGCTGAAAACGGGTTCGCGAACGTCCAGCTCGTGAACGCGGCCGTCTCGGACCGGGCGGGCGTCCTGCGTCTGCACCTCGACGACGCGAACTTCGGCGCACACTCCCTCGAGGCGGGCTCGGTCCGCACGTCGTCCGGCCGCTCGGTGGACGTCGATGCCGTCTTTCTCGACCGCTTCGCCGACGAGGCCCTCTCTTTCGGGGCGGGCATTCTCGTGAAGGTGGACGTGCAGGGAGCAGAGGCTCTCGTCGTGGCAGGGGCGCATCGCCTGCTCGGGCTTCCGAACGTCACGCTGTTCCTCGAGATCTGGCCGGAGGCTCTCGAGCGGGCGCAGGCTGACGCAGGGCGTCTGCTGGCGGCGCTCGAAGACCTCGGCTTCCGATTCGAGGACGTCGAGGCGCCCGAATCGACGCGCCGCGCGCTGCGGCCGGCCGAGATCCTCGAGACGTGCCGCGCGCGCACGCAGAACTGGATGAATCTCCTGCTCTCGAAGCCCGGCCCGCCATGAAGCCGAGGGGCGCATGGCAAGATGGCGCCCGGCCGCGTTCGGCGGACGGAGGAGGGGAACGGTGAGGTACGGCGACGTCTTTTCCCGCTACGGCGCGCACCTGTTGCTCCTCGCGGCGGTCGCGGCGATGAGTTGTGCGAACCAGCTGTTCCTCAAGGCGGGCGTCACGCAGGGCGGGCCCATCAGCGTGAGTCTCGAGGGCTTCACGATCCTGATCCGCCGGATCTTCACGACCCCGCTAATCCTCGCGGGGTACGCGCTCGGCGCGCTGACGAACCTCGTCTGGCTGACGGCCTTGTCGCGGTTCGAGATCAGCTTCGCGGCGCCCGTCATCTCGGCGCTCTACTTCGTGTTCCTCCTCGCCGCGTCAGCCCTCGTGCTCGGCGAATCGGTGGGCTCGAACCGCTGGCTCGGCACGCTCCTGATCGTCGCCGGCATGTTCCTCGTGGGGAGAAAGTAGGCACGCCATGCCCAATGTCGCCGTTCTCGGAGCCGGGCTCGTCGGTGGTTTCGTGGCGCGGACGCTCGCGGAGGACGGGTTCGACGTGACCGCCCTCGACTTCAGCGAGGCCGCGCTCGGGGCGCTCGCGGGAATCCCGCGCCTCGCGACGAAGCGCGCGGATCTTTCCAGCGCTTCCGCTCTCGCGCAGGCGGTCGCGGGCGCGGACGTCGTCGTCGGGGCGGTGCCGGGCTTCCTCGGCCACGCGATGCTGAAGACCGTCCTCGAGTGCGGCAAGCCGGTCTCGGACATCTCGTTCGCCCCGGAGGATCCACTTGCGCTCGACGCACTCGCGAAGGCGAAGGGTGCGGCCGCGATCGTGGACTGCGGCGTGTCGCCGGGCCTCTCGAACCTCGCCTGCGGCCGCGCCGCGGCGCGCTTCGACGCGCTCGACTCCGTCGTCATCTCCGTCGGCGGGATCCCGACGAAGCGGGTTCCCCCGTGGGAGTACTGCGCGGTCTTCTCGCCCACGGACGTCCTCGAGGAGTACACGAGGCCCGCGCGCCTCGTCGAGGGCGGGCGCGTGGTCACGAAGCCGGCACTGTCCGACGTCGCCCCGTTCGAGGTTCCGGGGGTCGGGACGCTCGAAGGTTTCCTGAGCGACGGCCTGCGCACCGTGCTGACGACCGTCAAGGCCAGAAACCTCTGCGAGCGGACCCTGCGCTGGCCCGGCCACGCCGAGAAGGCGCGCTTCCTGAGGGAGGCCGGTTTCTTTTCCGAGACGCCCGTCGAGGCGGGAGGCGTCCGGGTCGCCCCGCGCGCCGTCGCCGAGGCGCTCATCTTCCCGCAGTGGAAGCGGGGAGCGGACGAGGAGGAGTTCACGGTGCTGCGGGTCGAGTCGCACGGGTCGCGCGGCGGCGCGTCTTTCCGCCTCGTCCACGGCCTGTTCGACCGCACCGACCCAAAGACGGGCGCGACGTCGATGGCGCGGACGACGGGCTATCCCTGCGTCATCGGAGCGCACCTCCTCGCGAGTGGAGCGTTCCGGACGCCCGGCGTGCACCCGCCGGAGAATCTCGGCCGCGACGCGAGGCTCTGGGACGCTTTCGTGTCGGGCCTCGCGGCGCGCGGGATCGCGTTCACGGAAGAAGAGGCCCCTTGGCCGCGATAAAGAGCCCGATGGGCCGCCTCCCGAATCCCGAGCGGGCGGGAGGCAAGCTGCGCAGCGAGGGGCCGAAGGCGCCGAAGTCGCAGCGGCTCGCGGCGTTGCTCCCGGACATCAAGGCGCTCGTCGCGCCGCGGAAGGGAATCCTCGCGCTCGGGATGGTCCTGATGGCGGTCAACCGCGTCTCGGGGCTCGTGCTGCCGGCGTCCACGAAGTTCCTGATCGACGACGTCATCGGCAAGCGCCATACGGAGATGCTGCTGCCGCTCCTCGGCGCGGTCGTCGCGGCGACGCTCATCCAGGGCGTCACGTCGTTCTCGCTCACGCAGCTCCTGTCCAAGGCCGCGCAGCGCCTCATCGCCGAGCTGCGCCGCAAGGTCCAGGCGCACGTCGGGCGGCTGCCCGTCGCGTACTTCGACGCGAACAAGACCGGCGCGCTCGTCTCGCGGATCATGAGCGACGTCGAGGGCGTCCGGAATCTCATCGGGACGGGCCTCGTCGAGTTCGCGGGCGGCCTCCTCACGGCCGCGATCGCGCTCGTCGTCCTCTTCAAGATCAGCGCGACGATGACGCTGATGGCGTTCGCGTTCCTCGTGGGCTTCGGCGTCGTCCTGAACAAGGCGTTCGCGACGATCCGGCCCATCTTCCGCGAGCGCTCGAAGCTCCACGCGGAGGTCGCGGGGCGCCTCTCCGAGTCTCTCGGCGGCGTCCGCGTCGTGAAGGGCTACCACGCCGAGGAGCGCGAGGAGAAGACGTTCTCGGCCGGCGTGCAGCGCCTCCTCGACAACGTCCTGAAGACGCTGACCTCGACGAGCGTCATGAGCCTCTCCTCGACCGTCCTCCTCGGGATCGTGGGCGCCGTCGTCATGTTCGTGGGCACGAAGCAGATCCTCGCGGGAACGCTCACGCTCGGCGGGTTCTTCACGTACACGGTCTTCCTCGGCTTCCTCGTGGCCCCGATCTTCCAGATCGTCGCGATCGGCACGCAGCTGACCGAGGCCCTCGCGGGCCTCGAACGGACGCGCGAGATCCTCGCCGAGCGCCCCGAGGACGCGGATCCGAAGCGGACGATCTCGCTGACGGCCCTCGCGGGCGATCTCGTGTTCGAGGACGTCCGCTTCGCCTACGACGAGGGCAAGGAGGTCCTCCACGGGATCTCGTTCCACGCCGCGCCCGGCACGGTGACGGCGCTCGTCGGCCCGTCCGGCTCGGGCAAGTCCACGATCATCGGACTCGTCGCCGCGTTCCACGGCCCGACGGGCGGCCGCGTCCTCGTGGACGGGGTCGACCTCTCGGCCGTGCGGCTGGATTCGTACCGCACCGCGCTCGGCGTCGTCCTGCAGGAGACGTTCCTCTTCGACGGCACGATTCGCGAGAACGTCGCCTTCTCGCGCCCGGACGCGCCGGAGGAGACGATTCTCGAGGCCTGCCGGATCGCGCGCGTGGACGAGTTCGCCGAGGGCTTCGAGAAGAAGTACGACACGATCGTCGGCGAGCGCGGCGTCAAGCTCTCCGGCGGCCAGCGCCAGCGGGTCTCGATCGCCCGGGCGATCCTCGCGGACCCGCGCATCCTGATCCTCGACGAGGCGACGTCGAGCCTCGACTCGGAGTCCGAGGCCCTCATCCAGCAGGGGCTCTCGTACCTCATGAAGGGCCGCACGACGTTCGTGATCGCCCACCGGCTGTCGACGATCCGCCGCGCGGACCAGATCCTCGTCGTCGAGAACGGCCTGATCGTCGAGCACGGCACGCACGAGACGCTGTTCGCCGCCCGCGGGCGGTACTGGGACATGTACACGAAGCAGCACGGCCTCGAGAGCAACCTCTTCCTCGCTCCGGGCGAGGGCGATCCGAAGCCGCGCGAGACGGTGGAGGAGTCTCCCGAGGTCCCTCCGGCCCTCGCGGAAGCCGTCGACACGCTGCGCCGCCCCAATGGCTGAAAGCCCGGCCTCGCGCCCGGGGCGCTTTTCCCTTCTCGCTCTCCTCGCGGTCGTCGCCCTGCCGTACATCGGAAGAGCGGTGGCGACGGCCGACGGGGCGGAGGTCGTCTCGGAATCGCTGGGGCTCTTCGTGCAGGGCGGGCCCGGTTTCGGCCGGATGCCTCCCGCCGACGCTTCGGCTCCCGAGATCGCGCCGCCGCACCATTCGAAGTACGGGCTGTTCCCGTCCCTCCTGCCTCTTCCCGGCCTGGGCGCCGCGTGGCCCGTCCGCCGCGTGATCGGCGCGGCGGGCGTCGACGCTTTGACGGCGCTCACGTGGTCGGCCGGAGTCCTGCTCGCCGGACTCGCGTTCGGGTGGCTCGTGCGCGCCCTCAAGCCCGACGCGACGGGGCCATGGGAGGCGGCGCTCGTCGCGGGGACCTTTCTCTGGCCGTACGCGGCGGATTCGTTCGTCGAGCCGTTCGCGGCCGCGGGTCTCGCGTCGGGAGCGGCGCTCCTTCTCTCGGGCCGCCCGCCCTCCTTCGCTGCCGTCCCTTGGGCGGGCGCGTGTCTTCTCAAGCCGATCCTGTGGGCGACGACGCCGGTGCTCCTCTTCGTCATCGTCCTCGACGCCCGGCCCTCTCGCGACGGCGGGCGGGCCCTGCGCGCGATGGGGATCCTCGCGGCCGCCCTGTGCCTCCACATCGCGGCGAACCGGCTTCTCTACGGATCGTTCTTCGAGGCGGGCTACGGCGACGAAATGCTCCGCTTCACGACGCCGATCGGAACCGGCCTCTTCGGTCTCCTTCTCTCGCCGGGGCGAGGCCTCCTTCTCTACGCTCCGGTGGTCATCGCGGGCGTCCTCGGCCTGAGGGTCGCGCCGCGCGCGGCCGTCTGGCTCTGCGCGGGAGTGCCGCTCCTGCACCTTCTCGTCGTCGCGCGCTGGTGGAGCTGGGAGGGCGGCACCGCGTGGGGCCCGCGGCACCTGCTTCCCGTGCTTCCGCTCCTCGCCGCCCCCGCGGCGCTCGTCGTGGCGGGGGCGGTGCGCGCCGCGTTCGTTGCGGGAGCGCTGGTCAACCTCCCCGGCGTCCTGATCGCGCCGGGAGCATGGGACGGATACGCCGAGGCGCTCCGTCCGCCCGCGGGGGTCGTGTGGGCGGTGGCGGGACCCGTGCGCGTTTCCACGATTCCCGCCCTCGCTCCGGTCGTGGGCCACGCCTGGCTCGCCGTCCGGAACGTCGCGGGGGTCGAGCTCAACCGCCCCTGGCTGACGGGCGGCGTCACGGAGGGTGGTCCGCCCCCCGACGCGGCCGCTTCGGTGTCTCCCCGGTGGCTGCGGCGCGTCCTGGGCCTCCCGGCGGTTTCGCCGATGGTCCCGCGCCTTCTCGTTCGATCCGCGGCCGGCTATCTCGGCCGCGGGGAGACCGCACGCGCTCTTCCGTGGCTCAAGGAAGCGGTTCGGCTTTCGCCGGGGGACCCGGACGCCGCTCGCCTTCTCGCCTGGGCCGAAGGGCCGGGACGCGAACCAGCGGCGCACTGACCCCGGCTCCCCGGCGCCCCTGATACGGGCTCATCATGGCCGCCCGCCCGTCCGGTCCTCAGCATGTAGAGGGGACGCGTCCGCCGGCCTGACGCGGGGCGTGCCCCAAGGTTGGAGGCCCACATGAAGATCCTGCTGGCCGATTCGTTCGACGAATCGCTTCCCAAACGCCTCGCCCCGTTCGGCGAGGTCCTCACCGACGCCGCCCGCCTCAAGGAGGCCGACGTCGTCCTCGTCCGCTCGAAGACGAAGGTCACGCGCGAGTACCTTGCGAACGCGCCGAACCTCAAGCTCGTGATCCGGGGCGGCGTGGGTCTCGACAACGTCGACATCCAGGCCTGCCGCGAGCGAGGCATCGACGTCAAGAACACGCCGCGCGCGTCGTCGGTCGCCGTGGCCGAGCTCACGATGGCGCTCATGCTCGCGGTTCCGAGCCGGGTCGTCGAGGGGCACGTCGGGCTCAAGGGCGGCCGCTTCCTCAAGAAGGAGCTCAAGCGCACCGAGCTCTTCGGCAAGACGCTCGGCCTCGTGGGCGCCGGCCTGATCGGCACCGAGGTCGCCCGCCGCGCGCAGGCCTTCGGGATGAAGGTCCTCGCGTACGACCCGCAGATCGCGAACCACGCGCTCGCCGAGCTCGTGGACGACCTCGACGAGCTCTTCAAGCGGGCCGACTTCATCAGCTTCCACGTGCCGGCCACCGCCGAGACGCGCGGACTCGTGAGCGAGCACACGATCGCGAAGATGAAGGACGGCGTCATCCTCGTGAACACGGCGCGCGGCTCGATCGTCGTCGAGGCCGATCTCGCGGCCGCCCTCGCGTCCGGCAAGGTCCGTGCGTACGCGACGGACGTCTACCTGAGCGACCCGCCCGATCCGAACAGCCCGCTCCTCGCGGCGCCGAACGTCCTCATGACGCCGCACCTCGGCGGGTCCAGCCAGGAAAACCTCCTCCGAATCGGCGACATCGTCGTCGACCTCCTGAAGAAGTGGCAGCGGGCGCCCGTGCACGCGACGAGCGTCGCGGCGCCCGTTCCCGCCCGGTAGCGCCCCGTCAGCGCGCGAACCCGGGCCCTCGGAGCGCCCGTCCTGGGCGCTCCGAGGTGATCCGGCCGCCGTCCACGACGAGCGCGCCGTTGACGGCCACGTACGGGAACCCCTCCGAGTACCGGAGCGGGTCCGCGTACGTCGAGACGGCCTTCACCTTCGCGAGATCGAACGCGACGAGATCGGCGGGGAAGCCTTCCTTGAGAAAGCCGCGGTCCTTCAGGCCCGCGCGCGCCGCCGCGAAGGACGTCATCTTGCGGACGGCCTCCTCGAGCGGCAGGACCTTCTCGTCCCGGACGTACGTTCCGAGGATGCGGGCGGTCGAGGCCCAGCCGCGCGGGTGAGATTTCTCCTCCGAGAGGATGCCGTCCGTCGCGGAGGCGCCCGAGTCGGTGCAGAAGGACACGAGCCGGTGCTTGAGCGCCGACCTCACATCCTCCTCGTCCATGCAGAAGAAGATGCAGGACGCGTGGGCGCCGTCCGCGAGGACGACGTCCATCAGGGCGTCGCGCGGGTCCTTCTTCTGCACCGCCGCGATCTCCTCGATCGACTTGCCCTCGAGCGGCTTGAGCGCGGGCGTGAGCACCGCCGACACGAGGATCCGCGACGGGCCGCCGCTGCCGAAGTACTGGTTCTGCCAGTCGTCCGCGTCGCGGGCCATGTCCGCCTTCGCCTTCTCGCGCAGGCCGGGGTCCTTGAGCCGCGCGAGGAGCTTGTCCCGGCCTCCCTCGCGCATCCACGGCGGCAGGCAGGCGTCGAGAGGGTTCGACGCAGCCATCCACGGGTACTGGTTGGCGGCGACGTCGAGGCCCTCGGCCCGCGCGGCCTCGAGCCGGGCGAGGACGGCGGGCATCCGGCCCCAGTTGCGCTTGTAGGCCGTCTTGAGGTGCCAGACGTTCGTCGGGATCCGCGCCTCGCGCGCGATCCGGAAGACCTCGTCGAGCGACGCGTCGATCGCGTTGCTCTCCGAGCGCTGGTGGATGAAATACACGCCGCCGTGCTTCGCGGCGGCCTTCGCCATCGCGACGATCTCGTCGGTGGAGTTGTAGATGTCGGGAACGTACTGGAGCGACGACGAGAGGCCGAGCGCGCCGTCTTTCATCGCCTTTTCGACCTCGTCGCACATGCGGGCGAGCTCGCCGGCCGTCGCGCGCCGGTTCTCGGCGCCGATCACGAGCTCGCGCAGCGAGCCGCCTCCGACAAACGTGCCGAGGTTGATCGCGGGCGGGGCCTTGGCAAAGCGGCCGAAGTAGTCCGCGAGGGTGAAGAAGTCCGCGCGGACGCCGTAGCGCTTCCACGTCGTCTCGGAATCGCGGAACATCCGCTCGTCGTTCGGGGCGATCGAGCCGCCCTCGCCCGTGACCTCGGTCGTGATGCCCTGGGTGATCTTCGAGGCGGCCCGGGCGTCGACGAGGACGTTGTACTCGGACTGTCCGAGGAGGTCGATGAATCCGGGCGCGAGGTACAGGCCGGATGCTTCGATCCGCCGCGCGGCGCGGGAGAGGCGGGCCTCGGGCAGATGGCCGACGGCCGCGACGCGGCCGCCCGCGACCGCGACGTCGGCGCGGAACCACGGGGCGCCCGTGCCGTCCAGGACGCGCGCGCCCGTGAAGACGAGGTCGTCGCCCGAGGGCCCGGCGCCGGTCAGAAGAAAAAAGGCCGCGATCGGGAGGACCGCGGCCGTCAGGATTCTCTTGAGCGGGAGGGGGGCGCCGCCGGACGCTCCCGGACGGATCAGCGGGGGCCCCTCGACTCGCGGGGCGCATCGGTCTTCGGGCGCGCCTCGTTCACGCGGATCGTGCGGCCGTCGTGCTGGGAGCCGTTGAGCGCCTGGATCGCCTTCTGGGCGTCCGCGTCGCTCATCTCCACGAAGCCGAAGCCCTTGGAACGGCCGGAGTCGCGGTCGGCGACGACGGTGGCGGACTCCACCGCGCCGTACGCCTCGAACAGGGCCCGGAGGGACGAATCGTTCACGCCGTAGGAGAGGTTGCCGACGTACAGTTTCATTCCGCGGATTCCTTTCACCTCACCGGGGTCCGATCGATGGAAAAAGTCTAGCACCCGGCGCAAGTCCGGCCCCCCCGGGGCCACCGGCCGGGGCGTCCGGTTGATACTCTCCGCCCATGGCTCGCATCCGACCGTTCCGTTCCGGCCGCCCGCCGAAGGCGCTCGCCGCGCGCGTCGCCTCCGTGCCCTACGACGTCGTCGACACGAAGGAAGCCCGCGCTCTCGCGGCCGGCAATCCCGTGTCGTTCCTCCACGTCTGCCGTCCCGAGATCGACCTCGCCGAGACGACCGACATTCACGCCGACGAGGTCTACGCGAAGGGGAGGGAGAACCTCGACCGATTTTTCGCCGACGGCACTCTCGTCGAAGACCCCGTGCCGCGCCTCCTGATCTACCGCCAGACCTGGCGAGGGCGGTCGCAGGACGGCTTCGTGGCGGCCTGTTCCGTGGACGACTACGACACGGACGTCATTCGCAAGCACGAGAAGACCCGGAAGGACAAAGAGGACGACCGCGTCCGCCACCTGCTCACGCAATCCGCGCACGCCGAGCCGGTCTTCCTGACGTACCGCGCCGTCGACGCAATCGACGCCCGCGTGGCGGCCGTGACGGCGCAGAGGCCCGAGTTCGATTTCGAAGCGCCCGACGCGGTCCGGCACACGCTCTGGCTCGTCCCGGAGACGGACGTCGCGTTCTTCGTCTCGGCGTTCGCGGCGGTGCCGCTCCTCTACGTGGCCGACGGCCACCACCGCTGCGCGTCCGCGTCCCGCGCCCGGGCGGCGCTCGCGGCGAAGGGCCCCCTCGCCGACGACCACCCCGTGAACTGGTTCCCGGCGGCGATCTTCCCGGACCGCCAGCTGGCGATCCTCCCGTACAACCGGGTCGTGAAGGATCTCGGGGGACTGGGAGAAGAAGATTTTCTTAGAAAGGTCAAAGAGCGGTTCGACGTGAAGCCTGCCGAAGCGCCCGAGCCGAGCCGCCGCGGGACCTTCTCTCTTTACCTCAAAGAAAATTGGCAGACCATCACACCTCGCGAGCCGGTCTCCGGAAACGACCCGGTTTCCGCCCTCGACGTCTCTCTTCTTCAGGATCGCCTCCTTGCCCCCGTCCTCGGCATCGGCGACCCGCGCACGGACCCGCGCATCGACTTCGTCGGCGGGATCCGCGGCACCTCGGAGCTCGAGGAGCGCGTGCGCTCGGGGCGCGGCGCGGTCGCGTTCGCGATGTATCCGACGCAGATCTCGGACGTCATGGCGATCGCCGACGCCGGAGTCACGATGCCGCCGAAGTCCACGTGGTTCGAGCCGAAGCTGCGCTCGGGCCTCTTCGTCCACCGCTTCTGAGGAGCGCATGAAGGTTCTCGTCGCCGACAAGTTCGAGGAGTCGGGCCTCGCCGGTCTCTCGGCCCTCGGGTGCGAGGTTCTCTACGAGCCGAAGCTCGAGGGCGAGACTCTCGGGGCCCGGCTCGCGGAGTCGCACGCCGACGTCCTCGTCGTCCGCTCGACGAAGGTGACCGCGGCCGAGATCGAGAAGGCCTCCGGTCTCTCTCTGATCGTCCGGGCGGGAGCGGGCGTGAACACGATCGACCTCGCGGCCGCCTCCGCGCGGGCCGTCGCGGTCTCGAACTGCCCCGGCAAGAACGCGATCGCGGTCGCCGAGCTGGCGTGGGGCCTTCTTCTCGCGCTCGACCGGCGTCTCGTCGAGCAGGCCGTCGACCTCCGCAGCGGCGTCTGGAACAAGGCCGAGTACGGCAAGGCGAAGGGGCTCGCGGGCCGGACGCTCGGCGTGATCGGCCTCGGGGCGATCGGCCTCGAGGTCGTGACGCGCGCCCAGGCGTTCGGGATGCCCGTCGTCGCGTGGAGCCGCTCGCTCGACGACGACCACGCCGAGCGTCTCGGCGTGGCGCGCGCCGACTCGATCCACGCGCTCGCGGCCGCTTCGGACGCCGTGTCGGTCCACTGCGCGCTCACGAAGGAGACGAAGGGCTTCCTGGACGCGAAGTTCTTCGAGGCGCTGAAACCGGGGGCCTTTTTCGTGAACACGAGCCGCGGCGAGATCGTGGACGCGGCCGCCCTGCGCAAGGCGATCGCCGGGCGCGGGATCCGGGCCGGTCTCGACGTCTTCGAGAAGGAGCCTGCCGGCGGGAGCGGCACGTTCGAGGACGACGTCGTGAAGCTCCCCGGCGTCATCGGCACGCACCACGTCGGCGCCTCGACGGAGCAGGCGCAGAACGCGATCGCGGCCGAGACCGTCCGCATCGTCGCCGCGTTCGCGGCGACCGGTGCGATCCCGAACGCCGTCAACCTCGCGAGCCGGACTCCCGCGACGCATCTCCTCACGGTGCGGCACCGCGACCGCGTCGGCGTTCTCGCGCACGTCTTCGGCGTCCTCAGGGCCGCCGGGATCAACGTGCAGCAGACGGAGAACGTCGTCTTCGCCGGCGCCGAGGCGGCGTGCGCCCGCATCCAGGTCGACCAGGGCCCCGGCCCGGCCGTCCTCGAAGACATCCGGTCGGGCTGCGCGGACGTCCTTTCCGTGGGAATGACGGTCCTGTGAGCGCCGGAACGCGGCGATTCGGCATAATCTCCAGGCGACGCACGTGATCGAAGCCCTTCCCGCGAGAACTCTCGTCGATTACTTCCGCCACGCCTCCGCGAGCGGGAAGGCGGATCTGCTCGTCTCGAAGGTGGACGGGGCCTGGAAGCCCGTCTCCGCGGGTGAGTTCGAGGAGCGGACGAAGGGGCTGGCGCTCGGGCTGGCCCTCCTCGGCGTCGACCGGCAGGATCGCGTCGCAATCCTCTCGGAGAACCGGCCCGAGTGGCCCATGACGGACTTCGCGACGCTCTCGCTGGGAGCGCTGACCGTCCCCATCTACACCTCGTACCTCGCCCCGCAGGTCGAGTACATCCTCCGGGACTCGCTCGCGAAGGTCGTCGTCGTCTCGAACGCGATCGAGCTCCAGAAGGTCCTCGACGTGCGCGACCGCTGCCCGGAGCTCAAGCACGTCGTCGTGCTCGAGCAGGTCCCGTGGAGCGCGGGCCGGGCCGTCCCGTTCGAGACGGTGGTCCAGAAGGGGCTCTCGGCCCTCGCGGCGGACCCCGAGGCGTGGGAGGAACGCGCCTCGTCCATCCTTCCAACCGACCTCGCGACGATGATCTACACGTCGGGAACGACGGGCGAGCCGAAGGGCGCGATCCTGACGCACGGCAACTTCGTCGCGAACGTCGCGACCTGCTCGACGCTGTTCGAAGTGACGCCGGACATGGTCGCGCTGTCGTTCCTGCCGCTCTCGCACGTCTTCGAGCGGATGGTCGACTACCTCTTCTTTTCTCGCGCGACGACGATCGCGTACGCGGAATCGATCGACAAGCTCTCCGAGAACTTCGCCGAGATCAAGCCGCACTGCTTCGCCGCCGTGCCGCGGGTCTACGAGAAGATGCTCGCGCGCGTCCGCAACGCCGTGGACGCCGCCCCGGCCCTGCGCCGCGCGATCTTCGAATGGGGCGTGCAGGTCGGCGCGATGCACCTCCGGGCCGTCGAGTCCGGCGAGAAACCGCCGTTCTTCCTCCGGCTCAAGTACCGGATCGCGGACCGTCTCGTCTTCGGGAAGATCAAGGCCCGCCTCGGCGGCCGGTTCCTCTTCGCGATCTCGGGAGGCGCACCCCTCGCGCACGACGTCGCGGCGTTCTTCTGGGCCGCGGGCGTCGAGGTCTACGAGGGCTACGGCCTCACGGAGACGAGCCCTGTCCTCACGTGCAACCGGCCTGGCGAGTGGCGTCTCGGCACCGTCGGCCGGGCGATCCCGGGGGTCACGCTCAAGATCGCGCCGGACGGCGAGGTCCTCGCGAAAGGACCGAGCATCATGGACGGCGGTTACTGGCGGAAGACGGAGGAGACGGCGAGCGTCTTCGACGCCGACGGCTGGTTCCTCACGGGCGACATCGGCTCCTTCGACCTCGACGGTTTTCTGACGCTCACGGACCGCAAGAAGGAAATCCTGATCAACGCCTACGGCAAGAACATCGCGCCGGCTCCGATCGAGGCCGCGCTCAAGGCCGTTCGCTTCGTCTCCTCGGCCGTCCTGATCGGCGACCGGCAGAAGTTCCTCTCGGCCCTCGTCGTTCCGAACTTCGAGAAGCTCGAGAGCTGGGCGATGGGCGCGAACGTGTCCTACCGGACCCGCCAGGAGCTCGTGGCGGACGCGAAGGTGCTGTCCCTGTTCAAGCAGGCGATCGAGATCCTGAACGGCGACGAGCCGCACGAGCGCCAGATCCGTGCGTTCCGCCTCCTCACGGAGGACTTCTCGATCGAGGGCGGCGAGCTGACGCCGACGCTGAAGATCAAGCGCCGCGTCGTCGTCTCGAAATACCGCGACGTCATCGACGAGATGTACGCGGATGCGGCGGCTCTCGAAGACGCGAACGCGGACACCCTCGAAGGGCGCTGACGGCCCTTACCCGCTAGCGCCGCGCGCCGTCCAGCAGCCGGGTGAGCCGGTCGAGGGCCCGGGTCGCGTCGGCGTCGTCCATCGCGGCGGCCGCTTCCTCGAAAGAGAACCAGCGCAGGGCGATCGACTCGGCGTCGTCCCGGCGGATCGCGTCCGGCGCGAGCGTCGCGAGCGCGTAGCGCACGTCGTGGTGGAGGTGGGGCGGCTCGCCCTTTCCCGCCGGGATCGGGTGTACGTCCACGTCGAGGATCTCCGGCGACAGGAGGACGAGGTCCGTCAGGCCCGATTCCTCGGCGCCTTCGCGGAGCGCCGTCGCCCGCGGGTCGCTCTCGCCCTCGTCGTGGCCGCCCATCTGCAGCCATGCGTCGAGCCGCCGGTGGTGATGCAGGAGAACGCGCCGCGACGGGGGATGGACGATGAACCCGCTGCCCGTGACGTGTCCCGGCGCGAACGTCTTCCGCGCGAAACAGCCGGGCTCCGTCTCGACGAGCGCGAGGATCGCCGCACGATCGCCCGCTTCGCGGCCGTCGGCCGGAACGTGGCGGAGGAGGGCGGCCCTGAGGGCGGCGCGGGCGGGATCGAGCCGATCGGGCGATTCCACGGGCGGACCTTAGCAGGCGGCGCGGGATCGGGCATCATCCGGGGGATGGCCCCGCCCTTCGACCGCCCCATGCTCGCCGTGTTCTGCGGAGCGCGCGCCGGCGTCTCGACGGCGTACGCCGACGAGGCGGCGGCGGTGGGCCGCGAGATCGTCCGCGCGGGCGCCGGGCTCGTGTTCGGCGGCGGGCGCGTCGGGCTGATGGGCGTCCTCGCGGACGCGGTGCTCGAGGAGGGCGGCATCGCCTACGGCGTGATTCCCGCCGGCCTCTTCGCGAAGGAGGTCGCGCACGGCGGCCTCACGCGCCTCGAGGTCGTGAACACGATGCACGAGCGCAAGGCGCTCATGGCCGACATGGCGGACGGCTTCCTCGCGCTGCCCGGCGGATACGGCACGCTCGACGAGTTCTTCGAGATCGTGACCTGGCGGCAGCTCGGGCACCACGCACGCCCGATCGTCCTCTACAACCGCTCCGGCTTCTTCGACCCTCTTCTCGCGGCGACGCGCAGGATCGCGGACGAGGGATTCGCCCGCGAGGGCGCCGATTATTTCGCCGTCGAGACCGACCCGGCCGCCGCAGTGCGCCGAGCGCTCGCGGGCGCATCTCGTCCGGCGCCGCCGGCCCACGGGGGCGAGGACCGGCGGTGAGCCGCAGCCTCGCCGCCTGCGTCGCGGCGGCGTTCCTTCTGCTCGCGGCGACGGCCGAGGAACGGACGTTCGGGACCGTGAGCGACGAGCAGCAGATGCTCTACACGGCGATCTCGATTGCGACGACGGGAGAGATCGGAATCTCCCGCAACCAGCACTTCAGCATCGCGCGGGCCGGAGGCGACGCCGTGGCGCCCTACGGCATGGGCCTTCCGCTCGTGGAGGCCCCCTTCGCCGCCCTTGCGCGGCCCTGGGAAGCGGCGTTCGGGGCCCGCACCTCGCAGACCCTGTTCGTGTTCCTCGAAGTGCTTCTGGTGACGGCGGCCGCGGCGGGCGCCGGACTGCTCGCCGCGGCGCTCGGCGCCGGCGCGTTCGGCCAGGGGCTCGCCGTCTTCGGGACGGCTCTCGGATCGCCGCTGTGGGCTTACACGGCTTACGGGTTCTCCGAGCCGCTCCAGGCGGCCTGTCTCGTCTTCGCGTTCCTGTTCGCGGTGCGGGCGGCCGAGGACGGTGCCGGAGCAGCCACGCGCCGGGCCGCGGCCGCCGGCTTTTTCGCGGGCTGGCTCGTCCTCACGAAATCCGTGAACCTCGTGTTCGCGCCGCTGGCCCTCCTGCCGCTCGTCCCGGCCGTCTGGCCTCCGTCACGCGCGCGGCTCCGGCTCGTGGCCGCGGCGGCGGCGGGCGCCGCGGCGCCCCTCGCCGCGATGCTCGCGTTCGAGTTCGTGCGTTTCGGAAAGCCGTTCTCGTCCTACGGGGACCAGAAATTCGCACACCCGTTCCTCGACGGAGCCTGGCGGCTCCTCGTCGGGCCGAACAAGGGGCTTCTGCTCTATTTCCCGCTTGCGATTCTTGCGATCGTCGGCCTCGTCCTGTTGACGCGGGCGGTCACCACGCGCGCCGCGGCGGTCGCCGTCGCCGCGCTTGGCGTGGCGTTCTTCGCCGTGTACGCCCGGTGGTGGGCCTGGGACGGCAGCGGCGGCTGGGGGCCACGCTTCCTCGTCCCGCTCGTGCCGGTTCTCGCCGCCATCGCGGGAACGGCCGCGGCCTCGCGCCTCGGGCGCGCGGCCGGGGCGACGCTCGTCGCGCTCGGGATCGGCGTCAATGCGCTCGGGACGTTCGAATCCGAGGCGGCGTCCTTCTTCTACGTCTCGTCGACCGGGCTTGGCCGAGTCTCGCCGGAGCTGTACGCGGAATATCCCGCTTCGTTCCGGCCACCGCGCGAGGAGAACGGCACGTACCGGCTCTGGCGCTACGTTCCTGCGGCGTCCGACGCCGGTTTCTCGGCGTTCCGGCTGCACCCCTTCCTCCTCGGGGTCCGGTTCGCGGACCTCGGCGACGACGAGCGCCGCGAAAGGCTGCTGCGCCCGCCCTGGCTGGCCGCGCATCCGGACGCCGTTCCGGACCTGCCGCCGCCCTCGCCGATGATCACGACGCGGACGCCGCTCGTGAACTACCTCACGACGCCGTTCCGCTGGCCGCACCTCTTCATGAGCTTCCGGCACCCGCGCGGCGAGCGCCCCGGAACCTATAACCCGGCCTGGTACGCGGGCCTCGCGGACCAGGCGCTCCGGAATCTCGACATCGGCCGGCCGGACCGTGCGGCGCGGATCGCGGAGACGCTCTTCGCGCTGCTGCCGTCGGGATACATGGCCGCCATCCGTCTCGAGGGCCTGCGCCTGTCGGGACAGGACGAAACCGCGCACGCGTTCGCCGACGAGCTTCCGGACCGCGTCCGGCGCGCGCCTCCGGTCGTGCTCGTGCAGGCTCTTCGCGCGCGCGATCGCGGCCAGTATGCGTACGCCGCGGGTCTCCTCGCCGAGGCGGCCCGCGGGATCCGGACGCGCGCCATGCAGGACGCCCTGCGCCGGCCGCCGTCCGAGTGGCCGCGGAGCTTCCGGGAGCTCAGCTCCGAGATCTCGGACGGCTCGGATGCGGGCGCCGCGGCCGCGCCGCCGCGCTAACATCCGGGCATGACAGGAGCCCCCGTTTTCCGGCGCCCGATGGGCGCGCTCGTCGTCACCCTCGCGTTCCTGGCGGCCGCCGGCCGCGCGCACGCGGCGTCGCCGAGCCTCGTCAAGTGGCGCCCCATCGTCGCGGGCGAGGCCGAGGCGAAGAAGGCGGGCAAGCTCGCCCTTTACTTCTTCACGGCCGACTGGTGCGGCCCCTGCCACCTCCTCGAGCAGCAGGTCTTCTCGCAGAAGGTGGTCGCGGACCAGATCGCGAAGGACTACGTCCCGATCCTCGTGCGCGAGGAGGTGCGCGGGAAGAACTCGCCCGAGATGGTCACGCTCGCGAACCGCTACGGCCTGCGCGGCTTTCCCACTCTCGTGGTGTCGCGCCCCGGATTCGACAAGGGCATCACGATGGAAGGCTGGGACGGGCCGGCGCTGGCAATCGAGTTCCTGAAGGGCGCGCGCCAGCGATTCCTGACGGCGGAAAAAGCCGAGAAGAAAAAGAAGACCTGATCGGAGGCCCCGTGACCGACGTCAAGATCACCGTTCGCAACGACGGCTCGCTCCTCGTGAGCGGCCCCGTCACGCTCGAGGATGCCGCGGGACAGCCGTTCGGGCTGTCGGGCCGTACCTCGATCGGGCTCTGCCGCTGCGGCCACTCGGAGAACAAACCGTTCTGCGACGGCTCGCACGCCCGCGCGGGCTTCAAATCCGAGGTCGTGGCGCGCGAGCTGCCGCCCCCGAAGCCGAAGCCCTGACCGTTCAGGCCCGGAGGATCCCCTCCGAGGTCCAGATGCGGAATGCCTTGCGGACGGCCGCGGGGGAGAGCGGGCTCCGCGCCTTGCGCGCCGCGAGGCGCAGCGCCTTCCCGAGGCTCTCGCCGGCGGCCAGCGCCGCCAGCAGGTGGAACTCCCCGCGCGAGAGGTCCAGCCGGTAGACGACGAAGCTCCGGCGGTGGACGGCGGCCCACGACGCCTTCGGGCGGGTCGAGGCCTTTCGTCCTGCCTTGAGCGCGTCGAGCGCGGGCCCGGCGGCGTGCCGGAAGGCGAGGAGGCGCAGCGTCGGCGCGATGCCGAACCGGCGGCTCTCCCAGTCGGAGTCGACGTGCGCGGGCGGGGCCGCGGGCGCGGCATCGTCCTCCGCGTCGAACGTCTCCGTGACGGCGAGCTCGAGCCGGGCGAGGTCCGCGAGGAACGCGCGCTTCGGGTGATGCCACGTCTTCACGAAGTCCGGGACGTGGTCGCCGAGCCGGTTGAGCGTGTAGCTCCGCGACGGGTGGACCGCGACGTAGTCGGCCACGAAGTGCTCGAAGAGGTGGTGTCCGAGAAAGGCACGGAGCCCCGGATAGTCGGCTGCGAGCGCGTCGTGCATCCGGAGGGGGTACATGCCCTGGTAGACGGCCAGCCGCTCGAGAGGCGCCATCGTCTTCGAGGGCAGAATCGCGCGCTCGGCCTCGCGCAGCGGGACGTGCCGCGTGGCGGCGCGGCTGCGGATCGCCTCCTCGATCGTGCCCGGGTGCACGATCGAGGCCTGCATCCAGCGTTCGAGCGCGCGAAGTTCAGGCATGGGCGGCCGCGGTCACGCGGGCTTCGACCCGAACGAGGGGAGGCCGGTGGGCGAGCGCCTTCTTCGCCTCGGCGTGGACGGTCTCGAAGTCCGGAATGTCCTCGTCCCACTCGAGAAGCGTCGCGCGCGGGCCCGTGAGAGCGTTCGCGTGGCGGAAGAGGCTCCAGACCTCGTCCTTCACGCGCGCGCTGTGCGTGTCGAGAAGGTACGTTCCCTTGTCGGTGTGGCCGGCGAGGTGGTACTGGACGACGCGGTCGTGGGGGAGAGCGTCGAGGTAGGCGACGGGATCGAAGCCGTGGTTGACGGAGCTCACGTAGACGTTGTTGACGTCGAGGAGCATTCCGCAGTCGGCGTCCCGGAGGAGGCGGTCGAAGAACGTCCACTCGGGGATCGTCGACGCGCGGAACTCGACGTAAGAAGACGGATTTTCGAGGACGAGCGGCCGCTCGAGGACGTCCGAGACCGTCTTGACGCGCTTCGTGACGTGCTTCAGGGACTCCTCCGTGTAGGGGAGGGGGAGGAGGTCGTGCGTGTTGCGGCCCATGACGCCCGTGAAGCAGAGGTGGTCCGACACCCAGAGCGCTTTCGTCCGGTGTGCCAGCGACTTGACCTTCCGGAGGTAGTCGAAGTCGAGGGGGTCGGTCCCGCCGATCGACATCGAGACCCCGTGCAGCACGACGGGCGTCCGCTCCGCAACGCGGTCGAGGACGTGAAGCGGACGCCCGCCCGTGTCGAGGAAGTTTTCGGTGAGGGCCTCGTAGAAGTCCACGTCGGGCTTCTTCGCGAGGATGTGTCCGAAGTGGACGGTGCGGAGCCCGACCCCCACGCCGAGGTCGGGCAGCCCGAAGCGGTCACCCATGGAAATCGGAGGTCAGCTCGCTGGCGCGGCGGCTTTCGGCTTCATCGCGTTCTTCATCGGGCTGGCGCAGCCGCCCTTGCCCTTGCACGAGTTCTTGCCGGCGCACTTGTTGTCGCCGGACTTGCAGCCGCCCTGGCCCTTGCACTCGTTCTTGCCGGCGCAGTCGTGCTTGGCCGCGGTGGCGCAGCCGCCCTTGCCCTTGCACGCGTTCGCGCCCGCGCAGGAGTTCTCCTTCGTGGCGCAGCCGCCCTGGCCCTTGCAGGCGTTCAAGCCCTTGCAGGCGTGCTTGGCGGGCTTGTCGGCGGGCTTGTCGTCGGCGAGGAGGGTCTTGCCGGCGACGAGGCCGGCGACGGCGGCACCGAGGGTGGCGGCGAACTGGCGACGATTCATGGGTCCTCCTTTAATGCGCTCGAGGTGCGGGTTCTTCATACCACTACGGAAGTGAGATTGCGACTGGATCAAAGACTCTGTCTCAGGGTTGTCGCTCCACGTGCAGGGGTGGATGACGCGAAGGGGCGCCTCTATTCCGGCCGGCCGTCTCCGGCCTGCTGGAGGAGCTTGGCCACGAGGCCGGTCCAGCCCGTCTGGTGGGAGGCGCCGAGCCCGGCTCCGTCGTCGCCGTTGAAGTACTCGTGGAAGAGGAGGAGGTCCCTCCAGTGGGGGTCCGCCTGGAAGATCCCGGTCCCGCCGAACGCGGGCCGCCGGCCGTCCGGCCCGGCGAGGAAGATCCCGGTGAGGCGCCGGGAAAGCTCGTCGGCGACCTGCCAGAGGCTGAGCTCGCGTCCGGAGCCCTTCGGAAACTCCACCGTGAAGGTGTCGCCGAAGAAGTGGTGGAACTTCTGGAGCGACTCGATCAGCAGGAAGTTCACCGGAAACCAGACGGGGCCGCGCCAGTTCGAGTTGCCCCCGAAGAGGCTGGTCCGCGACTCGGACGGCTCGTAGTCGACGCGCAACTCGCGGCCGTCCCATGGCACGACGAAGGGGCGGTCCCGGTGCGCCCGGGAAAGCGACCGGATCCCGTGGTCGGACAG
The DNA here is from genome assembly GCA_016716715.1 of Acidobacteriota bacterium. Taxonomy (NCBI): domain Bacteria; kingdom Pseudomonadati; phylum Acidobacteriota; species Acidobacteriota bacterium. The sequence goes on along the minus strand of JADJVE010000002.1, from coordinate 213,754 downwards.
GAAGCGGTCGGGGTCGAGGAGCGGGTCGAGGATGCGCCGAAGGCGCTCCCTCCCCACGAGGGACAGCAGGCGGCGCGTCCCCGCGGCCGTTGTCTGCGTCTCGACCTTCGCGCCATACGCCGCGCCGTGGTCGAGGAACCACTGCATCCGTCGGCGGAAGCCGGGGAAGGCCTCGAGGTGGGCGGGCTCGAGCGTCGCGACGGCGAAGAGCGGGATGAGGCCGACCATGGACTGGATCCTCATCGGGATGCCGTGGCCGTCGGCGAGGCGAAGGACGTCGTAGAAGAAGCCGTCCGACTCGTCCCAAAGCCCCGTGCCGTGCTCCGGCGCGTTCATCGCCTTCGAGATGTACATGAAGTGCTCGAAGAACTTCGAGGCGATGTCCTCGTAGGCCTTGTCCTCGCGGGCCAGCTCGAGGGCGATCGTGCCCATGTTCAGGCAGTACATCCCCATCCAGCTCGTCGCGTCGGACTGCTGGAGCGTGGCGCCGAACGGGAGCGGCTTGCTTCGGTCGAAGAGACCGATGTTGTCGAGCCCGAGGAAGCCTCCCTGGAAAACGTTGTTTCCGTCCTGGTCCTTGCGATTCACCCACCACGTGAAGTTCAGGAGCAGCTTGTGGAAGACGCGCGCGAGGAACGCGCGATCGGGCGTGCCAGACCGCTTCGCGTCGATCTTGTAGACGCGCCACGCGGCCCACGCGTGAACGGGCGGGTTCACGTCCTCGAACTTCCACTCGTACGCGGGGAGCTGCCCGTTCGGGTGCATGTACCACTCGCGCAGGAGGAGGACCAACTGGTCCTTGGCGAAGTCAGGGTCCACGAGCGCGAGCGGGATCGTGTGGAAGGCGAGGTCCCACGCGGCGTACCACGGGTATTCCCATTTGTCCGGCATCGAGAGGACGTCGGCGTTGAAGAGGTGCTGCCAGGCTGCGTTGCGCCCGCGGAGACGCTCGTCCGGAGCGGACGGCTGGCCGGGGTCTCCCCTCAGCCAGCGCGCGACGTCGTAGCCGTAGTACTGCTTGGACCAGAGCATGCTCGCGAACGACTGCCGCATCACGTTCTTCGCGTCGGCGGAGAGCTCGCGGGGAATCACGCGGGCGTAGAAGGCGTCCGCCTCGTCCCGGCGCGCCGCGAGGACTCGGTCGAACTCCTCGTCGAACGGCGCCGCGAGGGAGCGGTCCGTGAGGCGCAGCCGCACCGTGCGCGATTCGCCCGCGGGGACGTCGAAACGGAACCAGGCGGCCGCCTTCGTCCCGTAGCCCGCCGGGTTCACGGCTTCCGTGACGCCGTGGACGACGCGCTCGTGGAAGGCGTCCTTCACGAACCGGCCCTCGTCCTCGGCGCCCCAGAGCTTCCGGGCGTTCGAGATGTTGTCCGTGAAGAGGAGATCCGGCGCACCCTCGACGTAGAGCGTCCGGCCGCCGTAATACGGGTGGTGGACCGCGATCGCCGCGGCGCCGGCCGGAGGCGCCGACGCCTCGAGGCGGGGCAGGCGCGCATCGAGGCCCCACGACCACGTGTTGCGAAACCAGATCGTCGGGAGGACGTGGAGCGGAGCCGCGTCGGGGCCGCGGTTGACGGCCTCGATCGTCACGAGGAGGTCCTCCGCCGAGGCCTTCGCGTACGTGACGAACACGTCCCAGTAGCGGCTTTCCGCGAAGACACCGGTGTCGAGGAGCTCGAACTCGGGATCGAGGCGCGTCCGCCGCGCGTTCTCCTCGACGAGGGCGCGGTACGGAAACTCGGCCTGCGGGTACTTGTAGAGCATCCGCATGTACGAATGCGTCGGCGTCCCGTCGAGGTGAAACCAGTACTCCTTCGCGTCCTCGCCGTGGTTGCCCTCGGGCCCGGAGAGGCCGAAGAGGCGCTCCTTGAGGATCGGATCGTGCCCGTTCCAGAGCGCCGGCGCGAGGCAGATCAGGCCGTGGCGGTCGGAGAAACCCGCGAGGCCGTCCTCGCCCCAGCGGTAGGCGCGCGAGCGCGCGTGATCGTGCGGAAAGTACGTCCAGGGCTGGCCCTCGGCGCCGTAGTCCTCTCGCACCGTGCCCCACTGGCGGTCGGAAAGGTACGGCCCCCAGCGCTTCCAGTTCGCCTTGCGGGAGCGATCCTCCTCGAGGCGGAGGGACTCCGGATCGAGCGGCCCGGCCTGCGGCATCAGTGGGCGGCCACCGGCTTTGAGGTCGTCCCCGCCGCGATCGGGCTCGATCCGTCCGGGATGAGGCAGATCGTGTAAGGGGGCGGTGACGGCCGCGAGAGGAACTCCTTGAAGACGGACAGGGCCACGCGCCCGCCGCAGCCCGGGGCCGTGTACGGATGGCCATGGCCCTCGTAGGCGGTTTTCAGGGCGGCGAGCTTCTGCTCCAGTTGCGCGATTCTCGCCTCGGCCGAAGGCGGGAGCGCCATCGTCGACGTTCCCGCGACCGTCTGAGGGGCGGCGACCGCGTTGGCGCTACGGACGGCCACAGTGGCGAGGCTTCCGGCGATCCCGCCGAGAACCGAGGCGAGGATGATTCCGGTACCGGCGATCCTCTTCATGATGTTCCCCCTGCGCGGGATGCTACAGGGGAGAGCCGGGACGGTCGGTGCGCCAGACCGTTCAGCGCCGGACGACTCTCAGGAAGGCCGCGAGGCGTTCGTCGGTTGTCTGCGCCCGCAGCTCGGCAGGCGTGCCGGCCTGCGCGACCTTCCCGTCGAAGAGGACGACGAGGTGCGAGGCGAGGGAGAAGGCCTCGGGCTGGTCGTGTGTGACGAGGAGCGTCGTGAGGCCCGTCTCGTCGTGCAGTCGGAGGAGCCACTCGCCGAGCTCGAGCCGCACGCCCGCGTCCAGCGCGCCGAACGGCTCGTCGAGGAGGAGGACGCGCGGGTTCACGGCGAGGGCACGCGCGAACGCGACGCGCTGCCGCTGCCCGCCGGAGAGCTCGTTCGGGCGCCGCCCCTCGAGGCCGTCGAGCTGCACGCGAGCGAGGAGCTCGTCGGCTTTCGCGAAGGCCTCCCGGCGCGGGACACGGCGGACCCGAAGACCAAAAGCCACGTTCTCGCGCACGGTCAGGTGGCCGAAGAGCGCGTAACCCTGGAAGACGAAGCCCACGCCGCGCTTCTGGACCGGCGTCGTCGTGACGTCCTCGCCCGAGAGAAGGACGCGGCCCGCGTCGGGCTCCTCGAGGCCCGCGATGATCCGGAGGACCGTCGACTTGCCTGCTCCGGAAGGGCCGAGCACGGCCGTGATCGCGCCCGTCGGCGCCGTGAACGACACGTCGGCCACCGCGGGCGGGCCGTCGTCCGTGAATCGGCGCGCGAGGTTGCGGACCTCGACGCTCATCGCGCGGCCACCCGGGCCTCCTCGAGCTTCCGGACGGCGAGCGTCACGAGCGCGAGGAACGTGAGGAGGGACGCGACGGCGAAGGCGCCCGTCATGTCGTACTCGTTGTAGAGGATCTCGACGTGCAGCGGGATCGTGTTCGTGACCCCGCGGATGTGTCCCGAGACCACCGACACGGCGCCGAATTCTCCCATCGCGCGCGCGTTGCAGAGGACGACGCCGTAGAGCAGCCCCCACCGCACCTTCGGGAGCGTCACGCGGAAGAACGTCTGCCACCCGTTTGCGCCGAGCGTGAGTGCGGCCTCCTCCTCGGCATTGCCCTGCGCCTCCATCACCGCGAGCACCTCGCGCGTCACGAACGGGAACGTGACGAAGATGGTCGCGAGCACGATGCCCGGCACCGCGTAGATCACCTTCCAGTCGTGCAGCTGAAGAAACGGTCCGAGGAGGCCGCGCCGGCCGAAGAGGAGGACGAAGACGAGACCGCCGATGACGGGAGAGACCGCGAACGGGAGGTCTACGAGCGCGACGAGGAACCCTTTGCCCCGGAACCGGAACTTCGCGACCAGCCAGGCCGTCAGGAGGCCGAAGACGAGATGGAACGGCACGACGAGCGCGGCGGTCAGGAGCGTGAGCCGGATCGCCGCGAGGGCGTTCGGCTCCGTGATCGCGGCGAGGTACGCGGCCGGGCCCTTCCGGAGCGCCTGCGCGAAGACCGACGCGAGCGGGAGGAAGACGAAGAGACCGAGGAACGCGAGCGCGGCGCCCACGAGGGCACGGCGGACTGCGGGCCGCTCGGCGAGCGTCGGCGCGGGGCGAAAGCCGCGGCTCGCGGCCATGGCCGAGGCGCCGGCACGCCTTCGCGTCCAGCGCTGGAGGGCGTTCGCGGCGAAGACGAGGGCGAAGGAGGCGAGGAGGAGGACGACCGCAATCGCCGTGGCGCCGGCCTCGTCGTACTGCTCGAGCTTCGTGACGATCAGGAGCGGCGCGATCTCGGTCTTCATCGGGAGGTTCCCCGAGATGAACACGATCGAGCCGTACTCGCCGAGGGCGCGCGCGAACGCGAGCGTGAACCCCGTGAGGAGCGGCGGGAGAAGGTTCGGGAAGACGACGCGCAGGAACGCCTGCAGGCGGGAGGCCCCGAGGACACCGGCGGCCTCCTCGAGCTCGGGGTCGAGATCCTGAAGGACGGGCTGGACGGCGCGCACGACGAACGGCAGGCCGACGAACGTCAGCGCGAGGACGACGCCGGCCGGCGCGAAGGCCACCTTCAGGCCGAGCGGCTCGAGGAACCGGCCGATCCAGCCTTGGCCTGAGTAGAGCGCCGTAAGCGTGAGGCCCGCGACGGCCGTCGGGAGCGCGAACGGAAGGTCCACGAACGCGTCGAGGATCGCGCGCCCGCGGAAGCGGTAGCGCGCGAGGACCCACGCGACGAGAAGGCCGAAGACGGCGTTCAGGAGCGCGGCGAGGAGCGCCGCGCCGAAGCTCAACCGGTACGCGGCGAGGGCGCGCGGCGCCGTGACGATTCGCAGGAAGTCATCGCCCGTGAGGCTCGCAGCGCGCAGCGCGAGCGCGGCGAGCGGAAGGACGACGACGAGGCCCACGTAGAGCGAAGCCAGGGAGAGCGCGGGCGCGAAGCCCGGGAGGACGCCTTGTCGGCGCTTCGTCGTCACCGGGCGCCCTGCGTGGCGGCCGTCACGGCGTCGAAGACGCCGCCGTCGTCGAAGTGAGCCTTCTGGGCCTTTTTCCAGCCGCCGAACGCGCCGTCGATCGTGAAGAGCGAGACCTTCGGAAACGTCGCGGCGTAGCGCGCGGCGACCGCGGCCGAGCGCGGGCGGTAGTGGTGCTTCGCGACGATCTCCTGTCCCTCGTCCGTGTAGAGGAACTCGAGATAGGCCTGCGCGGCGGCGCGCGTCCCACGTTTGTCGGCGTTCCTGTCCACGAGGGAGACGGGCGGCTCGGCAAGGATGCTGACGGACGGCACGACGATCTCGAACCTGTCCTTCCCGATCTCCTTCGTGAGGAGGAACGCCTCGTTCTCCCAGGCGACGAGGACGTCTCCGATTCCCCGCTCTGCGAACGTCACCGTCGACCCGCGGGCGCCGGTGTCGAGCACCGGGACGTTCCGGTAGAAGCGGGTCAGAAACTCGCGTGCCGTCGCCTCGCTGCCGCCCTTCTGCCGCAAGGCCCAGCCCCACGCGGCGAGGTGGTTCCAGCGCGCGCCGCCCGAGGTCTTCGGGTTCGGCGTGATCACGGCGACGCCGGGCCTCGCGAGGTCGTCCCAGTCGCGGATCTTCTTCGGGTTGCCCTTGCGGACGACGAAGACGATCGTGGACGTGTACGGGGCGCTGTTCTGCGGCAGCCGGGATTGCCACGCGGCGGGGAGGAGGCCGCTCTTCTCGGCGATCGCGTCGATGTCACCCGCAAGGGCGAGCGTGACGACGTCGGCCTCGAGACCGTCGATGACCGCGCGGGCCTGCTTGCCCGATCCTCCGTGGGACTGGCGGATCGTGATCGGCCCGTGCGCCGGCTCCCACTTCTTCCGGAATGCGGCGTTGATTTCTTCGTAGAGCTCGCGTGTGGGGTCGTAGGAGACGTTCAGCAGCGTGGCGGTGGGTGCCGCGAGAGAAAGAGAAGAGGAAGAGAAGATTTCTTTGAAGGTGAAGAGAAGAGCGAGGGTTGCGGTGAGGCGCACGAGCGTGCGGCAGACGCGAGTCGACGGGTTCTGAACGATCGGAGCCATGCCCTATTACCTTCTAAGAAAATCTTCTTTCTTCTCTTTTATATTACTTATCCCACTAGTCTAGTCAAGTATTATCCGTTCGGGGGACAATCGGTCCGTGAAGCTCACCCGCCGCAGCGAATACGCCCTGCTCGCGCTCATCCACCTCGCGCGTGCGGAGGGCGAGGGGTACGTCGCCGTCTCGGCCATCGCCGAGGCGCAGGGGCTGCCCGCGAAGTTCCTGGAGCAGCTCCTGATGGCGCTCAAGCGCGCGGGCCTCGTGAAGAGCCAGAAGGGGCCGCACGGGGGATACCGGCTGGGGCGCCCTGCGTCGAAGATCTCGCTGGCCGAGGTCGTGCGCCTGCTGGACGGCGCCCTCGCGCCCACCGAGTCCGTCAGCACGTATTTCTACGAGTCCACGCCCGTCGAGCGCGAGAAGAAGCTGCTCCGCGTCTTCAAGGAGATCCGGGACTTCGTCTCCACGAAGCTCGAGAAGGCGACGCTCGCCGACGTGCTCTGAAATCGCCCCTTGACGTTGTACTAGTGAACTAGTACATTAAGACCATGGCGAGCCCCCCGTTCCGCCTCGACCCTGCGTCCGGCGTGCCGTTCTACCGGCAGGTCATCGACCAGGTGCTCCTCGCCGTCGGCGACGGGCGGCTGAAGCCGGGCGTCCAGCTCCCCACGGTCCGGGCGCTCGCCGTCGAGCTCTCCGTGAACCTGAACACGATCGCGCGCGCCTACCGCGAGATGGAGATCCGCGGGATCGTCGAGACGCAGCAGGGGACCGGCACGTTCGTCTCCGCGCGCAAGCCCGAGAAGAAGACCGCCGATCGCCGAAAGGCCCTCGAGCGTCTCGTGGACCAGTTTCTGACGACCGCCACCGCCCAGGGATTCACACACGAAGAGTTTGCCGAAGCCCTTCTCGAGCGCACCGAAGAGGCCGGCAGGAGGTAACGCCGTGAACCCAGTCATCTTTCCCCGGCTCACCGAGAAAGTTAAGGAGGCCCGGGCGGCCGCCGAAACGGACCGTTCGACGCCGTCCGAACGCCGGCAGCGCCAGAGCGAGAGGGACACCCAGGCGCGCCGATACGTGAACGGCGTGAGCTTTCTCGCGTTCTTCCTGTCGATCCTCGTGGGAATCGCCGGGGCCGTCGCGGCGCAGTCTCCTGCCGCTCTCGTCGCCGGGATCGTCCTCGGCGTCTACCTCCTCTTCGCGCTCAAGGTCGCCAATCAGTGGGAGCGCGCGGTGGTTCTGCGCTTCGGGAAGTTCCGGGGCCTCAAGGGGCCGGGATTCTTCGCGCTGATCCCCGTCATCGACCAGATCACGCAGCTCGTGGACCAGCGCGTCCGCGTGACCGACGTCTCGGCGGAGTCGGCCCTCACGAAGGACACCGTCCCCGTGAACGTCGACGCGATCGTCTTCTGGACCGTCTGGGACGCCCAGAAGTCGGTCCTCGAGGTGGCGGACTACCTCGACGCGGTCGCGCTTTCGGCGCAGACGGCGCTCCGCGAGACGATCGGCCGCCACCAGCTGGCGGAGATGATCACGGAGCGCGAGCGGCTCGGGAAGCAGCTCCAGACGATCCTCGACGAGAAGACGAACCCGTGGGGGATCACCGTCCAGTCCGTCGAGATCCGTGACGTGAAGATCCCCGCCGACCTCGAAGACGCGATGTCGCGCCAGGCACAGGCCGAACGCGAACGCCAGGCCCGCATCATCCTCGGCACCGCGGAGACGGAGATCTCGGCGCGCTTCGTCGAGGCGGGAGACGCCTACAAGGACCACCCACTCGCGCTGCACCTGCGCGCGATGAACATGCTCTACGAGGCGATCAAGGAGAAGGGCTCGATGGTCATCGTGCCGTCGAGCGCCGTCGAGACGATGGGGCTCGGCGGGCTCTCGGGCATGACGGCCCTCGCACAGAAGACGACGACCGGGGAGTAGTTCTCCCGGGGCGGCCGGATTTCAGGTCTCGGCCTGCAGAGCGAGATAGTTCTGCAGGCCGATGTCCGCGATCTGCTGGAGCTGAGCCTCGAGCCAGTCGATGTGGCCCTCCTCCTCCTTGAGGATCGCCTCGAGGAGCATGCGCGACCCGTTGTCGCCGACGGAACGGCAGAGCTCGAGGCCCGCGTTCAGTCGCTCGACGGCGGCCCGCTCGACCTCGAGGTCGAAGGCGTGCTGCTCGGGCACGGTCTGGCCGACGTTGATCCGCAGGTACTTCTGCATGTTCGGCACGCCCTCGAGGTAGAGGATCCGCTCGATGAGCGACTGGGCGTGCTTCATCTCGTCGATCGACTCCTCGCGGCTGTGGTCCGCCAGCTTCTTGTACCGCCAGTTCGCGCACATCATCGCGTGGATGAAGTACTGGTTGACGGCCGTCAGCTCGGCGCAGAGGACGTCGTTGAGAATCTGGATGACCTTTTCGTTGCCCTTCATCGTGGGTGTGCTCCTTCCGTCGTTCGGGGGGCCGTGCGGGCCGCGAGGTATCGCTGGAGGTCCGGGAGGCAGGCCGTGCAGATCGACCCGCATCCCGTGACGCGCTCGGCATCCCCGGATGGCCGGCCCTCGCGGTCGAGCCGGGCCGCGACCTCGGCGAACGAGAGGCTCAGGCACGTGCAGGCCGTCATGGGCGGCGGCGCGGGAAGGTCGGGGAGCGACCTCATGTGCGAGCCGGTCTCACGGGAGGAATCTGCCCCTCCCCGGGCGATCCGTCAACCAGGGCGCCCGAGGCCCTTGAGGGCGCGCGCGAAGAGCCCGACGTATCCCGCGAAACCTCCCATGCCGACGGCGAAGCGCAGCACGCCGTGGAGAGGCACGGCGACGAGCGCGCCTCCGACGAGGCTCAGGAGCGAGGCTGCGACGAGGGCCGCGGTGGCGGCGCCGCGCGGGACCTGGGGAGCGAGATCGTTCATGTGCAAGAAGTTGCGTCTCCGGACCCGAGGAAGTCCGGAGAAAGGTCTAAAGAAACCCTAAAGGCGTTCGCCGGGCGGGGTGGCAGCGCCGCAGACTCGGATGGGCCGCCCCGTGCGGCCTTCGATGGCCGAGTCAAGCAAGTTCTCCCAGGTCCTTCTCGGCAAGCCGCGCGACGTCAAGGACCCGCACGTCTTCCACCGGCTGTCGCTCATCGCGTTCCTCGCGTGGGTCGGGCTCGGCGCGGACGGTCTGTCCTCTTCCGCATACGGGCCGGACGAAGCGTTTCGCGCGCTCGGGGAGCACCGCTCCCTCGCGATCGTCCTGGTCGCGATGACCGCGATCACCGTGGGCGTCATCTCTTACGCGTACTCGAACCTCATCGAGCATTTCCCGGGCGGGGGCGGCGGCTACCTCGTGGCGACGAAGCTCCTCGGAAAGCATGCGGGCGTCGTCTCGGGCTGCGCCCTCCTCGTGGACTACGTCCTGACGATCACCGTGTCAATCGCCTCGGGCTGCGACCAGATCTGGAACTTCCTCTCGCCTGCGATGGCCCGTTACAAGCTGCCGGTCGAGATCGCGGTTCTCCTCCTCCTGATCGTCCTGAACCTCCGGGGCGTGAAGGAATCCGTGACGATCCTCGCCCCGATCTTTCTCGTCTTCATCGGGACGCACGCTTTCGCGATCCTCTATTCCTTCGGTTCGCACCTCACGGCCCTTCCCGAGGTCTTCTCGGGTGCCGCGCGCGATTTCCACGCCTCGACGGCGACGATGGGGTTCTGGCCGCTCGCCTTCGTCCTCCTGAGGGCCTATTCGATGGGAGGGGGCACGTACACGGGAATCGAGGCCGTCTCGAACGGCGTCTCGATGCTCCGCGAGCCGCGTGTGAAGACCGGCAAGAGGACCATGCTCCTGATGGCCCTCTCGCTCGCGTTCACGGCCGGAGGCATTCTCTTCGGATACCTCCTCGTGGCGGCGCGGCCCCACGAGGGCAAGACGATGAACTTCGTCCTCTTCGACGCCCTGTTCGGCCACTGGAAGATCGGAGGCTTCGCGGTGGGGAGCGCGTTCGTGCTCACGCTCCTCGTCGCGGAGGCGGCCCTCCTCTTCGTGGCGGCGCAGGCCGGCTTCCTCGACGGCCCGCGCGTCCTCGGGAACATGGCCGTCGACTCCTGGGTGCCGCGCCGCTTCTCGCAGCTCTCCGACCGCCTCGTGACCCAGAACGGCGTCGTCCTCATGGGTCTCGCGGCAATCGCGGCCCTCCTGTATACGCGCGGCAACATCACGATGCTCGTCGTGATGTACTCGATCAACGTCTTCATCACGTTCTCCCTGACCGAGCTCGGCATGTCGCGCCACTGGATCGTGGACCGGCACAAGGAGCCGCACTGGAAGGGCCTCCTCGCGATTCACGGGACGGGCCTCGTCCTCTGCCTCACGATCCTCGGGGTCACGCTCTTCGAGAAGTTCGCCGAGGGCGGCTGGGTGACGACGATCGTGACGAGCGCGACGGTCTGTCTCTGTTTCCTGATCAAGCGACACTACGAGCACGTCGCGGAGGACCTCAAGCGGCTGGACGAGATCCTCGCGCCGATCGCGCCCCTCCCCGCGCCCGGCGACGGACTCGACACTCTCGACCGCCGCCTTCCCACGGCCGTCCTCACGGTGGACCGCTTCTCCGGCTACGGCCTCCACCAGATCCTCTCGATCCACTCCCTGTTCCCGAGGTATTACGGGAACTTCATCTTCGTTTCGGTCGCCGTCGTGGATTCCGGCAGCTTCAAGGGGGAGGAGGAGGTCGGGCGGCTCGAGGCGAACACCCGCAACAATCTCGAGAAGTACGTTTCCTGGTGCCGGGAGAAGGGCTGGAACGCCGGCTACCGGATGGCCGTCGCGACCGAGGCGGTCGACGAGGTCGTGAAGATCTGCAAGGAGCTCCGGGAAGAGTTCCCGCGGATGGTCGTCTTCAGCGGCAAGCTCGTGTTCCGGAAGGAGCAGTGGTACCACCGGCTGCTCCACAGCGAGACGGCGATGGCGATTCAGCGCCGCCTGCAGTTCGAGGGCGTCCAGTCGATCGTCCTGCCTGTGCGGGCCGCGGTCTAGCGTCCGGCGCCCGCATCACGCGGGCCCTTCCCGCTCGATGTCCACGACGAAGACGTCGATCCCGCGGGCCCCCTCGAGCAGGCGCGAGACGATTCCGGGCGCGATTCGCCCCCTGAGTCCCGTCCGGGTCGGGCGTCCCACGACGAGAACTCCGACCTTTTCCTCGCGCGCGAAGTCCAGCAGGGCCTGCGCGACGTCCTCGGACTCGCGATAGACGATCGTGGCGCCGAGAGAGATCGCGAGCTGGATGTTCTCCGTGAGCTCGCGGTGCGCCTTCGCGGAGAGATTTTCGGGCCGGTCGCGCTTGCGCCTCACGTAGAACGCGTACCAACGCGTGTTCATACGCCCGGCCATGCGCGAGCCGCGCCGGATCAACGCGCGCGCGACGAGCGGATCGAGCGGCAGGGCGACGGCGACGCGCGCGGGGGAGGCCGCCGCGAACGTCCCCGACGTCGCGGCCGAAGGCGCCGTCTCTGTGGGGCCGTGGTCGACGTTCTCGGCGGTCTCGCGGAGCGCGAGCTCGCGGAGGGCCCGGAGGTTCTCCTCGCGGAAGAAGTTCTCGAGCGCCTGCGCGGCCTGCACGGGCGGATAGATCTTCCCCTCCTTCAGGCGGTCGCGAAGCTCGGGCCCCGGAAGGTCGACGTTCACGACGGCATCCGCCTCGCGAATGACGCGGTCCGGAACGCGCTCCTTGATCTCGAGGCCCGTCGCGGACTTCACGACGTCCTGCACGCCCTCGAGGTGCTGGACGTTTACGGCCGTCATGACGGAGATCCCGGCGGCGAGGAGGTCGAGAACGTCCTGCCAGCGCTTCTCGTTCTTCGAGCCCGGCGCGTTCGTGTGGGCGAGCTCGTCGACGACGGCCACCTCGGGCCTGCGCGCGAGGACCGCGTCGAGGTCCATCTCCTCGAGCGTCGCGCCCTTGTACTCGACCGTCCGGCGCGGGACGACGTCGAGGTCCCCGATCCGCGAGGCTGTCTCGGCGCGGCCGTGGGTCTCGACGAGGGCGACGACGACGTCGATGCCGCGCCGGCGCATCGTATGGGCGTCGTCGAGCATCTTGTACGTCTTCCCGACGCCCGCCGCCTGCCCGATGTAGACCTTCAGGTGCCCGCGCTTCGGGTCCCGGTTCGCGAGCCTGAGGAAGGACTCGGGATCGGGTCGCGCGTCGCGGTCGGGTTTCACGCTCCGATTATGGGGCGGGGGTGCGCCTGGCGACTTCGAGATTCAGGAGGAGCACGTTCACGCGCGGCTCTCCCCAGAGCCCGAGGAATCGTCCCTCCGTCCGGGCCGCGACCAGCGCCTCGAGGTCGGCGGCGGGAATGTGGGACTCCCGGGAGACCCGCGGGATCTGTAGCCGGGCGTACTCGGGGGAGATGTGAGGATCCAGGCCGGAGCCGGAAGACGTGACGGCGTCGGCGGGGACGGGAGAACCCGCAAGAGACGGATTGTCGGCTCGCAGCGCGGCGACGCGATCGCGGATCGAATCGGCGAGTTTCTTCGAAGTGGGGCCGAGATTGGTTCCTCCAGACTGCGTCCCGTCGTAGCCGGCATCGCCGGCCGCAGAGGGACGAGAGGAAAAGAACTTCTTGGAATGGAAGGACTGCCCGATGAGCGCGCTGCCCACGATGGTGCCGGGGCGCCCGCCCTCTTCCTTTCTAAGAAATCCCCCATCGGCCTTTTCCCGGAACGCAACCTGTCCCACGCCCCAGACGAGGGCGGGATATGCGAATCCGAGCAGCACGGTCAGCGCGAGGAAGAGCCGGATCGAGCCGAAGACGTTCTCTTTCATTGAAGACCTCAAACGAGATGGAGAGCGACGAGGAGAAGGTCGATCGCCTTGATCCCGAGGAACGGGACGACGACGCCTCCGAGGCCGTAGACGAGGAGGTTGCGGCGGAGGATGCGGCCGGCGCCGAGTGGCCGGTACTGGACGCCTTTCAGCGCGAGCGGGATCAGCACCACGATGATGAGCGCGTTGAAGACGACGGCCGAGAGGATCGCGCTCTGAGGAGTGGCGAGGTGCATGACGTTGAGCGCCTGCAGCTCCGGGTACGTCGCGAGGAAGAGCGCGGGGATGATCGCGAAGTACTTCGCGACGTCGTTCGCGATCGAAAACGTCGTGAGGGCCCCGCGCGTCATGAGGAGCTGCTTGCCGATCTCGACGACCTCGATGAGCTTCGTCGGATTCGAGTCGAGGTCGACCATGTTGCCGGCTTCCTTCGCGGGCTGGGTGCCCGTGTTCATGGCCATGCCGACGTCGGCCTGGGCGAGAGCCGGCGCGTCGTTCGTGCCGTCGCCGGTCATCGCCACGAGATTCCCCTTGTTCTGCTCGGCCCGAATGAGTGCGAGCTTGTGCTCCGGGGTGGCTTCGGCCAGGAAGTCGTCCACGCCGGCCTCGCGCGCGATCGTCGCGGCGGTGAGCGGGTTGTCCCCCGTGATCATGACGGTCCGGATGCCCATCGCGCGCAGGCGGTCGAAGCGTTCCTTCATCCCGCCCTTGACGATGTCCTTCAGGTAGATCGTCCCCATGACTCTCTTGCCGTCCGCGACGACGAGAGGCGTTCCACCCTCGCCCCCGATCGAGGCGACGTCCCGGCGGATCTCCTCGGGGAGCGAGCCGCCGAGAGAGCGCACGAAACCGTCCACGGCGTCCGCGGCACCCTTGCGCACCTGCCGCCCGCCCTCGAAGTCGAGGCCGGACATCCGTGTGCGCGCGGAGAACGGAACGAACTTCGCGTTGAGGTCGCGCAGTTCCCGGGCCCTGAGGCCGTACTTTTCCTTCGCGAGCACGACGATGGAGCGTCCCTCGGGAGTCTCGTCCGCGAGCGACGAGAGCTGCGCCAGCTCGGCCAACTCATTCTCCGCCACGCCCGGGGCCGGGACCATCTTCACGGCCTCGCGGTTGCCGAGAGTAATCGTGCCGGTCTTGTCGAGGAGGAGGACGTTCACGTCGCCCGCGGCCTCGACGGCCCGGCCCGACATCGCGAGGATGTTGTGCTTGAGAACACGGTCCATGCCCGCGATGCCGATCGCCGAGAGGAGGCCCCCGATCGTCGTCGGGATGAGACAGACGAGAAGAGCGATGAGGACCGTGACGGAGACGGTGCCTCCCGAGTAGACCGCGAACGGACGCAGCGTCACCGTGGCGAAGAGAAAGACGATGGTCAGACCCGCGAGGAGGATGTCGAGCGCGATCTCGTTCGGCGTCTTCTGCCGCTCGGCTCCTTCGACGAGACGGATCATCCGGTCGAGGAAGGTCTGTCCCTGCTCCGAGGTGATCTCGACGACGATGCGGTCCGAAAGCACCGTCGTACCGCCCGTCACAGCCGAGCGGTCGCCGCCCGCCTCACGGATGACGGGCGCCGACTCGCCGGTGATCGCGGACTCGTTGACGGACGCAATGCCCTCGACGACCGTCCCGTCCCCTGGAATCATCTCGTTGACCTCGATGACGACGCGGTCTCCCTTCCTGAGTTGGCTGGAGGGGACCTTCTCCTCCCGCCCCGCCTTCCCGCCGCCGACCAGACGTCGGGCGGTGGTCTCCGTTCGTGTGCGCCGGAGAGCGTCCGCCTGCGCTTTGCCTCGGCCTTCCGCCACGGCTTCCGCGAAGTTCGCGAAGAGGACGGTCGCCCAGAGCCAGAAGACGATCTGGATCTGGAACCCGAAGAGGCCCTTTGGGGCGAGGCCGGGCAGGAGGAAGAGCGTCGTCGCGAGCGCCCCAACCTCCACGATGAACATGACGGGGTTCTTCATCATCCGCGCCGGATGCAGCTTCGCGAAAGCGTCGACGGCGGCCCGGGAGAGGATTGCCCGGTCGAAGAGGGAAGTCGGTTTCGTTCGCGTCACGGTGCGTCTCCCTTAGAAGGTCTTTCCGGCGCCCATCAGGAAGTGCTCCACGATCGGGCCGAGTGCGAGAGCGGGGAAGAACGTGAGGGCGCCGACGATCAGGATCACGCCGATCAGCAGCACGACGAAGACGGACCCGTCCACGGGAAACGTCCCGATCGACTCGGCGACTTTCTTCTTCGCCGCGAGGGAGCCGGCGATGCCGAGGAGAGGGATGATCATCAGGAAGCGCCCGAAGAACATCGCGATGGCGAGCGCCACGTTGTAGAAATCCGTGTTCGCGTTCAGCCCGGCGAACGCGCTGCCGTTGTTCCCGGTCGCGCTCGTGAACGCGTAGAGGATCTCGGAAAGCCCGTGCGGTCCGGCGTTGTTCAGGCTCGAGAGCCCGGCCTTCGAGGCGACGCCGAGAGCCGTTCCGACGAGGATCGAGAACGTGAGGATCAGGACGGAGAGCATCGCGAGCTTCACTTCGTGGGCCTCGATCTTCTTTCCGAGGTACTCGGGCGTGCGCCCGACCATGAGGCCGGCGATGAAGACCGTCAGGACCACGAAGAGGAGCATTCCGTACAGCCCGGCGCCGACGCCGCCGAAGATGATTTCGCCGAGCTGGATGCTCAGGAGCGGGACGAGGCCGCCGAGGGGCGTGAAGGAGTCGTGCATCGCGTTGACCGCGCCGCACGACGCATCGGTCGTGATCGTCGCGAAGAGCGCCGAGTCGACGGGCCCGAACCGGACCTCCTTGCCTTCCATGTTGCCCATGGCGGAGGCCACTCCGAGACCCTGGTGGATCGGGTTCCCGCGCACCTCATAAAAGCCCGCCACCAGCGCCCCGACGAGGAAGAGGATCGCCATCGACCAGAAGACGGCCCAGCCGTGCCTTTTCTTGCCCGTCATCGAGCCGAGCGTGTACGTCAGGCCCGCGCCGACCGAGAAGATGAGGAACATCTCGAAGAGGTTGCTGAACGGCGTGGGGTTCTCGTAGGGATGGGCCGAGTTGGCGTTGAAGAAGCCGCCGCCGTTCGTCCCGAGCTCCTTGATGGCCTCCTGGGAGGCGATCGGGCCCTGCGGGATCTTCTGCGTGGCGCCTTCCAGCGTCGTGACGGTCTCCGAGGCCTTGAAATTCTGGATGACGCCCTGCGACATCAGGACCACCGCGCCCGCGAGGCTGATGGGGAGGAGCACCCAGAGCGTGGCGCGCACGAGGTCGGACCAGAAGTTGCCGATTCCCTTCGACTCGACCCGGGCGACGCCCCTCACGAAGGCGATCGCGATGGCGATGCCGGTGGCCGCGGACGCGAAGTTGTGGACGGCGAGGCCCGCCATCTGGGTGAAGAGCGACATCGTCGACTCGCCCGAGTAGGCCTGCCAGTTCGTGTTCGTCGTGAACGAAACCGCCGTGTTCCAGGCGAGCGCGGCCGGGACGGCCGGCAGCTTGTCGGGATTCAGCGGAAGGAGGTGCTGCAGGCGCTCCATCGCGTACAGCACGACGAGGCTGACGACGTTGAAGACCATCATCGAGCCCGCGTACGCCCTGAAGCCCTGTTCCTTCGAAGCGTCGACGCCGCCGACCCGGTAGAGAAGGCGCTCGATCGGAACGAGCACGGGGTCCAGGAAGGTGTTCTCTTTCGAGAAGACCCTCTTCATGTGGATCCCGAGCGGCTTGACGGCCGCGAGGACGAGGAGGAGGTAGACGCCGACCTTCAGGAAGATGTCGAGCATGGCGGTCTCACAGCTTTTCGGGCTTCACGAGCGCGTAGAGGAGATAGAGCAGGGCCGCGGCGGAGAGCACGAGGCCGAGGACGGCTTCGAAGGACATGGCGTGTCACCTTCCCTTTCGATTCAGATCTCGTCGCAACGCTTCACGTACCAGAGCGACAGCGCGAGGAGGCCGAGCGTCAGGAGGAGGAACAGGGCATCGAGCATTGGCGGTTCTCCTTAGAAGGCGTAGAGAGCGTTCAGGAGGACGGTGGGCTGCTGCTTCTTCGTGAGGGCCCCGTCCGGACCTTCGAAGACCTCCTTGTCGGAGAAATCGACGCGGAGGT
Organism: Acidobacteriota bacterium; assembly: GCA_016716715.1. NCBI lineage: Bacteria > Pseudomonadati > Acidobacteriota > Acidobacteriota bacterium. The sequence continues at coordinate 196,806 of JADJVE010000002.1, read as the reverse complement.
CGCCGCGGAAGACGACGTGGGAGCCGACCTTGAGCTCGGGGGTGAGCGTCAGCTCTTTCAGTTGCTGGGCGACGCCCGTCCGGGCGCCGTCCCGGTCGTTGAAGATTTCGCCCCGGACGACGAGAGCGAAGGTGTCGCTCAGTCCGAATCTCGCGTAGCCCACGATCCCGTTCCACATCGCGGTCTGACCCTGTGTGACGGCGTTCGGCTCGCTCCCGTAGACGGCGTCGACCGCCAGAACGATCCGGTCGGTGGCCTTCCACTGGGCGTTCACGTTGACCAGGTTGCGGGCGTCGCCGCTCGTGTCGCTCCGCTCAGCTCCGACCATGTAGTTGGCGGTGATCGTGACCGCCTTCGAAGGGGTCCAGACGAGCTGTGCGCCGAACGACTTGGCCGTGTTGTTGTCTTTCGCATTGTCCCAGCCGTTGACGAGCATCACCATGCCCGAGAGCTGGTCGCCAAACGCATAGCTGGCCTTGAGGCCGGTGTGCGTGAAGGGGACCGCATACCCGAAGAGGAACGAACGCGTCGCGTTGTCGTCGTACCCGTCGTAACCCTCGATGACCTCGTAGCCGAGGGGTGACACGAACTTTCCGATGTCCAATCGGAGGCCGCTGCCGACCGGGGCCACGTAGCTGAGGAAGGCCTGCTGCAGGTCGAAGTCCTGGGCCTTTCCACTGGCGTCGCGAAAGAGCCCGGCCGCGGCGGATACGCGCGGAATCGAGCTGCCGGCCACGGCATCGACCCGGAAGCCCGCCTCGCCTGGGTTGGCGACCGCCTTCTGGAGGACGACCTCGGCCACGTCCACCTTGAAGGTGTTGTCGTCGAAGTCGAAGACCCGATACTGGTTCGTTCCCGATGCGGGCTGGTTGAAGTTGTACTCGTAGCTGGTGGAGAGGAACCCGTTCACGGCAATTCCCTCGTACCACTGCTTCGGCGCCAGGGTCGGGGCCGGGGCCGGCGAGGGGGCCGGCTGGGGCGCCGGGCCTTGTGCGAACGCCGGGCTTCCGATGCAGGTGAAGGTGAAGACGACCGCGAGCGTCGCGGGGAGGAGCCCGAGCGTCTTCACGGCGGAGAAGGTGCGCGCACCTCGCCAAGAAAGTCCGGAGAGAGTTCTAAGGATGTCCTAAAGGACGGGCGCCGCGGGCGTCAGATGGGCTCGGCGACGAACCGGTAGCCCACCCAGGGCTCCGTCACGATGTAGCGCGGCCGGGCGGGGTCGGGCTCGATCTTCTTGCGGAGCGAGCCGACGTGGACGCGCACGGCGTCGGGCGTCGTGCCCGGAGCCCCGTGCCAGACGCGGCCGATGATCTGGCGGATCGTGATGGGCTTCCCGGCGTGCGAGGCGAGCAGCTCGAGGATCGCGAGCTCCGTAGGCGTGAGGCGGATCTCCTTGCCCTCGACCACGACGCGCCGGCGCTCGCGGTCCAGCGTGAGGCCCGGGAATTCCAGGACGTCCGCCGCACTCTCGTCGGCGTGCCGCCGCAGCTGGGCTCTCACGCGCGCGAGGAGCTCGGGTACGGAGAAGGGTTTGACGACGTAGTCGTCGGCTCCGAGGTCGAGCGCGCGGATCTTGTCGTCGTCCCCGCCGCGCACGGACAGGACGAGGATCGGCGTCCGGCCCGCCTTGCGGAGGCGTGCGATGAGCTCGAAACCGTCGACGACCGGCATCGCGATGTCCGTGAGGACGAGGTCGGGCTCGTGCTCGGCGGCGAGCCGGGCGCCCTCCTCGCCGTCGGCCGCCTCCAGCGTTTCGTAGCCGGCGGCCGCGAGCTCCGCCGCGACGCCGCGCCGGATGGAGGGGTCGTCGTCGACGACGAGGATCGTCGCGAGGGCGCGCGTCATGCGGAGGCCCCCGCCGCGGCGGGAAGGTCGAGCCGTGCGATCGTTCCGCCGCCCGGCCGGTCGAGGAGCGCAATCGAGCCGCCCATCGCGCGCGCCAGCGAGGCGCAGATCACGAGGCCGAGGCCCGCGCGGCCGGCCTCGGCCGGGGAGCCGCCCGACGAGGCCGCGCGCTTCACGTCGTTGGGGACTCCCGCACCGCGGTCGAGAACGTCCAGCCGGACTCTTCCGACATCCGTCGGATGGGGCGTGGCGTCCAGCTCGAGCGCGGCCGGGGCCGGAGCGGCGCGCGCCGCGTTCTCGAGGAGGTTCGCGAGGATCTCGACCGCGAGGGCGGGATCGGCAACGGCGTCGGGCATGTCGGGCGCGACCCGGACGTCGATCGTCCGGGCGGAGAGGACGAGCGGCAGGGCCTCGAGCGCCGCCCGGAAGAGGTCTGCCGCCGGCGTCGGCTCGGGACGCGGGACGTACGTCCCCGCGTCCAGGCGCGCCATCGCGAGGAGGTTGTCGATCCGGCGCGACAGCCGTTCCGTCTCGGCGGAGACTTCGTGGACGTCCGCCGGGGCCGCGGCGGTCCGGCGGAGGCGCTCGAGGCCGAGCTGGATCGCGGTGATGGGTGTCCGCAGGTCGTGGGACACCGCCCTCAGGAGCGAGGTCTTGAGCGCGTCGCTCTCGCGCAGCGCCTCGAGGTGAGACCTCTCCTCGAGGAACTTCTCGCGCTCGACGGCGAGGGCGACGAGGCGGCCGACGGACGCGAGGGCGTGGCGGTCGGCGCGCGTCCCGCGGACGAGAAGGACGCCGCTCGACCGGCCCCCGAGGGCGAGCGGGAGGTATGCGTCCCGCGCTCCGTCTGCCGCCGGCACCTCGGCCGCCTCGGCGCTCCGGCCGACGCTCTCGAGGAGCGGGTCCGAGGGGTCGAACCTGTGGTCGCCGGTCGCGACGACGACGTCCCCGCGGCCGGACACGCCGGGATAGAGGACGAGAGCGCCCCCGCGGGCGTCGATCGAGCGCAGGGCGCGCCCCGCGGCGTCGCCGAGCGCCCCGACCCTGTTCGTCGCCGCGAAGAGGTCGACCGAGAGCTCGTAGAGGGCCTCCATCTCACTCCGGCGCGCCTCGGCTTCTTCCGCGCGGCGCTGCTCGCTCGCGACGAGCCGGCTCACGAGAACCGACGCGAGAAGGAAGGCGGTGAGGGCGACCCAGTTCGCCGGGGCCGCGATCGTCCACGTCCCGACGGGGGGGAGGAAGAAGTAGTTGTAGGACGCCGTCGCCGCGAGCGACGCGGTCGCCGATGCCGCGAAGCCGAGGCGCGCCGCGGTGAAGAGGACGACGACGAGGTAGACGAAGCCGATGGTCGTCGCGTTCGCGCCGAGCGCCCGGCCGGCCGCGGTCGCCGCGGCGACGCCGAGGAGCGCCAGCGCGACGCGGCCGAGGGTCCTACCCGTGGATGTTGTGGCCGTGGACAGCCTCCGCCGCCTCGTGGAGCGCTTCCGAAAGCGTCGGATGCGCGTGGATCGTCCGGATCATCTCCTCGGTGGTCGCCTCGAGGCGGAGCAGCGCGGCGCCCTCGGCGATGAGCTCGGTCGCGTGCGGGCCGACGATGTGGACGCCGAGGATCTCGTCGTACTTCGCGTCCGACACGATCTTGACGAAGCCCTCCTGCGTCGACTCCATGGCGGTCTTGGCGAGGACGCCGAAGTTGAATCTGCCGGTCTTCACCGCGTACCCGCGCTCCTTGGCGTTCGCTTCGGTCAGGCCGATGGACGCGACCTCGGGGTCGCAATACGTGCAGCCGGGCACCTGGTCGCGGTTCACGGGCACCGTAGGATGGCCCGCCATCGTCTCGGCGGCCACGATGCCCTCGGCCGACGCCACGTGCGCGAGCCAGATCGTCGGGGTCACGTCGCCGATCGCCCAGACGCCCGGGACGTTCGTGCGCTGGTTTCGGTCGACCTTCACGTAGCCGCGCTCGACCGCGACGCCGAGCGCTTCGAGGCCGAGGCCCTCCGTGACCGGCTTGCGCCCGACCGCGAGGAGAACCTTCTCGACGGACCATGAGATGGGCCCGCCGTCCGGCCCCTTCGCCGTGACCGTGACGCTGCCGTCCCCGTTTGGCGTGACGGACTCGACGCCCGTCTTCACGTGGACCGCGATGCCCTTCTTCCTGAACGCCTTCTCGACTTCCTTCGAGACCTCTTCGTCCTCGATGGGGAGGATGCGCGGAAGAACCTCCACGAGAACCGTCTTCGTTCCGTAGCGCGCGAAGCACGACGCGAATTCGGAGCCGACGGCTCCCGAGCCGATCACGAGGAGCGACTTCGGGATCGAGGTGGACTTCAGGATGTGGTCGGAGTTCAGGATCGATACGCCGTCCGCCTTGAGGTGGGGAAGGTCCCGCGGGACCGAGCCGGTCGCGATCAGGACGTTCTTCGTCTCGAGCACGGTCTCGCCGCCCTCGCCCGTGACGGCGACGCGGTTCGCGGCGAGGAGCCGCCCGAATCCCGGCACGACGTCGATCTTGTTCTTCTTCATGAGGTACTCGACGCCCTTGGCGCCCTTGAAGACGACCTTGTCGCGGAACTTCACGACGCCGGGGTAGTCGAGCTCGACGCCGGCCGTTTTCACGCCGAAGGAGGCGGCGTGGTTCTTCGTCTCGTCGTAGAGCGACGCGGACTTCAGCATCGCCTTGGTCGGAATGCACCCGCGGTGGAGGCACGTGCCGCCGAGGCCGACGCCGGGCGTCTTCGCGTCCTTCTCGACGATCGCGGTCTTCAGTCCGAGCTGCGCGGCGCGGATGGCGGCGACGTAGCCGCCGGGTCCCGAGCCGATCACGACGAGGTCGTACATCTCACTCTCCTTGATGAGGGCGCACGCGGGGTGGGGGCGGTCGCGCGGCAGAAGGAATTATACGGAGAGTCCTAAGATGCGCAGGTGATCGGGGAGGTTCTGGGGCGCTACCGGATCGACGCGCGGCTCGGAGCCGGCGGAATGGGCGAGGTGTGGCGCGCGGAGGACCTCCGGCTGCGCCGCCCCGTCGCGCTCAAGGTCCTCAGGGGCGCGGCCACGGCCGAAGAGACGGCGCGCCTCCTGCGCGAGGCGCGCCTCGCCTCGCAGCTCAGCCATCCGAACATCGCCGTGATCTACGAGATCGACGAGGCGCCGCGCGACGGTGCCGTGGTGCCGTTCATCGCGATGGAGTTCGTGGAGGGTCGGACGCTGGCGGAGAGGCTCAAGGAGGGTCCCCTGTCCGCCGGCGAGGCCCTCGACGTGGCGGAACAGATCGCGTCCGCGCTCGAGTCGGCGCACGCGCGCGGCGTGGTCCACCGGGACGTCAAGCCCGGCAACGTCATCGTGGACGCTGCGGGCCGCGCGAAGGTGCTCGACTTCGGGCTCGCGGCCTGGCGGGCGCCGGCGGGCTTTTCGGGCGAGACGTGGAGCGCCGGCCCCGCGGGGCCGACGCAGTCCCTGCCCGGCGTCATCGTCGGGACGGTGGCGTACATGTCACCCGAGCAGGCGCGGGGCCAGGACGTCGACGCGCGCACGGACATCTTCTCGCTCGGGGTCCTCCTCTGGGAGTCCGTCACCGGGCGGCGCCCGTTCGAGGGCGCGAACGCCGTCGAAACCCTCGACCTCCTTCTCCACGCGGACCCGCCGCCGCTCTCCCGTTCGGCCGAGGGCGTCCCGCCGGAGCTCGAGGCCGTCGTCCTGCGGATGCTCGCGAAGGACCGCGAGCGGCGGTACGAGACGATGCGCGACGCGCGCCTTGACCTCGAGGCCCTCGCGCGCGGCGGCGCGCGGACGGCGACGGGAGCGCCCGTCCCCGGGGCGCCCGCCCCGCCCGCGAACGCGGTGGCCGTTCTCGTCTTCACGAACATCACGAGGAGCCCGGAGGACGACTGGCTCGGGACGGGGATCATGGAGACCGTCACGGCGGATCTGAAGGCGGTCCCGGGTCTCTCCGTGATCGGGTGCGAGCGGATCTGCGAGGTCGAGAAGCGCCTGACCGGACACGCCACGCGCGGCGAGACGGAGCTCGCGGCCCGGCTCGGGCGCGAGGTCGGCGCGCGCTGGGTCGTCACTGGCGGGTTTCAACGGCTCGGGGAACGCGTGCGGATCACGGCGCGCGCCAGCGAGGTCGAGTCCGGCGAGGTCCTCACGACCGTGAAGGTCGACGGGGCGATGGCCGACCTCTTCGAGCTCCAGGACCGGATCGTCGCGCAGCTCGCCGAAGGCTTCCACGTCGCGGCCCGGCCCACCTCCGGCGCGGGCGAGGCGACGCACGTGGTCGACGCCTACGAGGCGTTCTCGAAGGGCCTCGTGAACCTCCGGGCCGAGAGCCGCGAGTCGGTTGACCGCGCGATCCTCTTTTTCGAGCGGGCCGTCGCGCTCGACCCGAACTACGCGCGAGCGTGGATCGAGCTCGGCGCCGCGTACGACACGAAGGCGACCTACCTCGCCATGCCCGAGCTTCTCGAGCGTGCGGTGCAGGCGTTCGAGCGCGGGCTGGCCCTCGAGCCGCGTCTCTCGCGCGCGTGGCGCGAGCTCGGGGCCACGCTCGTGACCCTCGGCCGCGAGGAGCGCGGATTCGAGGCGATCCGCCGCGCTCTCGAGCTGGATCCCGAGGACGGGAGCGCCCACGCCGCTCTCGGCCGCGCGTACTTCATCGGGAAGGGGATGTTCCCGGAGGCGGCGGCGTCCTTCGAGCGGGCCCTCCAGCGAAATCCCCAGGGCGGCTGGTACGCGCTCCAGCTCGCGCACGTGGCGACCCTTCTCCGCGACTTTCCGCTCGCGGACCGCGCGGCGCGGCAGGCGATCGAGCTGCAGGAGCGCGGGCTTTCGGGGCGGGAGGGCGTTCTGATCGTCGGGGCCTACATGCGCCTCGGCGTCGCGCTCGCGCTCCAGGGGCGGTACGACGAGGCGCTCGAAGAGTATCGGCGGGAGCTCGCGTTCCTGAGGCGCGTCGACCACGCCTTGAAGGAGCGGATCATCGTCGAGCTCCACGTCCACATCGGAAGCGTGCTCCTCGCCCTGGGCCGGTCAGAGTCCGGCAGGTCCGCTCTCCGCGTCGCGCTCGACGCCTTCGAAGAGCGCCTGCGGATGGGAGCGGACGACCCGTACACGCGCTACTACGTGGCCGCGGGCTGGGCTCTCCTCGGGGAGAAGGAGCGGGCGCTCGACGCGCTCGAGCGCGCCGCCGCGCAGCGTCACGCCTACACGGCCGCGCGGGCCCGGATCGACCCGGACTTCGAAGCCCTGCGCGCCGACCCCCGGTTCGCGGCGATCGCGGGTCCGGCCTGAAGAGTAGAATTCCCCGACCATGCGTTTACGCGGAGCGCTGCTCCTGCTGCTCGCTGCGGCGTCGGCTGCGGCGCAGGCGCCCACGCCGGCGCCGAAGCCGTTCGTCCCCGTGACGATCCGGACGGGCGAGCTCAAGGCCGTGGGCGGCTCGCTCAAGAACGTCCCGACACCGAAGCCGTTCACGCCCATGACGATCAAGACGGGCGAATTGAAGGCGGTGGGCGGATCTCTTGCGAACGTCCCCACGCCGAAGCCGTTCAAGCCGATGACGCTCACCACACCGGAGCTCCGCGCCGTCGGGGCTCCCAAGAAGTGACCGAGGAGAAGCCCATGCGCCGACCGACGCTCCTGTTCGCCGCGATCGCCGCCGCCGCCCTCGCCCCGGCCGCCGCCGCCGTGGACTTCACGTTGCAGGTTCCGCTCACGATCTCGAACATTCCGAGCGCGTCGACCGCCGTCGTGGACTGCTCGATCTCAAAGGTCGAGGTCGCGGGCGTCTCCCCGCTCGCCGGCGGCAACGTGATCGGCACGGGGAGCGCGTCGCAGGCGATCACCGGCGGCTCGTTCTCCGGGGCGCTCACGGTCGCGGTGAACGCGACGGGGATCATCCCGCCCTCGCAGGCGAAGTCGTACTGGTGCTCGTTCCGGATCGCGGGCCGCGCCACGACGGGCGCCACCTACGCCGCGAGCTCGGGCAACATGGCGGACGTCATCCGCACGGCGACCGGACAGACGCTGACCGAAGTCCGCACTTCGGTGAACGGGCCGATCACGATTCCCTGAGCCTCCGCGCGGTCGCGGTAGGCTCGGCCCATGCACCGTGCTTTCCTGCGAACCGTTCTCGCCGCCGCCTTCGCCCTCGCCCTCGCGCCGTCCGGCCCGGCCGCGGAGCGCTCCGTCCCTGGGAAGCTCCCGACGGGAGAGACGCTCTTGCCGAACGGACGGCTCCTGACGCCCACCGGGACCCAGACCGAGGTCGCGCCGTATCCCTTCGCGCTCGCCCTCACCCCGGACGGGAAGCGGGTCGTCGCGGCCTGCACCGGGTCCGACGACCAGTCGCTGCATCTCCTCGACGCGGCGACGGGGAAGTCGCTCGCGAAAGAGCCCGTCAAGAAATCCTGGCTCGGTCTCGCGATCTCTCCGGACGGAAAGCGCGTGTACCTCGCCGGCGCCGGCGGCAAGAACGTGCTCGTGTACCGGCTGGAGAATGACCGCTTCGCCGCCGAGCCCTCCCTTTCCGTGCTCGCGGCCGGCGAGAGTGCCCGACTCGACGCCGCGCCCTCCGGCCTCGCCGCCTCCGCGGACGGGAAGAGCCTGTGGGCCGCGCGGATCCTCTTGAACGACGTCGTCCGGATCGACCTGGCGTCGCGCACGGTGGTGGCGACGGTCGCGGTCGGCGTCCACCCCTACCGCCCGGTTCTCTCGGCGGACGGGACGCTCCTCGCGGTGGGGAACTGGGGGGCCGCGTCTGTGTCGCTCCTCGACACCGCGACCGGTGCCGTCGTCGCGACCGTGAAGACCGCGGATCACCCCTCGGACGTGCTCTTTTCGCGCGACGGCCGTACGCTCTTTGTCGCCCAGTCGAACCGCAACCTCGTCGCCGCCGTGGACCTCGCCTCGCGCACCGTGGTGCGGCAGATCTCCGTCGCGCTCGGGCCGGACGGCCCCGGCACGCCGTCGGCGGACGCGCTCCCGGACGGCTCGACGCCGAACGCGCTCTCGCTCTCCCCGGACGGACGAACGCTCTACGTTGCGAACGCCGACGACGACGCCGTGGCCGTCGTCGACGTCGGCGGCGATCTTCGCGCGGCCCGAACGAAGGGCTTCATCCCGAGCGGCTGGTATCCCGCCGCCCTCGCGCTCTCCCCGGACGGCAGGACGCTCTGGGTCGCGAACGCGAAGGGCGGCTGGTCGTGGGCGAACGCGGCCGGCGGGCCCGACCCCACGAAGAAAGGCGACGACAAGAAGGCCTGGAAGAAGACGCGCACGATTCCGGGCTCCGTTTCCCGGATCGACGTCCCGTCGCCGAAGGCGCTCGCGGCGCACACGGTGCGCGCGTACGCGAACCGCCGGCCGGCCGCGCGCGGGGCGTCGCCCGCAAAGGCCTCGGCGGTCGTCCCGGCGGCACCCGGCGGCGTCTCGCCGATCAAGCACGTCGTCTACGTGATCCGCGAGAACCGCACGTACGATCAGGTGCTCGGCGACCTCCCGCAGGGCAACGGCGACCCGTCCCTCACGATCTTCGGGCGCGAGGTGACGCCGAATGCCCACGCGCTCGCGGAGGACTTCGTCCTCCTCGACAACCTCTATTGCGACGCCGAGGTGTCGGCGGACGGCCACAACTGGTCGATGGGCGCATACGCCACGGATTTCGTCGAAAAGGTCTGGCCGCCGGTCTACGGCAACGTCGCCTTCTCGTACCTCTTCGAGGGAAACGACGCGAACGCGTACCCGACGAACGGCTACCTGTGGGACGCGGCCGCGCGCGCGGGCCTGACCCTGCGCAATTACGGGGAATTCGTCGGCACCTCCGCGGAGTGGTCGCCGACGACGATGAACCTCGAGGAGGGAGCGACAGGCGCGCTGAAGGGGAACACCTGCCCCTTCTTCCCCGGATTCGACACGGACATCCTCGACAACGCGCGCGTCGACGTCTTCCTCAAGGAGTTCCGCGGCTTTGCGAAGGCGAAGGAGATGCCGCGCCTCCTGATTCTGCGGCTCGGGAACGACCATACGGTGGGGACGAAGAAGGGTGGGCGCTCGCCGCGCGCGATGGTGGCCGAGAACGACGTCGCGCTCGGGCGCCTCGTCGAGGCGATCTCGCATTCGCCGTTCTGGAAGGACACCGCGATCTTCGTGATCGAGGACGACGCGCAGAACGGCTCGGACCACGTCGACGCGCACCGGACCGTCGGCTTCGTGGTTTCGCCGTACACCCGCCGCAAGGGCTTCGTGGACTCGACGATGTACTCCACGGTGTCGATGCTCCGCACGATGGAGCTGCTGCTCGGACTCCCGCCGCTGTCGCAGCACGATGCGGGCGCGACGCCCATGACGAACGCCTTCGCGGACGCGCCGGACCTTGCGCCCTTCGTCCACCGCGAGACGAAGATTCCGTTCTACGAGATGAACCCGGACGGCGCGCCGATGCAGGCCGCGTCCAACTCCTGGGACTTCACCCGGGAGGACGCGGCGCCCGACCTCGCCCTCAACGAGGCGATCTGGAAGAGCGTGCGCGGAGCCGAGGCCGTGATGCCGGCGCCCGTGAACGCCTCGTGGGTTCGCCTGAAGGAGAAGGGCGGCGACTGAGGCCTATCGCCTATCGGACGCGTTCGAGCGGTACGTCGATCCCGAGGGTCAGGGGCAGCCGCACGTGCACGTCCCGGTTTTCGATGACGAACGTGTAGATCCCCGGCTCCCACGCCGCTTTCGGGGATTCGAAGTAAATGTCGCCCGACGCGAGCGTCCGCGAGTTCACCGCGACCTTGTCGAAGACGATTTCCTCGCCGGGGATCGCGAAGAAGCCGAGCCGCTCCTCGCGCACGGCGCCGGGGAAGTAGCCGTTCAGCGGGTCGCGCTGCACCTTCGCTTCGTTGAGCATCCTGCGGAGGTCGGGAATCCCCTCGGCCATGCGGCGCTGCGACGGCATCGGGAGGCGCCTGCCGTCCGGCATCACGAGCCAGACGTCCTCGCGAAAGACCTCCACGGGCTTTCCGCTCCACACGGTGAGGCCGGTGTCGAGCAGGATCCACTTCCGGTCGAGATGGGCCTGCGCGTGGCGGTATCCCACGACGACCTGCACGGAGTCGTCCCTCCAGCGCATGACGGTTTTGCCGAGGCGGGTGACGTTCGGCCCGCTGTCGACGTCCGCGGCGCCGGGCGCCGCGAGGCAGAGAACCGCGAGGCCTGCGAGAACGAGTCTGGGAGTGGGGTTCACGGAATCCTCCGGGGCCCCGAGGCCCTCTCGAGACGTCGCTTGCACGGAGCATACCGCCGGGCGGGCCCCCTTTTGCGGACGGCTCGATGGGCCTCGGAGTACGATTCGCGGACCAAATGAGCACGCCGTCGCTGGTGGGTGCCTGGAAGCTCCTCGTTCTCGAGTTCCGCTCGGACGGGCAGGTCGTGTATCCCACGGGGCGCGACGCGGCGGGTATGTGCCTTTACGACGCCACCGGCCACATGTCGCTCCAGATCATGCGGGTCGACCGGCCGCGCTTCGCCTCGGGCGACATGTTGAGCGGGGCGCCCGAGGACGTGATGGCCGCGGCGAAGGGTTACATCGCTTACGGCGGCACGTACGTCGAGGACGTTGTGAACGGCGTCGTCGTGCACCACGTCACGCACTCGCTCTTTCCGAACTGGGTCGGCACCGACCTCGTCCGGTTCTTCAAGCGGGCCGGGGACCGCCTCATCGTGAGCGCGCCGACGCAGGTCGTGGGCGGTCACCTCATGGACGCCATGCTCATCTGGGAACGGCTCTCGGACGTCGAGAGGCACTGACCGTGCAGCGCTTCACCCTGGCCCGCCACATGTCCCGCCGCCTGACGCTCTGCCGGCGCGTCGGGCCCTGCCCGGCCGACGCGTCCGTGAGGATCAGCGTCCTCCTCCACGCGAAGGACGGGCGCGCCCTGCGCGAGGCCGTGCACGCCGTCTCGGACCCGAAGGGCGCCGCGTACGGCCGCCACCTCACGCCGGACCAGGTCCGGGACCTCGTCGCGCCCGGCTACCAGGACCTCGACGCGGTCCTCGCGTTTCTCAGCGACTCCGGCCTGCGGGTCGAGGGCGTCTCCGGCGCCCGCACGGCCGTGCAGGCGAGCGGACCGGCCGAGTCCGTCGCGCGGGCCTTCGACGCCCCGATCGGTCTTTTTGCGCCGCCGCGCGGTCTCGCGGACGGCCGGCAGCGCGCCTACGGGATCGAGAGGGACCCGACGATCCCGGCGTCCCTCTCGGCCGTGATTCGCGGCGTCGCGGGGCTGAACGACCTGCCGGCGGCGCGCCGGTTCCCGCCGCTCCTCGCGCCGAAGCGCTCGCGCGTGCCGCGGCGCGGCCCGGCGGCGGCCCGGGGCCCGGGCGGCGGCTACACGCCCGCGGAGATCCATGCGGCCTACGGCGTCGGAGGATCCGTCGAGACCGGCGGGCGCGGCGAGCGCGTCGCGATCCTCGAGTTCGGCGGCGGCTTCTCGAGCACGGACTTCTCCGCCTTCTGCTCGGCCTACGGTCTCCCGGCCGCCGACGTCACGGAGGTCTCGGTCTCCGGCGCGAAGAACGACTACAGCGGGCGCACGGGCGACGCCGACGTCGAGGTCGCGCTCGACATGGACTGGGTCCGCGCGACCGCGCCGGAAGCCGAGATGGACCTCTGGTGGACACCGAACGTCGACACCGGATGGGTGGACTTTCTCGCGGCGATCCTCGACGCGCCGGACGCGCGCCGTCCGGGCGTGGTCTCGATCTCGTGGGGAATGCCCGAGGACGGATTCTCGACGTCTCGCCGTTACGACCAGACGCGGCAGCTCTTCCAGGCCTGCGCGCTGCTCGGGGTCACGTTCGTCTGCGCGTCCGGCGACGCCGGCGCGGCCGACGAGCTGCCCGACGACGGGTGGTACGACGGACAGCGCCACGTCGACTTCCCGAGCGTCGTGCCCGAAGTCACGTCCGTCGGCGGGACGAAGCTGCTCCCGTCCGGCCGCGGGTTCGCCGAGACGGCCTGGAACGACGGGCCGGGACGCGGCGCCACGGGCGGAGGGTTTTCGCGCCTGATCGCGGTGCCCGACTGGCAGAAGGCCGCCTTCTCGAGCCGCAAGGGCGTGACCGGCCGCGGCATTCCCGACGTTTCCGCGGTCGCGTCGCCGGATCCCGGCCTCTCGATCTTCGTGCGTGGAAAGTGGGCGGCGGCGGGCGGCACCAGCGTCGCAGCGCCGATCTGGGCCGGCTTCATCGCGCGCGTCAACGCCGAGCGCGTCGCCGCGAAGAAGGCCCGCCTCGGCGCGGCGAACGCGGCCCTCTACGCCGCCGGGCGGGGCGCCTCGACGCCGTTCCGGGACGTCGTGCGCGGCGACAACACTTACGCGGGCGTATCCGGCTTCGCCGCGGGGAAGGGCTGGGACCCCGTCACCGGTCTCGGAACGCCCGAAGTGGCGCGGCTCATCCGTTCCCTGCTGCGCTGAGGAAGTCGCATGTTCATCGGGCACGCCGCAGTGGGGTTCGCCAGCAAGGCCGGTGCGCCGCGCGGGTCGCTCGGCTGGCTCTTTACAGCCCCCTTTCTCCTCGACCTTCTCTGGCCGGTCTTCCTCCTCCTCGGCGTCGAGAGGGCGACGATCGAGCGCGGCGCCAACCCCTTCCTGAACTTTTCGTTCGACTCGTACCCGTGGTCCCACAGCCTCGCGATGGCGATCGCGTGGGCGCTTCTCTACGGCGCGCTCGCGCACTTCTTCACGCGGAGCGTGGCCGTCGGATGGGTCTCGGCGCTCGGCGTCGTGAGCCACTGGATCTGCGACGCGATCGTCCACCGGCCCGACCTTCCTCTCTGGCCGGGCAGCTCGATCTTCGTCGGCATGGGCCTCTGGAACTCCGTGCCCGCCACGCTCGCCGTCGAGCTCCCGATGTTCGCTCTGGGCGTCTGGCTCTACACGAAGGCGACGCGCCCGAAGGACGCGGTCGGGCGATGGGCGCTCGCCGCGCTCGTCGCGGTGCTTCTCTTCTTCTACGCGGGCGCGGCCTTCGGGCCGCCGCCGCCGAACATGACGGCCGCCGCGATCGGGACCCTCGCTCTCCTCGTTTTCATCCCGTGGGCGATCTGGATCGATCGTCACCGCGAGACCGAGGCCGGCGCGGACTGAGGGCGTGGGCCGCGCCGCCCCACGGGAGCAGGACGAGACGTCGGATAAGCTCCGCAAACCCTGAATCGACGCCTTGCCGTCCTCCTCGTTGCCGGACTCGCGGCCGTGGCTGCCGCCACGGGGGACGGGGCTGCGCGTCCCGGGGAAAAGCTACGGCTCGTATTTCTGGAGAGGCCGTCGCCCGTGGACGCAAACCTGGGCCCCTGGGCGTCGGTTTCGCCGGTGACGTTCGTCGTCGGCGCGACCCCCGCGACGCTGCGGCTCGCCTGGGACGAGACGGCCCTCCGGGTGCTCTTCGAGATCGGGGACGCCACGTCCGTGACGCTCGGACGGGAGGACGAAGACCCCGATCTCGGCCTGAAGTCCGACTCCGTCGAGCTCTTCCTCGACGTCCACGGCGAGGCGACACCGCGGATGGACACGAACGACTACCAGTTCACCGTCTCGCGCGACGGCCGCAGGACGACGTTCAAGGGTTCGTCGGCCCTGTCGGGAACCGTGCGGCCGGAGATGGAGGCCGACGCGGCGCCGCAGCCGAAGGACTGGGGCATGAACGTGCCGATCGAGGTCGCCGTCGCGGACGGTCCCGAGGCCGGTCCCGGGAAGGGGCCGGGCTATCGCGTCGAGATCGCCGTGCCGTGGGCGGCCGTGGGCGGCAAGCCGGCGTCCGATGCGGCGTTTGGGGTCTCGGCAGCGGTGAACGACCTCGCGATGCGCCCGGGCGAACCCGTTCCGATGCGCGCGTCGGTCGATTTCCAGGGCCGCGCGGCGTACGAGTCGCCCGCGGTGTGGGCGGCGGCGTCACTGCAGCCGCCGGGGTCCTTCACGCGCCTGGCGCGGAACGCGCGTCCCTGGGCGGCCGTGGCTCTCGGGGTGCTCGCCGTTTTCGTGGCCGTGGGTTGGCGCGTGCGGAAGGCGGCCGTCCTCCGGGCCACGGCGCCCCCGCCGGTCCTTGCGGCGGGCGAGACGTCCGTTTCCGGCGACGATCCGATCGAGCGGCTCAAACAGAACCTCCCGGCGCGCCTGCGCGAAGACCTCACGGCCGAAACGCTCGCGGAGATCGCGGGCGTTTCGTTGCGCACGCTCCAGCGGATCTTCAGGGAGCGCTTCGACACGACCCCGATGAGCTGGCTCATGGAGGCGCGGCTCCTGGAGGCCGCGCGCGTCATCCGGGCCGGCGACGACCCCGTCACGAAGATCGCGTATCGCGTCGGGTTCAAGGACCCGTCGCACTTCACGCGCCGGTTCAAGGCCCGGTTCGGCGTGTCGCCGAACGAGTACCGCCGGGGCGCCGAAGGAGCGCCGGATCCGTCGGCGGGCGGCACCGAGGATCCCGAATGAGGGCCCGGAACCTGTCGCTCAGGGGCCAGAACGGGCTTCTGGCGCTCCGGGACGCGCGATTAGCGCGTCGGGACTATCCGACGGAGTGGACGATCGGCCGCGAGGAGCGCACCTTGATCAAAGGGGACGAGATGCGAAATGACCGTTGCCTCACATCGACGTTTGCCGCGGTCCTCGCCGCGGCGCTGATCCTCGTCCCGGCTCTTGCGCCGGCTCCCGCGCGCGCCCAGGCGCCCGACGTGGGCGTCCTCGAGGTCAGCGTCGACCCGGGTTTCCCCGCCGCCTTCGGGCAGGAGCTCAAGCTCCGGGTCCGCGTCTCGAACCGCGGCGCGGCCGCCGCGAAGGGCGTCGCCCTCGACGCGAAGACGGGAGCGGTCTTGGTCGGGCACGTCGACGTCGGCTCGATGGGCGCCGGCGAGCAGCGCACGATCACGCTCGCGACGCGCTTCAGGCCGGCCGGGGCCGATTGCGTGTCCGTCGTGCCCGCCGTCGCGCCCGACTCGCCGGTGAAGGCCGGGCCGGCCCGCCTCGCGTGCCTGACGCCGGGCTGTTACGGCCTGTCCGAGCGGCCCTCCAACTGAGCGCCCGCCCGTAGAATCTCCAGGGTGACGGTCAACGCATTCTGGCTGGTGCTCGGCGCGCTGGGCGTCTACGCCGTCTTCTACCGGTACTACAGCGCGTTTCTCGCGAAGAAAGTGCTCGTCCTCGACGAGACGCGGCTGACGCCCGCGCACACCCTCCGCGACGGCCAGAACTTCCACCCCACGAACCGCTGGGTGCTCTGGGGCCACCACTTCGCGGCGATCTCCGGCGCGGGCCCGCTCATCGGACCCGTGCTCGCCGCGCAATTCGGGTGGCTGCCGGGCTTCCTGTGGCTCGTTTTCGGCGTCTGTCTCGCGGGCGCCGTTCAGGACTTCGTGATCCTCGTCGCCTCGATCCGGCGCGGCGGGCGCTCGCTCGCGGAGATCGCGCGGGACGAGATCAGCCCGGCCAGCGGCATGGTCGCCATGGTCGCGATCCTGTTCATCGTCGTCGTGGCCATGGCCGTCCTCGGGTTCATCGTCGTCAAGGCGCTCGCCGAGAGCGCGTGGGGAACGTTCGCGATCGCGGCGTCCATCCCCATCGCCCTCCTCATGGGTCTCTGGATGTACCGCCTCCGGCCCGGCCGGGTGGGAGAAGCCTCCGCGATCGGAGTCACGCTTCTTCTGGGGTGCGTGATCCTCGGCGGCCTCTTCTCGCCCGGACACCAGTGGGCGGCGCACGCGCACTTCTTCATGCTCTCGGAGAACGGCCTCACGACTTCGATCGCCGTCTACGGGTTCTGCGCCTCCGTGCTGCCCGTCTGGATGCTCCTCTGCCCGCGCGACTACCTCTCGAGCTACATGAAGGTCGGGACGATCGCGCTCATCGTTGCGACGGTCGTCCTCGTGCGCCCGGAGGTCAAGGCCCCCGCGCTGTCGGCCTTCACGTCGGGCGGCGGGCCTCTCGTCCCGGGCGCGCTGTTTCCGTTCATGTTCGTGACGATCGCGTGCGGGGCGATCTCGGGCTTCCACGCTCTCGTGTCCTCGGGCACGACGCCCAAGATGATCGACAACGAGCGCGACGCGCGGCCGATCGGTTACGGCGCGATGCTGATGGAGAGCCTTGTGGGCGTCACGGCGCTCGTCGCCGCCTGCTCGCTCTTCCCGGCGGACTACTTCCGGATCAACCTCTCGCCGGCCGCGTTCCAGGCGCTCGTCGCCAAGACCGGACTGGACGGCGGCCGCCTCTCGGAGCTGGCGGCGCTCGTCGGCGAGCCGCGCCTCGAAGGCCGGACGGGCGGCGGCGTGTCGCTCGCGGTCGGGATCGCGCAGATTTTCGGCGACCTGCCGGGCGCCCGCGCGTTCATGTCGTACTTCTACCACTTCGTCATCATGTTCGAGGCGCTCTTCGTGCTCACGACGATCGACACCGGCACGCGGATCGGCCGCTTCCTCGTGCAGGAGCTGCTCGGGCGCGTCTCCCCGCGCTTCGGCAAGACGGACTGGCTGCCGGGAAGCGTCCTGGCGACCGCGCTCGTCGTGGGAGGCTGGAGCTGGTTCATCTTCACGGGATCGATCCAGACGCTCTGGCCGATGTTCGGCGTCGCGAACCAGCTCCTCGCGGTCGTCGCGCTCACGGTCGCGACGAGCGTCCTCGTGAACGAGGGCAAGGCGCGCTACGCGTGGACGACGGCCGCGCCGCTCGCGTTCCTCGGGACGACGACGCTCGCCGGGGGCGCGCTCTCGATCCGGGACATCTTTCTGCCGCTCGCCCGTTCGGCGAAGCCGGCGGACGCGTTCAAGGGCGCGCTCAATGCCGGATTGACCGCCGTGATGATGGCGTGCGTCCTCCTCGTCCTCTTCGATGCGCTCCCGCGCTGGTGGAAGGCCCGCGGCGCGCGCCGGCGGGTCTGAATCGAGCGCATCCGGGGGGTCTGGCGCTCCCGGGCAGGAGATTTTCGCCCGCAGACCCTGCCCCGCCCGGCCGCGCCGCCGCCGTCTGACCTGTGCGATCGAAAACCTCGTGAACTCCATCAGGACCATGGTCCGCAACGTCGAGACGCTCGTGAACTCGATCAACCGGAACGTCGGGGAGGTCACGGGCGCGGCCCTTGCCGGCGTCAAGGCCGCCGGCGACGACCTGCGCGGACTCGTTCAGGGGGCGGAGAGCGACGCCCTGGCAGCAGCCCGGAAGGCGGCGGAGATCCTGAACAGGGCCGAGCACCCGCCCACCGCGGTGCGCGCGCCTGTGGCGTCCGCGGCCTCAGGTCGGTTCGCTCGCATTGCAGCCCAAGGTCACGCCGAAGCCGGCGATGGTGGCGGCCGTTCCGGTCCTGACGGCGTGCGAGCAGGCGACGGTCATCGGCCTTCTCCGACGCGCACAGGCAGAGGCCGAAAAGCAGAAAGTGGAAGCGGCGGAGAAGGCGGCCTTCGTGCGGACCAAGGCGAACGCCGCCGAAAACGCCGTGCGGGGCAAGTTCGACTTCGCGACCCGCACGACCTCCTCATCAGGCCGCTCACCGACCTCAAATCGATGCTCGGCGACCTCATCTCGCACCCCGAGCGCATCTTCAACCCGGTCGACATCGTGAACGACCTCGTCACGCGCATCACGAACAACATCGCGCAGACGATGAACGACGGACGGCCACCGCGCCGCCCTTGGCCTGCCCCGCCCGGCCGCGAAACACCCCGCCGAGATGGAGAAGCGCCGACCAACGTGACAAGGATGGCTTTGCCGCGCCAGAACATCGCTGTCCCGTCCAGACGGCGAACGCCGGATCACTCGAGCCACCAGGGCTCTCCTGAAACGGCGCCGGCAGCTCAGGGGCGGCCCGTCGAGCTTCAAAACCTCGCTCAATCGCGACTGGAGCGTCCTGGCGACGCAGCACGCGGCCGTCTCCCGCGCCCCGCGCCCGGGCCCGATCCTGGGCTGAATGCGGGCCAGATTCGGGGAAGAAGCCCAGCGCCGCCCCGCAAAGACCCGAAGACGCTGAGAAAGTTCCCAGTCCTGACCAGACGATCGACCCCGAAGGCGATTCCGTCGCGTTAGCCCAGCAAATCCCTGACGGGAGCCGAAGAAACGCAGGGCCGGCGATTCGCGGGGATCGCCGGCCTTTTTGTTGCGGCTGTTCTCCTTGCGACCGTGGACGGCCGCTCGTACGGCCTGATTCCGGACGGGAGGGAAATGCTCTCGGCTGGCGCGGCCGTCGCCCGCTTCTTCGAGATCGGCGTCTCGCGCGACTTCGTCAACGCGCCGCGGAGGCCTGGCGGGGACGCCGTGTCGCGTTACGGGATGGGGCTCTCGCTCGTCGAGGCCGTGCCGGCGGCCGTCGAGCGCGCGACGGGTGCGGCGCGGACGTCGCCGCTCTTCGTCCTCGTCCCGATCCTCTGCCTTGCGGGCTGCGCGTGGGCGGCGGCGCGTACGCTCGGAGTCCTCGGCGCCGCGCGGATTCCGGCGGCCGCGGTCGGCGCTGGGCTCGTCCTCGCGACGCCTCTCTGGGGCTACGCGGGCAGCGACTACGGCGAGCCCCTCCAGGCGCTCTGCGTCACGCTGTCCGTCCTCGCGGTCGCCGAGCTGCGCGAAGAACCCGCGTCGCGCGGCTGGCCGGTCGTCCTCGGCGTCGCGGCGGGCTGGGCGATCCTGACGAAGACGCTGCTCGCGATCGTCGTCGCGCCGCTGCTGGTCGCCGCCCTGTTCCCGCCGCCCGCCACCCCTGCACCGCGGCGCCGCGCCGCGTCGTCCACCCGCCTCGCGCTGCCCTGGCCGCTGCTTCTTTCATTCGCAGGAATTCTTCTTCTCTGGCTCTTTCTCGAAATCGCCCGCTTCGGGAGGCTCGGAGGCGGGTACGGGGGAGAGACGTTCACGTACCCGTTCTTCACTGGGCTGCTGCGGCTGACGCTGCTGCCGAACAAGGGCCTCCTCTGGTACGCACCGCTCTCGGCCCTCGCCGTTCCCGGGTTCCTGCTGCTGCGCCGACGCGACTCGCGGCTCGCGCTCGCTCTCGCCGCGTCGGCGCTCGCACTGCTTTTCGCGTCGGCGGCCTGGTGGGCGTGGGACGGGCAGGCGGGGTGGGGGCCGCGCCTCGTGCTGCCGGCGCTGCCCTGCCTCGTCGCGCTGGCGGGCGTCGCGCTCGCGCAGGGCGGCCGGGCGTGGCGCGTTGCGGGGGCGCTCGCGCTCGCTGCGGGCGTTGCCGTGAACGCTCTCGGCGCGCTCGTGCCGTTTCCGGCCGTGTATGCGCTTTCGTCCCGGGTCGCGCCCCAGCCGATCGCGGAGTCGCGGGCGGCGGGGACGCCTTACGAGATCGACCGCGCGCCGGACGGCACGCTGCGGGCGACGGCGCCACACCATCTCTCCCTGACGCCCGCGTGGAGCCCGATCCGCATTCACGCGCTCGTCCTCGCCGCGCGTCTGAAGGGCGGCTGGGACGGCAGCCTCCCGCAGCTCGATCCGCCGTTCCGGCCCGCGCCCGCGCCGTCGCCCGCTCCCGCCCTGCGCCTCGCGGTCTCGCCCTTGAGAGTCGGATGGGGAAGAGAGTTCTTTGAAATTGAAGAGGGGGAGGGGAGCGAATCGGTCGACCCATACCGCGACGCCCTGCGCGACCAGCTCGTCCGGGCGATCGACATGAAGGACTTCGCGAGGGCGGCGTCGCTCGGAGAAGAGCTGACGAAGAGAGAAGTGAAGATTTCTGCGAATGACCCTCGCACGGTCGCGCTTGTCGCCGAGTCGCTGCGCCTGGGGACGGGCGCGCCGGCCGCCCTTTCTTACCTTTCTAAGAAAACTTCTCTTCTCTCTTCTTCTTCTTCATGCCACGCATGGATCCTCTTCGTCCGCGCGATGGCGGCGCCGCCCGGAGACTTCGCGTGCCTGCCCGAGGCGCAGCGCGAGGCCTTTGCGGGCGCCCTTGGCGTCGCCCGTCAGCGCGGCTGGACGCTCACGGAGTGGAGCCGGGCGCTGACGACGGGGCGGCCGTGACCGGTCTGAGACGCAGGAGAAGGTAAGCGTCGCCGAACGGGGCGATCGACGAGGCCCGGGCCTCGAGTCCGCGCCGCAGCGGCGGCAGCCAGCCGCGCAGCCAGACGAACTTCGAGTACGTGTCGTCGTTCTTCTCGATCGCCGCCCCGAGGTCCCAGAGGAAGCGCGAGAAAAACACGGTGTCCGCGTCGGCATCGCCCCTGAGCGCCAGGCCGGCGATGCCGGCGCGTGTCGCGCCGGTCTCGTCGACGAGCAGAGACGCCATCGCGACCCTTCCGAGGTCCCCGCGCCTCACGCGGTCGAAGACGAGCCCCTGCTCCTGGCCCCAGTCGACGTTGGAATCCGAGAGGACCGGCGGCACGCCGGCCGGCCCGCCCACGAGGAAGTTCCCGAAGGAGATCTCGCGCCCGGCGCGGAGGGCCGACTCGGCCGCCGCGAGAAGGACGACGGCGGAGAGGGCCGCGCGGAGGACGCGCGGCCGCTCCTCGAGGAGGATGGCCGCGGCGGCGGCTGCGGCAACGAGGAGGAACGGAACGCACGGGAGCGCGTGGCGGACGCCGATGTTGACGTTCGAGACGCACGCGGCGGCGAGGTACGTGCCGCCGAGGGCGGCGGGCAGCCAGGCGCGTGAGGCCAGGCTTCGGAGGCGCGGCCCGCGCACGAGCGCGGCGGCGCCCGCGCCGAGCGCGGCGAGAGACCCGAGGACGGCGGCGGTCGTGAGCTTGATTCCGAGCGCGACGGGGAAGTAGAGAAGCGAGCCAGTCCCACGCACCGATCCAAAGAAATAGTTGAAGCGCTCGCCGGGGCCCGCGACGCCCTGCACGAAGAGGAGGCCCGCGCCGTAGCCCGCGATCCACTTCGGAAACCTCTTCGCGAGAGCGACGACGGCGCCCTCCTGCGGCAGGCCTTCGAACGCGGCGCGCAGACCCTGCCGGAAGGCCGCGTCCGTCGTGCCGGCGTACGCGAGGAACTGTACGAGCGCGAGCGTAAGGAGGGCGGGAACGACGATGAAGACGAGGACGAGAGAGAGAGAAGAGAAGATCTTCTTGGAAGGTGAAGAGGGAGGATCGCGCCGTGCGAGCCGCAGGATCGCGATGAAGGCGAAGACGGCGAGGAACGGGAATGCCGAGTACTTCGCCGCCATCGCGAGGCCGTAGAGGACGCCGCTCGCCGCGAGCCACCGGCGATCGACGCCGTCCGCCGCAGCCTTCTCGAGCGCGAACGCCCCGGAGACGAGAAAAAGAGTCAGCAGGACGTCGCTCTGGACGAGCGTGCCGTGGCCCCGGAACGTCGGCTCGACCGCGAGGACGGCGGCGGCCGCGAGGCCGGCTACCGGTCCGGCGACGGCGCGGCCGAGGAGGCCGGTCGCGACGACGAGGAGGGCGAGGACGAACGGAATCGCCGCCCGGCCCGCGCGCGTCTCGTCGATCTCGAGGCCGGGTTTCGTCGCCGGAAGCGTGCTGCCCGCGATCACCTTCAGAAGGACGGGGTGCTCGAAGTTCGAAACCATCCCGGAGCCGAACCGCCATTCGCGGGCGGCGGCGAGGTGCGGGGGCTCGTCGGACGTCGTCCAGAGAGAGAAGCGCGCCCGCTCTGCGCCCGCGAGGGCGACGCAGGCGAGGACCGCCAATGCGGCCGCGAACCGCGTGCGGGACATCGGCCGATTATGCGTGGACGCCCGGCGCCTCGTGCCCGGTGCGTGACACCCACTCCGCGTACGAGCCGCCGTAGGCGTGGGGCGGGTCGGACGAGTCGTTCTCGGAGAGCACGAGGACCCGGTTCGAGAGCCCGCGGAGGAAAGCGCGGTCGTGGGAGACGAAGAGCATCGTCCCCTCGAACTTCGAGAGCGACTCGACGAGCATTTCCTTCGTCGCGAGGTCGAGGTGGTTCGTGGGCTCGTCGAGGACGAGGAAGTTGGGCGGATCGAACAGCATGCGCGCCATCACGAGGCGCGATTTCTCGCCGCCCGAGAGGAAGCGGACTTTCTTGTCCACGTCGTCGCCCGAGAACTGGAAGGCGCCGACGAGGGCCCGGAGCACGCCGATGCCGGCTGCGGGGAAGTCCTTCTGGACCTGCTCGAGCACCGTCAGCTCGGGGTCGAGGACGTCGAGCGCCTGCTGCGAGAAGTAGCCGAGCCTCACGCTCGCGCCGACGCGCACGGAGCCGGCGTCGGGCGGCAGCATGCCCGCGACCATCTTGAGGAGCGTGGACTTCCCGGCGCCGTTCACGCCCATCACACACCAGCGCTCGCCGCGGCGGATCAGGAAGTCGAAGCCGTCGTAAAGGCGCCTCTCGCCGTAGCCCTTCGAGAGCTTCTCGAGGACCGCGACGTCGTCGCCCGAACGGGCCGGCGCCTTGAAGTCGAAGCGCACGACGGCGCGCTTCTTCGGCAGCTCGATGGTCTCGATCTTCTCGAGCTTCTTGACGCGGCTCTGCACCTGGGCGGCCTTCGACGCGTGCGTCTGGAAACGCTCGATGAAGCGGTTCTCCTTCGCGAGCATCGCCTGCTGCCGCGCGAACGCGGCCTCGCGCTGGCTTTCGCGCTGGAGACGCTCGCGCTCGTAGAAGTCGTAGTTGCCGGAGTACGTGATCGTCTCGCCCGCGTCGATCTCGACGACCTTCGTCACGACGCGGTTCATGAAGTCCCGGTCGTGGCACGTCATGAGGAGCGAGCCCGGGTATTTCTTCAGGTACTCCTCGAGCCAGAGGATCGACTCGATGTCGAGATGGTTCGTCGGCTCGTCCATGAGGAGGACGTCGGGCCGGCCGAGGAGCACCTTGGCCATCGCGACACGCATCTTCCAGCCGCCCGAGAGCGCGCCGACGTCGCCGTCGATGCGCGCGTCGTCGAAGCCGAGGCCGTGGAGGACCTCGCGGGCGCGCGCCTCGAGCTCGTAGCCGCCCCGCTGCTGGTACTCGCCCTGCACCTCGCCGAACCGCTCGAGGATCTTCTCCATCTCGTCCGCGCGGGAAGGGTCTCCCAGCGCGTGCTCGAGGTCGAGGAGCTCGTGGTGGAGGTCGCCGAGGCGTCCGCTGCCGGCGATCGCCTCGTCGAGGACGGGCCGCCCCGCCATCTCGTCGATCTCCTGCTTGAAGTAGCCGATCGAGAGCTTCTTCGGCACGGACACGTCGCCGTCGTCGGCGTGCTCCTCGCCCGTGATGAGCCGGAAGATCGTCGTCTTGCCGGCTCCGTTCGGGCCGACGAGGCCGATCTTCTCTCCGGTGTTCAGCTGGAACGAGGCGTCGACGAAGAGGACCTGGCGGCCGTACTGCTTGTTGATGCCTGAGAGCGCGATCATGGGCGGCGGACGATAACAGGCCCGCGCCCGTTTCGCCTCACGCGATCATCGCGATCCGCCGTGCGTGGCGCCCGCCGCCTGCCGCGGGATCGAACGGGGTTTCGAGAAAGATGCGCACGACCGAGAGGGCCGTCTCCTCGGGGATCATCCGCTCGCCCAGGGAGAGGACGTTCGCGTCGTTGTGCTCGCGGGCGGCCTTCGCGGTCGCCTCGTTCCAGCAGAGCGCACAGCGAACCCCCTTCACCTTGTTCGCGACGATGGCTTCGCCGTTCCCCGAGCCGCCGAGGACGATACCGCGGTCGCACGCGCCGCTCGCGACGGCTTCGGCCGCGGGGCGGATGAAGAGGGGGTAGTCGACCATGTCGGAGGTGAAGGTGCCGAAGTCCTTCACGTCGTGCCCCATGCCGAGGAGCATGGCCTTGATTTTTTCCTTGTACGCGAAGCCGGCGTGGTCGCAGCCGAGGGCGATCTTCATGGCCGCCGAGTCTACCCGGCGCCCCCGATACAATGGCCGTCCCCATGGCGGCCGCTTCCGAGAGCCTCACGATGTTCTTTCCGTGCTTCAACGACGC
This sequence comes from Acidobacteriota bacterium, assembly GCA_016716715.1. NCBI lineage: Bacteria > Pseudomonadati > Acidobacteriota > Acidobacteriota bacterium. The sequence continues at coordinate 172,122 of JADJVE010000002.1, read as the reverse complement.
GGCGACCATCGGTTCGCTCGTCGCGGCGGCGCACGTCGTCGCGACCGAGGCGGGGCGGGACTTCGAGATCCTCGTCGTGGACGACGGCTCGAAGGACAACAGCGCGGAGATCCTCGAGGCCTTGAAAGAGAAGTACCCCGAGCTGCGCGTCGTGTCGCACGGCGTGAATCGCGGCTACGGCGCGGCCCTGCGCTCGGGCTTCTCGGGCGCGGCGAAGGACCTCGTCTTCTACACGGACGGCGACGGCCAGTACGACGTCCTCGAGCTGAAGAAGTTCCTGCCGGTCCTGCAGGAAGGGGTCGACGTCGTGAACGGCTACAAGATCGCCCGCTCGGATCCGTTTCACCGGATCGTGATTGGCAAGGTCTATCTCGTCCTCATGCGGATCCTGTTCCGGTTCCACGTGCGCGACGTGGACTGCGACTTCCGCCTCATCCGCCGGACGGCGCTCGACGCGATCTCGCTGAAGCACTCGAGCGGGGTGATCTGCCTCGAGCTCGTGAAGAAGCTCGAGCTCGCGGGCTTCCGTTTCGTGGACTTCCCGGTCCACCACTATCACCGCGTCGCGGGGAAGTCCCAGTTCTTCAACTTCCGCCGTCTGTTCGCGACGGGCGTGAACATCCTGCGGCTCTGGTGGGAGATCCAGGTCAGGCGCGACACGCCGCGCGGCGTGGCTCACGCGCCCGCCGCCGCCGGGTCGCGGCCGACATGAGCGGCGTGCCGTATCTCGACCTCGCGCGGGCCGCCGAAGGCGACGAGCCCGAGCTCTCCGCCGCGGTGCTCGCCGCCGTCCGCCGCGGGCGCTACGTCCTCGGCAGCGAGGTCGCCGCGTTCGAGTCCGAATGGGCCGCCTTCTGCGGCGCCGCGCGCGCAGTCGGCGTCGCGAACGGGACCGACGCGATCACTCTCGCCCTGCGCGCGCTCGGCGTCGGGCCGGGGGACGAGGTCCTGACCGTTTCGATGACGTGCGCGCCCACCGCGACGGGGATCCTCCGCGCGGGGGCGACGCCCGTCTTCGTCGACGTCGAGGAAGACCGGCTCACGATGGACGCCGGCGCGCTCGCGGCCGCCGTCACGCCGAGGACGAAGGCGATCCTCCCGGTCCACCTCTACGGGCGCGTCGCGGACGTCGAGGCGATCGGCGCCTTCGCGCGGCAGAACGACCTTCTCCTCGTCGAGGATTGCGCGCAGGCGCACGGAGCGGCGCTCGCCGAAAGGCCCGCCGGGACGTTCGGCCGCGCCGCGGCGTGGAGCTTCTACCCGACGAAGAACCTCGGGGCGCTCGGCGACGGGGGCGCGGTGACGGTCGTGGGTGAGGCCGACGCGGCCGTCGCGGACCGCGTCGCGCGCCTCAGGGTCTACGGCTACGTGACGCGCAACGACGCCGCGGAGCCCGGGTACAACAGCCGGCTCGACGAGGTCCAGGCGGCGGCCCTGCGGGTCCGGCTGCGAAAGCTGGCCGCGGGGAACCGCCGGCGCGCGGAGATCGCGGCCCGGTACGACGTGGCGCTCGCCGGGACCGTGCGTGTCCCGCCTCCGGCCCGGGAGGGCGAGACCCCGGCCCACCACCTCTATGTCGTGCGCGTGCCGGACCGCGAGGCCTTCCGGGCGCGCCTCGCCGAGCTCGGGATCGGCACGGACGTCCACTACCCGCGCGCCGTGCACGAGCAGCCCGCGTTCGCGGGGCTGCCGCGCGGGCCGCTCGCGGTCACCGAGCGCGCGATACGCGAGGTCGTCTCGCTTCCGCTCGATCCGCTCCTCACGGACGCGGAGGCGGACAAGGTGATCGAAGCCGTGCGCGCGTCAGCGCGCTGAGCCGCGAACGACTCGCGTCTCGAGGAACCGCGAGGCCCCGGTGGCGCGTTCGGTCGTGATGCCGTAGACCCACATGCCGCGTGCGACGGGGCGGCTCCTCGCGCTGCCGAGGAACGCGACGTCGACGTCGAACGCCGTTCCCGGGGCGAGACGAAAGCGCTTCCACGGGTCGTCGATCACGAGGGGCAGGCCCGTGAGGACGAACGTTCCCTCCCACAAGAGGACGCCGCCGCCTGGCGCCGTCAGCCGCAGGTGAACGCGGAAGGGCACGGCGTCGCGCTCGACGCCGGGGTAGGTGAAGCAGAAGTGGCTCCGCTCCGCGGGCGTGTCGACGATCGGGCCGAGCGTGAGGCGGTCGCCCGGCCGCGCGAGGTCTCCTGCCTTCAGGATCGGTACGACGAGGGGCGGTGCGATCCGGCGGCGGTCGACGATCTCCGCCCGGACGATGAAGGAAGAGTCTCCTTCGAAGAGGAGAGAGGACACGACGCCGAGCGGCGTGCGTGCGGGCACGGAGACCGTCTGACCGGGCTCGAGTGAGAAGGTGCGCTCCTCGGCGTCCGGCGCGTCCGGCGGCCAACGGGTCAGCCGGATCGCGGCGGGCATCGCGGACGTATTCGTCAAGGTCACCCTCGGCGCCCAGGGCGGGCGCCCCGGGTTGTTCGACCGGAACACGACCGGCACGAACGCGGTGTGCGCGCCGTACGGCGCCGGCGCCCGCCGGCAGCCTCCCGCGAGCACCAGCGCTGCCGCGGCGAGGAGCGCGGTCCCTCTCATCCGGCCCAGTACCAGTGGACGAACGCCCACACGTAGAGCGCCCCCGCGAACGCGCCCAGCGCGAGGAGCGCCCGGAAGAGGTCGCGGCGGGTGGAAAGCCCGGCGAGAGCGGCGAAGGCGGGGAACGCAGGCAGCACGTAGCGGCCGGCGCTCTCGAACGTTCCGGACGAGAAGACGATCGCGACGGTGAGGGCGACGTACAGCGCCTCGGGCCGCCGCTTCTGCGCGAGGAGAACGACCGCGAGGCCGAGAAACAGCGCGAGGTAAAGCCCTTCGAACGTCCGCGCGGGCGAGCCCCCGAGCAGGCGGCCGCGCGTGACGTCCTCGGCGACGGCCTGCCAGATGAGGGCCGGCCCGTCGAGGATCGACTTGGACTGGCCGCTCCAGTTGTGCTGGGCCTTCACGAAGAGGAGCGGGTCGCCGAAGCGTCTCCAGAAATAGAGGCAGAAGAGCCCGAATCCGGCCAGCGGCGAGGCGCCTGCGAGGGCGGCGCGGGCCGCGGCCCGGCCTGTGGAAAGACCGGCCTCGCGGCTCGCGCGCCATGCGACGAGCGCGAGGTACGGCGCGAGGACGACGCCCGTGATCCGCGTCAGGCCCGCGAGGACTCCCGCGGCGGCTCCGGCGAGCGGACGGTCGCGCTCGAACGAGAGCACGGCCGCGAGGGCGAGCGCGAGGGCAAGCGCCTCGGTGTACACGGAGGCGAAGAAGAACGACGTCGGGAACGCGACGAGGACGCACCCCGCGGGCAGGACGCGCTCCTCCCCGAAGTGCCGCTTCGTCCATTCCGCGAAAAGGAGGAGCGCCGCGAGAAACGCGGCGGCGGAGACGAGATTCCCGGCGAGGGACGTCTCGATCCCGGTCGTCCGGACGAGGACGCGCATGAGGCCGGGGTAGAGGGGGAAGAACGCGTGGTTCGTCTCCTGACCGACCCGGGTCGGGGGCTCCCAGTAGCCGGCCTCGGCGAGGTTCACGTACCAGCCCGAGTCCCAGCGGGTGAGCGGCGTGACGCGGCGGACCACGTCCCACGTCCACGGGTTGGTCCCGGTCATCCACGGCACGACTCGGGGCGAAACGAGCGCGACGGCCCACACGCAGACGAGCCACAGGAGGCCCATTCCGATCACACGCTGGCGCGAGGTCACGACCGGGCGGATTATAGGCAGCGAGTCCGATGAACGACCGCGAATACGAGATCATGTTCCGCCGCGAGGACGCCTACTGGTGGTACCGGGGAATGCGCGCGGTCACGCGGACGTTCGCGCCCGGAATCTTCACGCGCGCCGCGGGCGCGCGCGCCCTCGACGCCGGCTGCGGAACAGGCCGCAACCTCGTGGATCTCGCGGCCGGCGGCCCTGCGGTGGGGGTCGACCTCTCGCTGCGCGCCCTCGGCTTCGCGCTGCGCCGCGGGGCCGCTCCACTCGTCTGCGCGTCGGTCGAAGCCCTTCCGTTCCGGACCGCGAGCTTCCAGGCGGCGCTTTCCCGCGACGTCCTCTACATGGTGCCGGACGACGCCCGCGCCGCTCGGGAGATCGCGCGCGTCCTCGCGCCGGGCGGGACGCTCGCGCTGTCGGCGCCGGCGTTCGACGCCCTCGCAGGCGCGCACGACGTCGCGGTCGGCGCCCTCCGGCGCTACACGACGGGAGGCCTCGAGAGGCTGCTGAAAGGCGCTGGGCTCGCGGTGGTCCGCACGAGCTACGCCAATTTCTTTCTGGCAGGTCCCATCGGATTTCTTAGAAAGGTGACTGGAGCGAAGGCGCGCGGCCGTCCTCGCGAGGAAGTCCGCAGCGATTTCGGCCTCGCTCCTAAACCATTCGAAGAAATCTTCTCTTTTCTTCTCTCGATGGAGGCCCGCATCCTTGCGAAGGCGCGCCTGCCGTTCGGCGTGACGGCGCTGATCCTCGCGGAGAAACCCGGTCAGGGCGTGGGCACGAGCGAAGCCGGGAAGTAGCTCGCGTCGTTCGTCCGGTTGTCGACGAGGATCGCGTACGCGGCAACGCTTCCGCCCGAGTCGACGTCCACGACGAGCGACGCGTCGGCGAGCGGCGCGGCCCCCATCTCGGCGAAGACGTCGTTCCACTGCACGGCGCCGAGCGCGTCGAGCGCAAGGTCCCGCGTCGCGACCCGGGTTCCGTCCGGGGCGAGGAGCGTCGCGGTCACGCGGGTCGCCAGGCCGGCCGTCTCGACGAACCCGACGTTCGTCCGGCGGACCGCGGAGGACGACAGGAACGTGAGCGCGAGCTGACGGCCGGGCCCCGCGAGCGCGCCCCCGGCCGCCGCGTCGATTGCGAGGCCGTAGGAGCGGCCCGCGTCCGTCGTCGTCGACGTGCGCGAGGACGCGTACAGGGAGCCGCCCTCGAGCGCGGAGACGCGCAGCGCGCCCGCCGTGTCCGCCACGGCGCCGAAGAGAGTGGCGAGGACGTCGTCGAAAACGCGTGTCTGGCTCGTGCGGAGCGCGACGAATGCGGGTGCGGGCCCGGGCCCGGACAGAGGGGAGAACGCGATCCGGACGGTCACGGGATCGGGCCCGGCGTTCGAGACCTTGAGGTCGGTCACGAAGCGCGCTCCGAACTGCCCGGAGGCGCGGGCCACCGCCGGAATGAGGAGACTCGAGGACGCGGGGTGCGCGGAGACGAAAGAACCGTCGTTCGTGGAGTCGTCGACGGGCGTCGCCCATGCGGCGACGCGGCCCGGGCCGGCGGTGACGCGCACCTCGATCCGGTCGGCGGCGTCCGGCGCGAGGTGCGTCAGCGCGTAGACGTCGTTGACCTGCACGAGTCCCGCCGCCGGCACCGCGCGCGGGATCAGGGCGCGCAGCGTGCCGGAGGAGTCGCGCACGGCGAATTCGACCGCGGCCGGCTGGCCGGAGACCTCCGTCACCCCGACGTTTATGCGGAAACCGGCGCCCTTGAAGCAGGGAACGAGAACGAGAGTCGCGCCCGCCCCGGCCGCCGTGGCCGTGGCTTCGGCGGGGATCGAGAGTCCGAACGAGCCGCCGCGCGGCGCGGTCGTGGACGTGCGGGATGCGGCGACGACGCCTGGAGGAGCGCTCAGGAAGAGCGGCCCGTAGCCCTCCATCCGGAACGTGTCGTGCACGGCGTCCTCGAGGGCGCGCGTCGCGAGCGGCGGAAGCGTCACGGTGAGCGTGCGCGGGGCGCCGCCGCCGGCAGGGGAGAACCGCAGGCGGACGTCCAGCGTCCGGAAGGGATCCGTGTTGAAGAGCCGGACGTCGGTCGTGTAGAAGGCCCCGAGCTTTCCGATCCGGTGGGCGGACGTCGCGACGAACGACGTCGCGCCGGGGAAATCGGGCTCGGGCTCGGGGATCGACGGTTCGACGAAGAGCGCCCATCTCACGAGCCTGCCCGCGCCGCCCGACACGGTGTCCGCGACGGTGAGCCGCCACGTTCCCTCGAGCGTCCGGCCGGCGAAGGAGGACAGCGGTTCGAACGAAGCGGCCGTCAGGCCGTAGATCTCGCGCACGGCCTCTCCCGGGCGGCGCCCGTGGGCGAGGATCACGGCCTGCGTTCCGTCCGGCCCGACGAGCGTGACGACCAGCTGGGTCGGGTCCGGGTGGTCGATCTCGAGCGCGAGAAAGAGCGTGGACACGTTTCCGACGAAGGACGAGACGACGGCCGCGCACGTCAGACCTTCGGGCGCGCCGTCCGGGATCGGCGTCCCCTCGCAACCTCCGGCGACCGGCGTCGAAGCGGCGAGCGCGGCCCCGAGGTCGAGGCGCGGCGCCGTCCGGCCGGTGCGCGAATCGCGGACGGGCACGCCGGTGGCGCGGAGGAGCTCGATGGCGGCCGCCGGGTCGGCGAGCGGACGGGCCTGTCGGGCGAGGAGGAGGGCGCCCGCCGCCGCGGGGGCCGCGGCCGACGTGCCGGAGAACGCGGACGTCTGGCCCCCGCCCTGGGCAGTCGTCGTCCACCCGACGCCGGGCGCGAGGACGGACAGGGCGCTGCCGGTGTTGCTCGCGCACGGGATGACGTCGGGACCCGTCGTCGCGTCCGTGCAGCCAGCCGCACCGCCCCACTGGACGGGGCCGCTCGATTGCGAATAGACCATTCCGACGGACGCGACACCCGAGAGACAGGCGGGCCACGGGAGCCCGGTCGTGCGGCCCTCGTTGCCGGCGGCGGCGGCGACCGAGAGGCCCGCCGCCCGCGCGGCGGCGAAGACGGCGGCGCCGGCGGGATCCTCGGCGTCGCAGAAGCCCGCGTGCGGCGCATCGTCGGCGAGGCTGAGGTTGATCGCGTCGAGGTCCGTGCCGGGCGCGTGTGCAACGGCCCACTCGACGGCCGCGAGGACGTCCGAGGCGCGCGCGGACTTGCAGCCGTCGCGCGCGCTGAAGACCTTGAGGACGACGAGGCCCGCTTCGGGCGCAAGGCCCTGCGGACCCGCGAGGACGCCCGCGACCTCGGTGCCGTGTCCGCTGCAGTCCGAGAGGTCGCCGTCGCCGTCCACGAGGTTCGCGCCGGGCCATGCGGCGCCACCGGGTCCGCGCAGATCCGGATGCGTGAGGTCGATCCCGCTGTCGACGACCGCGACGCTCCGGCCGAGGCCGGTGACGCCGATCGCGAGCAGGCGGTCGGCGCCGATCTGCGCGGTGCTCACCTGTCCCGCGGGGCGCACGACGCGGTCGAGGCCGACGAAAAGCACGTCGGGCCGCGCCGCGAGCGCGGCGACGCCCGCCGCGGTCGCCTCGCCGGCCACGACGGGAGCGCTCCCGAGCCGGCGGCGGATCTCGAGACCGTCCGACACGAACTCCTGTTGCGCCGCGGGCCGCCGACCGGGGGCCGGGCGAAGCGTGACGAGAACCGGGATGCGAGCCCCGCCCGCGAGTGCGCGCCTGACGTCGGGCGACACGTCCGCGGCCCGCGCGGCGGTCGACGCGAGGGTCAACGCGGCGGCCACCGCGAGGCTGAGAAGCGAGGGGGAGTTCATGGAAGAACGAGCACCGCAGACCGCTAAGAGCAACTCGTGTGCCTGTAGTGGCTGCAGCCGTTAAGATCTCACCGTGACGCGCTTCCCGGAACCGACGCCGGCCCCAGGCGGCGCCGCCGTGTTCGCCGACTCGCATCTCGGTCAGGTGGAAGGAGATGCCGACGACCTGCTGGCCTCCCTCGAGTCCGTCCGGCAGCGCGGTTTCTCGGCGGCGGTGCTGCTCGGCGACATTTTTCACTACTTCATCGGCCACCCGAAGCTCGAGACGCCTCTCCTGAGGAGCACTCTCGACGGCTTCGCCGCGGTCGCCGCGCGGGGACTTCAGCTGCGCTACGTCGAGGGAAACCGCGACTTTTTCGTCGCCGGGACGCCGTACGCCTCCCCGTTCGCGGCGTACGGGCTGACGGACGGGCTCGCCGTCGGGAACGCGACGTATGCGTTCGTGCACGGCGATCGCGTGAACACGGCCGATCTCCCGTACCGTTTCTGGCGCACGATTTCGAAGAACCCCGTTGCGCGCGCCGCGCTCGAGGTGATCCCGGGCGGGCTCGCGCGCGGGATCGTGGCGAGGACCGAGGCGCGGCTCTACCGCTCGAACTTCCGGCACAAGAAAAAGCTCCCGGAGGAGGCGCTGCGCGCCGAGGGCCGGCAGGCGCGCGCGCAGGGCTACGGCGCGCTCCTCGTCGGGCACTTCCACGTCGGGCGCACGTTTGCCGCGGCCGACGGCGTCACGCACGTCCTGCCCGCGTGGCTCGAAGAGCGCAAGCACGCCGAGATCGCGCCGGACGGGCGTCTGTCGATCGTCGAGGAACCGACCGCCGAGCGCGCGCGGCGCCGCGGCTTCGGGGCTCTGGAGGCGGACCCCGCCTCCGCGCCGCGTTGAGCGCCGCCCCTCTTCTCCGCGGCCGTCTCTCGGGCGCGCTCCGCGTCCCCGGCAGCAAGAGCGTCACGAACCGCGCTCTCCTGGCGGCGGCCTGCGCGGAGGGGGAGAGCGTTCTGCTGAATCCACTCGAGAGTTCGGACACCCGGGCGCTTGCGGCAGCCCTCCGGCTCCTGGGAGCGGAGATTTTCTTAGAAGGTGTTGGTTGGCGGGTTATCGGGCCGATCGGTCGCAGCGGTCACTCGGCCGGTGAGGTCCACATCGATATCGGAGATGCGGGGACGCCGGCCCGCTTTCTCTCCGCGCTTCTCGCCGCGGTGCCGGGCCGTTTCGTTCTCGACGGCAGCCCTCGCATGCGGGAGCGGCCGATGTCCCCACTATTCGAAGCAATCCGAACCCTGGGCGGCGAGATTCGATGCCTCGCGCGAGAGGGGTTTCTGCCGGTTGCGATCCGCGGCGGCACGCTGCGCGGCGGGCGCGTGGCGATCCGTGGCGACGTGTCGTCGCAGTTCCTCTCGGCGCTGCAGCTCGTCTCGCCCCTCGTCCCGGGCGGTGTCACGCTCGACGTGACGGGCCCGGTCGTGTCGGGTGCGTACCTCGGGCTGACGCGCCGCGTCCTCGAAGGCTTCGGCGCCGGGCCGGGCGACGGGTACCGCGCGTCGCGCTACCGCGTCGCCGGCGACGACTCGGCGGCGTGCTTCCCGATCGCGGGCGCGCTCGTGTCGGGCGGACGCGTGACGGTGCGCGGCCTCGCCCGCGACTCCGAGCAGCCCGACGCCGAGTTCCGCGCCTGGGCCGTGAGGGCCGGGGGCGTCCTCGCGTGGGAGACGGGCGCGGACGGCGAGGAGTCGCTGGTCGCAACCGGGCCCCCGGGGGGCGCGCGCGACCTGAAGCCGATGGACGTGGACGTCGATCTCGCGCCCGACGCGGCGCTTCCGCTCGCCGCGACCCTCGCCTTCGCGGACGGGACGTCGACGCTGACCGGCGTCGCGCGCCTGCGCGAGAAGGAGTCCGACCGCCTCGCGGCGACCGTCGAGCTTCTCTCGCACGCGGGAACCTCAGCGCGTGTCGGCCGAGATGCCGACGGGGCGCCGGTCCTCTCGATCGCCGGCCGCAGCGGCGTGCCGCGCGCGGCCGCGTTCGCCGCGCACGGGGATCACCGCGTCGCGATGTCGGCGGCCGTTCTCGCTCTCGCGCTGCCCGCGGGCTCGACGCTCGACGCCCCCGGGTGCGTGGGCAAATCCTGGCCTCTCTTCTGGGACGCCTGGAATCCGCTCGTCGGCGCCTGACGCTCAGCCGACCCACAGCCAGTGGACGAAGAGCCAGATGTAGCCCGCCTGGGCGACGAGAGACAGCGCCACGAACACACGGAAGAGCGCGGGGCGCGCGGCGAGGCCGCCGAGGACCGCGAACGCGGGGAACGCGGGCAGCACGTAACGCCCGCCGCTCTCGAGCGTCCCGGACGTGAAGACGATCGCGACGGTCAGGAAGACGTAGAGCGCCTCGGGCCAGAGCCGCCGCGCCGCGAGCCGCCACGCGAGAAAGAGGAAGAGGAGCAAAAAGACGCCCTCCATCGTGCGAACCGGGCTCTTGACGAGGATGTGGCCCGTCGCGAGGTCGCGTCCGATCTCCTGAAGGATGAGGCGCGGCCCGTCGAAGACGGTCTTCGCCTCGCTCGACCAGTTGTGCTGTGCCTTCACGAAGAGCAGCGCGTCGCCGAAGCGCTCCTGGAAGTAGAGGCAGAAGAGCCCGAAGCCGGCGAGCGGCGACGCGCCGACGAGCCCCGCCCGAAGGAGCGCCTGAGGGACGGGCCGCCCGCGTTCGCGGCTCCTTCGCCATGAGACGAGGAAGAGCGCCGGTGCGAGGACGAGGCCGGAGATCCGCGTCAGGCCCGTGAGCAGCCCCGCAGCCGCAGCCGCGGCGTCGTGATCGGTCTCGACGGCGAGGACGGCGGCGAGGGCGAGGAATACGAGGAGGGACTCCGAGTAGACGGATGCGAAGAAGAAGGACGTCGGGAGCGCGAGGAACGCCACGAGCGCGGGCCAGACGCGCTCCTCTCCGAACCGCCTCCGTGTCCAAGCCGCGAAGAGGACGAGCGCCCCGAGGAGCGCGACGGCCGCGACGAGGGCTCCCGCGCGCGGGGCGTCCAGCCCGGTCGCGCGCGAGACGCCTCGCATGAGGGCGGGGTAGAGAGGGAAGAACGCGTGGTTCGTCTGCTGGCCGACGCGCGTCGGCGGAGCCTCGTACCCGGATTCGGCGATCGCGACGTACCAGCCCGAGTCCCAGCGGGCCAGAGGCGTCCCGCGTCTGGCGAGCGCCGCCGCCGAGCCCGCGGGCCCGGTCAACCATGGCGTCGAGCGCACCGCGACGAGGGCGACCGCCCATACGAAGGCCAGCCAGACGGCCCCGAGGAGGAGGACGCGGCGCGGGGTGGCGGGCGCAGGCATGCGGGTTTCCCGATGATAGGCGGGCCACTTGACGCGGGGCCCGGAATTCGAAATCGTCCGGGGCGCGACAGCCCTGATCCGCCCGTCCACGGGGAGGACGCGACGTGCCTTCGACGCGAGGGAGACGTTGGATCGTTCCCCGCCGCGACCTCGCGGCGGGCGGCGCGACGCTCGTGCGCCTTTCGCACCCGCTCCTGCCGGAGATCGTGCGGGCGCGTCCCGGGGACGGAGGGCTCCGCCTCACGCTCGCCGCTCCCGAGCCGGCGCGGCTGGGCCGCCTCGCCGCGGCCGAGCGCCGCGCCTATCTCGCGCGGCTTGCGGCGCTCCTCGGCTTCCTGAGGTTTCACGGCCTCGGCATTGCAACGGAGGACCTCGCCGCTCTGGGCGCGTGGCCGGGCGAGCCGGAGCGCCCCGCGCCTGGTGCGCCGCCCGTCCCCGCCTGGCGCGCCGCGCCTCCGGCGCTCGCCCTTGCGGCGGCGGCCGTTCGCCTCGCGGGCCGTCCGGCCGCGGGCGCGGACGCCGCCTCGCTGCGGGCGGCGCTCGTCGAGAGCCTCGAGCGCGGGGTTCCCGAGGACGCGGCCGCGGACGCCGTGACGGCTCTCCGGGCGCTCGACGGAGACGGGCGGCCCGAAGCGCTCGCGGCCGAGTTCGCCCGCCGGGGCGGGGTCGTACCTTCGCGAGACCTCGCGGGCTTCGCGTTCCCGTGTCCGTTCGTGGAGCTTCCAGGCGGGGACGGCCCGGCTGCCGCCGTCGGCGCGGCCGCCGCGTGGATTGCGCGCGGCGCGGCCCGAAGCGACGAGACACCGTCCTTCGTCGAGTGCTCTCCGGGCTCTCCGCTCGAGGACGGCGCCGCTCTCCGCCACCTTGCGCGGGCGCTCGACGGCGATCCTCGCGCGGGGGAGATCCGGGCGCTTGCGGACGGGGCGAAGGCGCCGCGGCGCGACGACGGGCCGCCGGTCGTCGTCGTCGCGCTCGACGCGGAACGCTGGGACACCCGCTCGCGGCGCGCCCTCCACGAGGCGCTGCCGGCCATGGGCTTCCGCGTTTTCGAGGCCTGTGCGGGCGCGCTGCGCCCGTGGGAGGAGCGCGGGCTGCTTGCGTTCCGCATCGCCGAGGGTGACGCGGCTTCTCTCGCCTACCTGCCGTTCGTGTCGCTCTCGGCGGCGCTCGACGCGTGGCGCGAGGCGGGTGCGGCGGCGGACCCGGCTCGATTCCTCGAGGCGGCGCGAGCCCTCGTCGCGCGGTTCGATCCGCGCGCGGGCGCCGTGAGGTCCGAACGGCGCCGGCCGGGGCGGCGTCCGGATCCGATCGTGGAGGCGGCCGCCCTCCTCGCGGACGGATTCGATGCGTCGGAGGCGGCGGCCGCGGCCGGCGCGGTTCCCGACCGGGCTGCCGAGGCGCTCGCGGACGCGGCGCGGAGCGGGCGCCTCATCCGCGTCGGCGATGGCGCGTTCCGCTTCCGCGACGAGGACGATCGCGCGCGCCTCGCGGCCCGCGTGCCGCAGTCCGCGCGCCGCGACGCGGTGGCGCGCCTCGAGACTCTCGCTCTGCCGCCCGCGCGATTCGTGCCGGCCGCGCTCGCTCGCGGCGAGCCGCGGGACCTCGGGGCCGCGCGGAGCCTTCTCGACGCCGAGGGCGGCTCGCTCGCCGCGGCGCTCTTCGCGCGTGCGCCGCGAGCCGCGCCCGATCTCGGTGCGGCGGAGGCTCCGGCAGCGGAGCGGATCGCGGCCGCACGCGCCCTCGCGCGGCTTGGCAGGCCCGAACGCGCGCTCGGGCTCTGCCCGGGCGGCGGCGACGACGAGGATCTCGCGAGGGCGGCGCTCCTCGTCGAGCTGCGCCGCCACGCGGAGGCCCGGCGGCTTCTCGACCGCCTGCTCGACCCGGCGGCGGAGGTCGGGCCACGCGTCGAGGCGCTGCTCCTCCGGGCCGAGCTCGACGAGCGCGCACACCGCTACGAGGATGCGGCGGCCGGACTCGCGGCGGCCGAGCGGCTCCTCGGCGGAATCGCGGATCGCGAACTCGCGGCGCGTGCGGCACGGACGGCGGGCTATCTCGCGAACGACCTCGGCCGCACGGGCGAGGCGATCGCGCTGTTCCGGCGGGCGGGCGAGCTGGCCGGGAACGCCCGCGCGCGGGCGGACGCCGCCTACGACGTCGCGTACGCCGCGCTGGACGGCGGAAGGCTGGACGTGGCGGCCCGCGAACTGGACGACGCGCTGGAGCTCTACGCCGCGGGGGGGGACGAGACCCGCTACCTCTCGGCCCTCGGAAACCGGGTCGATCTCTTCCTGAGGTCGGGGGATGCGGCCGCGGCGCGGCCCGTGCTCGAGCGGGTCCTCGCCCACGAGCGCGCGGCCGGACGCACGCACCAGATCCTCTTCGCGATTCCCGCCGCCCAGGAGCTCGCCCTCCTCGAGGGAGACGACGCCGCGGCCGCGGCGGCGTTTCTCGAAGCGCAGGCGCTCGCGGAGGGGGCGGACGGCCCCCACCCCGTGTGGCGCGAGATCCTCGTCTTCGAGGCGGAGCGCCGCCTGGGCACGGCCGACGCGGAGGGTGCCGCGCAGCTCCTCGCGGATGCGGCCACGATCCCGGACAACAGCTCCCGCACGGAAGGGCGCCGCCGGCGCCTCCTCGCGTCCGCGTGCCGCGACCTCGGGCGCCCGCACGAGCCGCGCGAGATCGACGCCCGCGAACGGGATCTCCACGCGGCGGAGGACGCGCTCGCCGCCGGCTCTCCCCCGCCCGACAGGAGTCTCGCCGTCCTGGAGTCCCTCGCCGCCTCCCGCGATGCCGGCGCCGCCGTCCGGCGGCTCCTCGAGTGGGCGGGCCGCTTCCCGGCGGCGTTCGCCGGGCCGGGCGGCGCCGCGCTCGCGCGGCTGGGACGGCGCGCCGCGGCGCAGGCGGGCCTCGCCCGCGCGGAGGAGCGCTTTGCGTCGTTCCTCGAGGCGCGCGGGCCGGACGTGCGGACCGTTCCACGCGCGAGCGCGCCGAGGCCCGACTTCGTCGCGGAGGACGCGTCCACCCGCGCCGTCTTCGACGAGGTCGCGCGGATCGCACCGTCGGCGCTCGCACTCCTCGTCCGCGGCGAGAGCGGGACGGGCAAGGAGATCGTCGCGAAGGAAGCGCACCGGCTGTCCCGGCGCCGCGGACCGTTCGTCGCCGTGAACCTCGCCGCTCTCCCGGCGACCCTCGCCGAGTCGGAGCTCTTCGGGCACGCGCGGGGCGCCTTCTCGGGCGCCGACCGCGAACGGCGGGGCCTCGTGGAGGAGGCGTCGGGGGGGACGCTCTTCCTCGACGAGATCGGCGACCTGCCGCTGCCGCTGCAGGGCAAGCTGCTGCGCGTCCTGCAGGAGAGCGAGGTGCGGCGGCTGGGCGAGACGGCCGTCAGGCGCGTGGACCTCCGGGTCGTCGCGGCGACACACCGCGAGCTGCCGGCGCTGGTCGACCGCGGCGAGTTTCGCGGAGACCTCTTCTACCGGATCGCCGGACACGAGGTCGTCCTGAAACCGCTGCGCGAACGCCCACGGGACCGCGCGCGCCTCATCGCCCGCGCGCTCGACGGCCGGGCGGCGCTTGCGCCGGACGCGGCGGCGGCGCTGGACCGCTGGCGCTGGCCCGGCAACGCGCGCGAGCTGCTCGCCGCCCTCGAGTCGGCGCTCGCGCTCGCGGCCCCGGCGCGCGTCGTCGGCCTCGAGCACCTCCCGCGGGCGATCCGCGAGGGGGCCGCGTCGCGCCCGGCGGCCCGGCGCTGGAAGGAGCGGTTGGACGACGCGCGCCGCGAGGCGATCACGTCGACGCTCGAGACGACCGCGGGCCGGCGCGCCGAGGCCGCGAACCTCCTCGGCATCTCCCGGCAGTCGCTGCTCTACGAGATGAAGAAGCTCGGGATCCGCTGACGCGCGCGGACGCTAGACTCCGCGCGTGCCGCCGCTCCGCCGACTGCTCGAGGTCCCGCTGCTCCTCCTCGGCGCGGCGACGGTCGTCTTCTTCCTGATCCACCTGATCCCGGGCGACCCGGCCGCCGCGATGCTCGGCGAGGGCGCGGCGCCCGCGGACGTCGCGGGCCTCCGGAAGGACCTCGGCCTCGACCGGCCGCTCCTCGGCCAGTACGTCGCCTGGCTCTCCGGCGCCGTGCGCGGGGACCTCGGGTCCTCGATTCTGACCAAGAGGAAAGTCACGCGGGAGATTCTCGCGGCCGTGCCGGCGACGGCCGAGCTCGCCCTCGCCGCGTTCCTCGGGGCGATTCTCGTCGCGGTTCCGACGGGCGTCGCGTCGGCCCTCGCGCGCGGCAAGCCCCTGGACGGTTTCCTGCGCGCGGTGTCGCTCCTCGGCGTTTCGACCCCGAACTACGTCTCGGGGCCGCTCCTCGTCCTCGTCTTCTCGATCGGCCTCGGCCTCCTCCCGGTGTCGGGGCGCGACGGGCGCGGCGCCCTCCTCCTTCCCGCGGCCACGCTTGCGTTCGCGCTGGCGGCGCTCTTGTCGCGGATGGTGCGGGCGTGCCTCGCCGAAGAGATGGACCGGCCGTACGTCGCGGCCGCCATCGCGCGCGGCGAGCGCCCGCTGCGCGCGATCCTCCGCCACGCGGGGCGCAACGCGCTCCCGCCGGTTCTCGTCGTCGCGGGCCTGCAGTTCGGCTCGCTCCTGACTGGCGCCGTCGTGACGGAGACGATCTTCTCGTGGCCCGGAGTCGGACGTCTCCTCGTCCAATCCATCCAGCGGCGCGACTACCCGCTCGTGCAGGGCTGCGTCCTGTTCATCGCCGTGACGTTCATCCTCGTGAACGCAAGCGTGGACGCTCTCGCCGCGGCCCTCGATCCGCGCGCCCGTGCCCGCGCGGCGGGGGAGGGCGCGTGAGGCCGTCCGCGAAGGTCGCGGCCGCCGTCCTCGGGCTCGCGATCCTGGCGGCTCTGCTGGCGCCGCTCCTGCCGTCCGCGCCGGCCACACGGATCGACCTGACGCGGCGGCTCGTCCCGCCGTCGTCCGCCCCGCCGCTCGGGACCGACGAGCTCGGGCGGGACCTTTTCTCGCGCCTCCTGCGCGGCGCGACGGTGTCGCTCGGCGTCGCGGGCGCCGCCGTCCTCGCCTCGGCCGCGTTCGGCTCCACGCTCGGGCTCCTCGCGGGCGAGCAAGGCGGCGCGTGGGACGCGGCGCTCGGGCGCCTGGTGGACCTCGTCCTCGCGTTCCCCGGCCTCCTCCTTGCCGTCGCGCTCGCGGCGGTGCTCGGGCCATCCGCGAAGAACACGGTCGTCGCGCTCGCGGCCGTCGGGTGGGTCCCGTACGCCCGCCTCGCGCGCACGGAGGCTCGGCGCCTGTCCACGCGGGACTTCGTCGCGGCCGCGCGGGCCGCAGGCGCGTCGCGCGCGCGCCTCCTCGCGGTCCACGTCCTCCCGAACGTCGCGTCGCCTCTCCTCGTTCAGGCGACGCTCCACCTCGCGGCGGCCGTCCTCGCGGAGTCCGCGCTCTCGTTCCTCGGCCTCGGCGTCCCGCCGCCCGCGCCGTCCTGGGGCGCGATGCTCGCGGGAGGGCGTACGCACGTCCTGGACGCCCCGCACGTCGTCCTCGCCCCCGCGGCCGCGATTCTCGTCGTGGTCCTCGGGACGAACGTCCTCGGCGACGCCCTCGTGGACCGCCTCGATCCGGCGCGCCGCCCCTCGTGAGCGCGGTGAGCGACGCCCCCGCGCCCCGCCTCGGCCGGTCCGCCGCCCTCGGGCTGGCGCTCCTCGCGATCCTCCCGTTCGTGAACGGCCTGCCCGCCGACTTCACGTACGACGACAAGCTCATCATTTCGGGCAACGAACGAATTGCCTCGCCGTCGAAGGTCGACGAGGTCTTCACGACGCAGTACTTCGGGGGCTCCCTCGCGTCGGCGCAGAACTACCGGCCGATTCTCCTGTTGACGTACGGCGTCCAGCGCTGGATCCACGGCAACCGCGCGTGGCTCTTTCGCGCCGTGAACATCGCGCTCCACGCGGCGGTGACGGTCTTCTTCGCGGCGTGGCTCGTCGAGCTGGGTTTCGCGGCGCGGGCCGCGCTCGCCGCCGGGGCGCTGTTCGCCGTCTTCACGATCCACGTCGAGGCCGTGACGTCCCTCGTGGGCCGGGCCGAGCTCCTCGCGGCGCTGGCCGTCTTCGCCGTCGCGCGCCTGTGGCTGCGCGCGACGGGAGGGGGGCGGCTCCGGGCCGGGACGTACGCCGGAGCGCTCGGCGTCTTCCTGCTTTCGGTCTTCGTCAAGGAGAACGCGATCGTCGCGCCGGGCGTCGTCCTCCTCGGCGAGCTCTTCCGCGGCGGCCGGGGGCGCTCGCCGCGGGAGGCGTGGGCGGCGCTCCCGCGTTTTGCGCGCTGGGCGCTCTTCGGGTTCCTCGGGCCCATCGTCGTTCTCTTCGCGGTGCGCGTGATCGTGATCCACGGCTTTCTCGTCTCCCGCGAGGCCGGGATCTTCGACCTCGAGAACCCGCTCGTCGCGATGAAGCCCGCGCTCCGGGCCGCGAACGCTCTTTCCCTGGCGGGTCTCTACGCCCTGAAGACGTTCGTCCCGCTGCGCCTGTCGGCGGATCACTCGGCGTACGCGTTGACGCTCGCCGCGGGTTTCCGCGAGTGGCGCGCCTGGGCGGGCCCCGCGTTCGTCCTCGTGCTCGTCGTCCTCGCGATCGCGTTCTGGCGTCGCCGGCCGCTCGCCGCGCTCGGGATCGCGCTCTTCGCCGGCTCGCTGTTCCCGGTCTCGAACGTCCCGTTCGTGATCGGGACGATCTGGGCCGAACGTCTCGCGTACCTCCCGTCCGCCGGCCTTGCGGCGCTCGCCATGGGCCTTCTCGGCGGCATCGCGCTCGAGGTGCCTCGGCCCTCGCGCTTCCCGTGGCGCGAGGCGCTCCTCGTCGCGGCGGTCCTCGCGTACGGCGTCGCGGCGGCGGTCCGGAACCTCGCGTGGGCGGACGACCGGACGCTCTACCTCGACATGGTCGCGAAGTACCCGAACTCGGCGAAGGCCCATTACAACGTCGCGTGGGACGCGCAGCTGAAGGGCGACCGCGAGACGACGATCCGCCACCTCACGCGCGCGATCGAGATCTTCCCGCGCTACTACGACGCCTGGGCGCTCCTCGGCAAGCAGCGCTGGGACGAGAAGAAGTGGGACGAGGCGATCGGCTGCTACCGGCGTTCGATCCAGATCTTCTCCACGTACGAGAACGGCCACTGGGGCCTCGCAAAGGTCTACGAGGCGGCCGGCCGCCTCGAGGATGCGGGCCGGGAGTTCGACGAGGGGGCGCGCCTCCTCCCGGAGTCCTACCCGATCGCATACCACCGCGCGGCATTTCTCGAGGCGCGCGGGAAGCTCGTCGAAGCCGAGGACGCCTGGGACGATGCCGTCGACAATGGAGACGGTGCCGCGTCCGTCCGCCTCGCGCACGCCCGCGTCCTCGTGAAGCTGGGCCGCGAGTCCGAGGCGTGGGACGAGGCGCGCTGGGCGCTCGTGGCCGATCCCGCGAATGCCGACGCGCGCCGCTTCCTCGCGGAGCGCTACGAAGCCTCGGGCCGCACGCTGGCGGCCGGGGCCGAGCGCGCGCGCGCCGTGCGCTCGAACCCCGCCGACGAGGCGTCGTCGGCGGACCTTCTCGAATACGCCCTCCGCGAGCCGTCGGCACGCGTGCGGGCGCGGATGCTTCTGCCCGAGATCCGCGCGGCCGTTCCAAGGCCGGGCCCGCGCCTCGCGAGGGCGCTCGTGAACTTCGGCTGAGTCAGCGCCGCTTCGGGATTCCGAGGTGCCTGACGACCGCGGCAAAGCGCGGCTCGTCCCGGAGCGGGTCGAACCCCCGCTCGACCCCGAGGTACGCGAGGCGGCCGTCGCCGTCGGCGCAGGACTTCTCGAGCCACTCGAGCGACTCGAAACGCTTCTTCTGCCCGAGCGTCAGGATCGCGAACGGGAACCCGCCCACGTAGCGGGTCTTTGCGAGGGCATCGAGGTCTCGCCGGGCGGCCTCGGCGTCCGCGGGCCGCCCGGCGAGAGCGCTCGCGTAGCCCGAGAACGCGATCGCCTCCGGCATGGACGGCTCGAGCTCCCGCGCCTTGCGAAGCTGGGCGAGCGCGTCGTCGTAACGCTTCTGCGCGAGGAGCGGGAGGGAGACCCAGAGCCGCGGGAACGGGTGGGCCCGGTCCAGGTCGATCGCGCGGCGGATCTCCTCCTCGCCGCCCTCCACGTTTCCGCCAAAGTAGCGCGCGAGCCCGGCGTCCGTCTGGATCACGGCATTGAGGGGGTCGAGCGCCTGCGCGCGCGAGATCTCGGCGAGCGCCTCGTCGGGGCGGCCCGCCGCCGAGAGGAAATTCGAGTACCACTGGTGCGCCTCGGCGTCGCTGGGGTTCAGGGCGAGCGCCTTCCGGAACTCCTCCTCGGCGCCGGGCCAGTCGTGGTCGGTGAGGTACCGGATGTCCGCGAGGATCGCGTGCGGGCCCGAGAGCGTCGGGTCGAGGGCGATGGCTTTCGCCGCGAACTCCCGCTCGTTCGGGACGAGCTCGGCGGGCGCCGCGAAGCTGTAGTACGCAAGAAGGTGCTGCACCTCTGCCAGGCCGCACCACGCGTCGGCCTCGCGCGGATCGCGAACCGTGGCGTCCTGGAAGTAGCCGAGCGCCTTGAAGATCCCCTCTTCCGTGCGCTTCTTGAGGAAGAACCGTCCGCGCTGGACGCGGTCCCACGCCTCCGGATCGTGGCGCCGGCCGGCGACGCGCTTCTCCTCTTCGGCCGTCAGCGCGGGCCTGAGAGTGCGGGCGATACCCGGGGCGAGGTCCGCGGCCGCCGGGAGCGGATCGCCCGCGCGGTCCGTCACGTCCCCGTGCCAGAGGCGCGCCCCGCTCACCACGTCGACGAGCTCGGCGTCGACGTGCAGATCGGCACCCTGTCGATTCACGCGGCCCACGAGAATCGCGCGCGCATGGAGGAAGCGGCCGGCCTTGCGTGGGTCGCCCTTGTCCGGCGCCGCGTACACAGTCGACCGCGCCAGCACGGAGAGACCGGGCGTCTTCGAGAGCGCATCGATCAGGGAGTCGGTCACGCCCTCGGAGAGGTACTCGTGCGCGGGGTCGCCGGTCTCGTTCGTGAAGGGGAGGACGGCGAGAATGTCGGCCGCGGGCGTCGAGCCGCGGAAGAACAGGAGCCACGCGGCGGCGGCGAGGACCGCGGCGAGCACGGCTCCGCTTGCGGCGACCGGGGCGGCCCGCAGCTTCGGGCGGGCCAGCGGCGCCGGGGCGATGACTTCGGTTTCGTCCGTCGCCGAGACGAATTCGTGCCCGCCGCCCGAGCCCGTGAAGGGAATCTTCAGGGCGAACGCGAGGTCGGCCGCCGTCTGGAACCGTCGGTCCGGCCTCTTCTCGAGGCACCGGAGGATCAGGCGGCGCAGCTCGGGTGGGAGGCCCGTCACGAGATCCGCCGGATCGCGCGGCTCGCCGCGCAGCGTCGCGACGAGGGCCTCGGGCGGCGTGTCGCCCGGGAACGTGCGGCGCCCGGTGACCATTTCGTAGAGGACGCAGCCGAGAGCGAAGATGTCGCTGCGCGCGTCGGCGGCCTCGCGCCGGATCTGCTCGGGCGAGAGGTACCCCGCCGTGCCGACGATCGCCTGCGGCTCCGTGACGTCGCGCGCGCCTTGCGAGAGGCTCATCGAATCGTCGAGCGTCGCGATGCCGAAGTCGAGGATCTTCACGCGCCCGTCGGACGTGAGGAACACGTTCGAGGGCTTGACGTCGCGGTGGACGACCCCTCGGGCATGGGCCGCCTCGAGGCCCTCCGCGAGCGCGAGCCCGACCTCCACGGCCCGCCTCCAGGGCAGGGCGCCCTCGTCCAGCCGCGCCTTGAGCGTCTGGCCCTCGAGAAGCTCCGTGACGGCCCATGCGACCCCGCCCTCGGAGCCGACGTCGTGGATGTCGAGGATGTTCGGGTGCGAGAGGGCCGCGACGGCGCGGGCCTCGCGGTCGAACCGCATGCGGGCGACGGGGTCGGACGCCAGCGAGTCCGGCAGGACCTTGATCGCGACGTCGCGCCCCAGGCGGGTGTCCCGCGCGCGCCAGACTTCGCCCATTCCCCCCGAGCCGAGCGGCGCGAGGATCTCGTACGCACCGAGGCGGTCGCCTGCGTGGAGCGTCACGTGACCGGGACGATTCTAGGCGCGTGCCCCCGGAACGCACAATTTGTCAGAAGGTCTTGGTAAATGAGAAGTAGACGCCGTCTCGGCCCGGCGTGAAGCCGTCGCCGTCCCGGCTCTCGAGTGCCGCGTTGCGCGACCACGAGAGCTCGATCTCCGACGACCAGAAGAACCCGCTCGTGAGCCCGATCGTGACGGCGTTCGGGTTGTCGGTGCGCTGCAAGATCGCCCCCGACGCGTCGCGAACGGTCCGGTCCACGGAGGCGAGCGTGCCCTTGAGGTGCAGGAAGAGAAAGAAGGCGAGCTGCATCCGGGCCTCGAGGTTCGCAATCACGTAGCCGCGCGAGACGATCTCGTCGAGGCCGGCCGTCGGGAGGACGGGCCGCGTGATCGTCTCGTAGTCCCCGGCGTTCGAGCCGCCCGAGAGCCGGAACGCCGAGAACCGGTCGAGGTTCGATCCCGTCCCGGCGTACACGGACGCGAAGATCCGATGTCTCCGGTCCCCGAGGGGCAGCGGGAGCGCGGCGAGGGCGAACCCGGCGAGGGCGGTCCACGAACGGGTATGCGCGGCCGCGTGCGCCCCCGTCGGGCCCCCGCCCCAGTCCTGCCAGCCGCCGCGGTGGGCGGCCCAGGCGTCGAGACCGGCGGCCCAGCCGAGGTGGGGAAGCTCGAGGAGGTTGCGCGTGAGAGCGTCGGTCCTGACGCGCGCGTGGAAGCGACCCTCGTAGGCGTCCGCCGGGGGCGTGAACGAGGGCGCCGCCGAGGAACCCTTCGAAAAGTAGACGAAGCCCGGCTCGTAGGCGAGGGAGGCTTCGAAGAAATTGTCGGCGTGACCCGGAGAGAGCGCGCGCCGGAAGGCGAGTCCGACGCCTGCCCGGACCGAGCCCCAATTCAACTCCTCGCTCTCGAGCCGCTCGCCGCTCGCGTACTCGGACCGCGCCCACGGAAACGTCGTGTTCTCGAACGTCAGGACGAGGTCCGTGTTCCTCGCGAACCGGCGGTTCCAGCGGACGTCGTCGTAGATCCCGAGGAGGACCGCCCTCAGCCGCCGCGCGCCGCCGTCGCGCTGCCGCCAGAGGAGAAACGCCGCCTCGGGGTTGAGGGTCTTGCCGTCGGGGCCGGACGGGATCCAGCCGAGACCCGCGAAGACCTCGTCGACCGTGGTGCGGTCGCGGGCGGGCACGTCGAAGGTCATCCCGATGGCCGTCCGCGTAAACGCCTCGCCCGCCAGGATCGTGGACTCCTGGCCGGCCCCACGGAATGCTCCGGCGAGGAGGAGCGCCAGCGCCGCCGCGAAACAGACTCGCCGGGTCGCACGACTCATGGGAACAACATGGGGCGCGCGCCCGGGGATTTCACAGGTCATTCTCAGGAAATTGATATTCTCCCAAGAGATCCAAATGGGCCTCAGGTTCGGCGATTGCCTCTTCGACCCGGAGAGCCGCCAGCTCTTCCACGGGGGAGTGCCCGTCCCACTGTCGCCCAAGGCATTCGCGCTCCTCGAGATCCTCGTGAGGAACCGGCCGCGGGCGATGGCGAAATCGGAGCTGCAGGAGACCCTGTGGCCGGACACGTTCGTCGTGGAGGCGAACCTCGCGAACCTCGTCGCCGAGCTGCGGGAGGGGATGGGGGAGAAGGGGCACCGCGACGGCTTCCTGCGCACGGTCCACGGCTTCGGCTACGCGTTCTCGGGGGAGGGAGCGACCGAATCCGGAACGCGGCCCGCGGTCGCGAGCGCGTTTTCCCTCGTGCGGGACGGGCAGGCGATCCCGCTCGCTCCGGGAGAGAACGTGATCGGCCGCGACCCCCAGGCCGCCGTCTTCGTCGACGACAACACGGTTTCGCGCCGCCACGCGCGCGTCACCGTCAAGGGGGACGAGGCGTTCCTCGAGGACCTCGGGAGCAAGAACGGGACGACGGTCGGCGGCCGGGCGCCCGACGCGTCGCGGGGCCTGAAGCACGGCGACGCGATCCTCGTGGGCTCGGTGCTCTTCACCGTCCGGGTGGCGGCGCCCGCGGGGGAGACGGCCACGCTGCGGGACGCTCCGGCCCCTGCCCCCTAGTCCGGCTCGACGCCTTCGCCTGCGACGTCCGGTGCGGCCTTCGCCGCGAGGTTCGCGCGGTGCCGCTTGATGAGCCGGAGGAGGACGACGTACGTGAGCGCGCCCGCGACGACCGAGAGCGCGAACATCCCGACCGCGATCTGCGCGCCGACCGCGCGCATCGTCGGACCCGCGGCCGTCCAGAACGAGCGCCGGAACATCTCGTGCCATGGCAGGTGGGCGATGGCCTCGCGCCGCGCCTGAAGCAGGAATCGCCCGATCGGCAGCGCGATCGCGCCGACAGCGGGCAGCGTGATCGGGTTCACGACGAGCGTCCCGAGGAGAACGTCGACCTTGTTGAGCTTCAGGGCGAAAGCGAGCAGGAGCGCGATCACCCAATGGAGCCCGATGAGCGGCGTGAAGGAAATCGCGACGCCGATCGCGAACGAGGCCGCGACGACCTCGGGGGGCGAGTCCCTCCCGAGCATGTGGAGAAAGCGGGCCTTGAACGACCCCTTAGCCGGCGTCAAAGTGGTCGAACCCGGCGTCGGGCAGTGGCGCCCGCCGCCCGTCTCGCACGAGCCTGACGCCCGCGCCGTCGTCGATCGTCCCGATGCGCCGCAGCGCGAAGCTCCCCGCGAGGCGATCGACCGCGGCGAGCTTCTTCTTCGGGACGGTGAAGAGGAGGCCGAAATCCTCGCCGCCGTAAAGCGCGGCCGCGAGCGGGTCGAGACCCGCGAGGGGCCCGAGATCGGCGAGAGCCGAGTCGACGGGGAGCCGGTCCGCCTCGATCGTCGCCCCGACGTCGGAGGCGCGGCAGAGGCGGTAGAGGTCGCGCGCGAGCCCGTCCGAGACGTCGATCGCGGCAGAGGCGAGGGAGCCTGCCGCGAGCGTCGAGCCGAGCACGAGCTGGGGCCGCGGGTCGATCTGGTGGCGGATGAGACGGGCGACTTCCTGGGCGCGCGGCGCGGAAACGCGCCGGCCCTTCGGGTCCAGCGCGACGCGTTCGGCCGAGAGCCGATAGCCCTTCTCGAGGAGCCTGAGGCCCGCGGCGGCGGCGCCGAGCGTCCCGGAGACGAAGAGCGCGTCGCCGGGCTCGGCGCCCGAGCGCGTGAGCGGGGCTTCGGGAGCGTGGCCCATCGCCGTGACGGCGACGAAGACCTTGTCCGAGGCGCTGAGGTCGCCGCCCACGACGGCGACGCCGTGCTCGGAGGCCGCTTCTTTCACGCCGGCCGCGAGCGCGTCGAGCCACTCGGGCGTGGTCTTCTTCGGCAGCCCGAGCGCGAGGACGGCCCAGAGCGGCCGGGCGCCCATCGCCGCGAGGTCGGAGAGGTTCACGTTCATCGCTTTGCGCCCGAGCCTGCGCGGATCGGCGTCCTTGCGGAAGTCGTGATCCTCCAGGAGGACGTCCGTCGTGACGGCGAGCCGGTCCGGGCTCACGACGACGGCGGCGTCGTCGCCGATTCCGACCTTCACGTCCCGCCGCCGCGTCGCGAACGCGCTCGCGAGGCGGGCGACGATCGCGTCCTCGGGCGGGAGGCCGGAGCGCTTCTTCACGCGCGCTTCCCGGGCCTCTTCGAGGCGGCCTTCTTCTGAGAGTTCTTCCCGGGAGGCGACCCCGGGCCGGTAAACGCGGCCCCGAGGACGTCATCCACCTTCGCGGCGAAGACGAACTTCAGATCGCGCCGGAGCTCCTTCGGGATCTCGGCGAGGTCGCGCCTGTTCGCCTTCGGGAGGATGACCGTGCCGATGCCCGCGCGGCGGGCCGCGAGGACCTTCTCCTTGACGCCGCCGATCGGGAGCACGTCGCCGCGCAGCGTGATCTCGCCCGTCATCGCGACGTCGCGCCGGACGCGCGTGCCGCCGAAGGCCGAGATCATCGCGGTCGCCATCGTGACGCCCGCCGACGGGCCGTCCTTCGGGATCGCGCCCTCGGGGACGTGAATGTGGACGTCGTGCGTTTCGAAGTAGTCCGGCGCGAGGCCGTAGCGGTCCGCGCGCGAACGCGCGAACGTGAGGGCGGCCTGCGCGGACTCCTTCATGACGTCGCCGAGCTGGCCCGTGAGCTGGAGCTTGCCTTTGCCGCGCACGGCCCGGGCCTCCACGATGAGGACGTCGCCGCCCACGGCTGTCCAGGCGAGGCCCGTGGCCGTCCCGACCTGGTCGGTGCGGAGGGCCTCGTCGCGCGTGAACCGCTGGATGCCGAGGAACGCCTTCACTTCGCGCGGCGTCACGACGACGGGCTTCTTCTTGCCCGAAGCCCAGCGCACGGCCACCTTGCGGCAGCACGAGCCAATCTCGCGCTCGAAGCTGCGGAGCCCGGCCTCGCGCGTGTAGTTCTCGATGATCGCGCGGAGCGCGTCGTCCTTGAACGTCACGGCGCCTTCGGGCAGGCCGTTCTCCTTGCGCTGCTTCGGCACCGTGTGCGCCTTGGCGATCGCGAGCTTCTCCTCGGTCGTGTAGCCCGAGAGGCGGATGACCTCCATGCGGTCGAGGAAGGCCGGCTGGATCGTGTCGAGGACGTTGGCGGTCGTGATGAAGAGGACCTTCGAGAGGTCGTAGTTCACGCCGAGGTAGTGGTCCCGGAACGTGCGGTTCTGCTCGGGGTCGAGGACCTCGAGCAGGGCCGAGGACGGGTCGCCGCGGAAGTCCGCGCCGATCTTGTCGACCTCGTCGAGGATGTAGACGGGGTTCGACGTCCCGGCCTGCGCGAGGCCCTGGATGATGCGGCCCGGCATCGCCCCGACGTACGTGCGCCGGTGCCCGCGGATCTCGGCCTCGTCGCGCACGCCGCCGAGCGACAGGCGCAGGAACTTGCGGTCGAGCGCGCGCGCGATCGAGCGGCCGAGCGACGTCTTGCCGACGCCGGGCGGGCCGACGAAGCACAGGATCGGCCCTTTCGAGTCGGGAGAGAGCTTCCTCACCGCGAGGAATTCGAGGATGCGCTGCTTGACCTTCTCGAGGTCGTAGTGGTCCTCGTCGAGAATCTTCCTGGCGCGGGCGAGGTCGAGGCTGTCGGTGGAGACGACCGCCCACGGAAGGTTCACGAGCCAGTCGAGATACGTCCGGAGCATCGCGTTCTCGGCCGAGTCGGGGTTGCCGCGCTCGAGGCGCTTGACCTGCTTTTCGATCTCCTGAGCGGCCTCCTCGGGGATCTTCTTCTCGGCGATTTTCGCGCGGTACGCCGCGATCTCCTCGGAGAGGTCCTCGGTCTCGCCCAGCTCCTGCTGGATCGTTTTGAGCTGCTGGCGCAGGAAGTACTCGCGCTGGCTCTTGTCGATCTCGCCCTTGGCGGCGCCCGAGATCTCCTGCTGGACCGTCAGGACGCGCACCTCGCGCCGGAGGATCTCGAGGACGGTCTTCAGCCGCTCGACGGCCGGGATCGTCTCGAGGATCTTCTGGGCCTCCTCGATCTTGAGCTCGAGGTTCGAAGCCGCGAGGTCCGCGAGGCGCGCGGGCTCGTCGAGCCCCGCGGCGACGACCATCACCTCGGGCGAGATGGACTTGCCGAGGGCGACCGTCTTCTCGAGGGACTCCTTCGCGCTGCGGACGAGCGCCTCGACCTCCTCGGGCGGAGGCGTCTGGGCGTCGGGCTCGGGGATGCGCGTGACCTTCGCCCGGAGCGACGGGGAGTCCGCAAGGATCGACTCGATCTTGACGCGCGACAGGCCCTGCACGAGGAGGCGGATGCGCCCGTCCGGAAGCTTGAGCATCCGCATGACGGCTGCCGCCGTCCCGATCGTGTAGAGGTCGGCCGCCGTGGGCTCCTCGACGGAGGCGTCCCGCTGCGCGACGAGGAGGAGGACGCGCTGCTCCGCGAGGGCGGCGTCGACCGCGGCGATCGACTTCTCGCGCGACACGGAGAGCGGCACGATGACGTACGGAAAGAGGACGACGTCCTTCAGCGGCAGGACGGGAAGGATGTCGGGAATCGCGACCTGTGCGCTCGCGCCGGGGTCCACGGAGCTCATCAGCTCTTCTTGCCTTTCACGATGGGAATCGACCGGCCCTTGCCGCCCGAGCGTTTCGGAATGTCGAGCATGAGGAGGCCGTCGGCGTACGTGGCGCGGGAGCCTTCGGGATCGGGGTCTTCGGGCAGCTCGAGCACGCGCTCGAACGCGCCCGCGGCGCGCTCGACGCGCAGGAAGACGCCGGACTCGCGGTCCGTCGCCTTGCGCGTCCCGCGGAGCGTGAGGACCCGCCCGCGGATGTCCACCGAGATCTCCTCGGGGTTCGTGCCGGGAATTTCGAACGTGAGGCGCCAGAGCGGGCCGTGATCCACGACGTCGACCGGCGGGACGAGGGCGGGCCGCTCGGGCGGCTCGTGGGAGGTGCGGACGAAGAAGCCGACGGGAATCTCGCGCTTCTTCATTTCTTCCCTCCCGGGGCGCGTCCGAGGAGCGCCTTGAGCTCGTCCACGAAGTCGCCGAGGTCCTCGAAGCGCAGGTAGACCGACGCGAACCGGACGTAGGCGACCTTGTCGAGGTCCTTGAGCTTTTCCATGATGCGCGTGCCCATCTCGACGGTCGACATCTCGCGCGGCTCGCGGGCCGAGAGCTCGCCTTCCATCGCGTCGCAGATTCCCTCGAGGGTGGTCGTCTCGACGGGCCGTTTCTCGCAGGCCTTCATGAGGCCGCGCAGGAGCTTGTTGCGGTCGTAGGGCTCGCGCCGCCCGTCCTTCTTCACGACGAGGAGAGGGATCTCCTCGACCGTCTCGTAGGACGTGAAGCGCCTCTGGCAGGCGTTGCACTCGCGCCGGCGCCGGATGACGGCGCCCTCGCGGCTTTCGCGCGAATCGACGACGCGGTCGTCGCCCTCCCCGCAGTACGGACAGCGCATGTGGCCCCGAGCCTAGCAGGACCGGGGCGTCAGTTCCGCCCGAAAGGGAACGGGATGACGTCGCCGTCCTCCGCGGCCTTCTCGGGCTCCACGGCGGTCGGCTTGTCGCCGCGGGCCCCCCGGCGGACCTCGATCAGGAGGTCGCACATCTCGCGCACGGCCCCGGCCCCGCCGGGCCGCGCGAGGCGCAGGGCGGCGGCGTCGCGCACGAGCGGGATCGCGTCGGACGGCGCGGCGCCCACGCCCGCGCGGCGGAGCATCCCGAGGTCGGGCAGGTCGTCCCCGACCGCCGCGATCTCCCACGATTCGAGGTCCCAGCGCTTCGCGAGGAGGTCGAACGCGGCCGCCTTGTCGCGCTCGCCCTGGAGGACGAATTCCTCGGGAATCTTCAGGTCCGCGCAGCGGCGCGAGACGACCTTCGACGTCCGGGACGAAATGATGCCGATGCGATAACCGAGGTCCCGGAGCAACACCAGGCCGAGCCCGTCCTTCACGTCGAACGATTTCGTCTCGCGGCCGTCCTCGTCGAACGTCATCGAGCCGTCCGTCAGGACGCCGTCGACGTCGAGGATGAGCCCCCGGATGCGCGAGAGCTTGGTCCGGAGGTCGTCGGGAACGATCGGCGCCGCGGGCATCTCCCGCCATCATAAGCGCCGGGGCGCGCTAAATCGACTCGACGCCCCAGAGGTCGTGGAGGTGCAGGATGCCCTCGGGGCGGCCGTCCGGCGCGACGACGAAGAGGGACGTGATCTTCCGTTCCTCCATGATCCGCAGCGCCTCGGTGGCCCAGGCGTCCTTCGCGATCGTCTTCGGACTCCGGCCCATCGCGTCGGCGGCCGTGTCGTTCATGATCTTCGGGCCGTCCTTCTCGAGGAGGCGGCGGAGGTCGCCGTCCGACACCGCGCCGACGAGCTTCCCGCCGTCCGTGACGCCCGTGATGCCGAAGCGCTTGCGGGACATCTCGTAGACGACGTCCTTCATGGGCGCCGTGGAGGCGACGAGCGGGACGTCCGGGCCGGTGTGCATGAGGCCTTCGACCTTCAGGAAGCGCTTTCCGAGCTTGCCGCCGGGGTGGAGCGCGGCGAAGTCCTCGGGCTGGAAGCCCTTCTCGACGGACAGCGCCATCGCGAGCGCGTCGCCCATCACGAGCTGCGCCGTCGTGGAGGCGGTCGGCGCGAGGTTCAGCGGACAGGCTTCTTCCCGGATCGTGATCGAGACGACGACGTCCGCGCCCTTGCCGAGGGTCGAGTCCTTCCGGCCCGTCATCGCGACGAGCGTCGCGCCGCGGCGTTTCACGTGCGGGATGAGCGCGACGACCTCTTCCGTTTCGCCGGAGTGCGAGAGCGCAAGGACGACGTCGCCCCCGAGGATCATCCCGAGGTCGCCGTGGATCGCTTCGGACGGGTGAAGGTAGAAGGCGGCGGTGCCGGTCGACGCGAGCGTCGCGGCGATCTTCTGGCCGACGATGCCGCTCTTGCCGATGCCCGTCACGACGACGCGTCCGGCCGTGGACTTCATGGCCGCAACGGCGCGGTCGAAGCCCTCGTCGAGGCCGTCCGCGAGCGCGCGGACGGCCGCCGCCTCGATCTCGATGACGCGGAGGGCCTGCTGGCGGGCGGGGGTCGTCACGAAGGGCGAGTTTACTTGCCTTTGCCCAGAAGCACCGTCTGCTTGCCGGTGGCGGGGTCGAGGCGGATGAGGCGCTGGTCGGCGTCAATGAAGAGAAGCGATGCAGGCGAGCCGGCCTCGGCCGGAGGGAGCACCGGCGTGAACCACCAGCCGAACCGATTCGCGGGGACGAGGCCGTTCGGGCCGTGAGTCACCGCGCCTGCCGCATCGTCCACAAATGCGAGCTTCGAGGCCCGCCGAGAGGCCAGGAGATTTTCTTCGAATGGTAAGAGGGAAATGGCGACGCGTCCGGGTGCGATCTCGCCTCCGAGAACGACGCGCTTCGCGGGCCCAAGATCGAGGCTGCGCGCGGGCGCGCCCCACCCCTTCTCACCTTCGAAGAAGAGCAGCCTCGCCTTCGCGCCGGCGATGCCCCCGACGACGATCCTGTTTTCCGTGAGAAACCGCGCCTGGACGTTTGCCAGCCCCTCGGAAAGGGTTGCGACGAGCGCGCCCGAAGGTGCCTCGTGAAGAGTGAGCACCGCCGTGTTCTCGGCGTCCTGTGGCCTGCGGACGCCGAGGAAATAGCGCCCGCTCGCGCTCAGGCGCGTAAAGGGGCATCGTCTCGCGGTCGAACCGGCCCGCGAGGCGGAATTTCTTTGAAGAAAGGGAGAACTCCGTGATCTCGAGGCTCGCGGGAACCAGGTCGTTGCGGTGCGCTGAGTTCCAGTAGCGCGGAAAGAGCAGGAGCGTGTCCTCGCCGGCGAAGCCGAGGGCGCGTCCGTCCTCAGGGAGAGGGAAGGCGGCGAGCTGTTTCGGGTTCGCTACGTCCGAGATGTCGTACGCGGCGAGCAATCCGAAATTGCGAACGGCGATCCGCCGGCCGCTCGGCGAGAGGACCATCCATCCGCCGGACCCGGGCTCGAGCTCGACCTCGGCGGACCGGCCCGTCACGAGGTCGGCGACGTGGAGATCCCACCGCTCGTTCTTCCCTTCGAAGAATCCGAACCTCGGCTCACCCCACGCGGCGCGCGTGCCGTCCCGCGAGAAGACTACGTCGTGTCCCCGGACGCGGAGTGAGCGGCCGGTTGCCGTGTCGTAGAGGAACGCCCCGTCGCCGCGCCAGCCGCGCAGCGGGCCGAACGCGTACAGCCACGAGCCGCTCGGCGCCGTCGAAGCGTATCTCGGGAGCTCTTCGAGGTCGGTGGCCTTTGCCGACGCGCACCAGAAGGCATATCCGCCGAGGGCAGCCACGGCGACGGCCGCGACGCCGAAGAAGGTCGCGGAGAACGCACCGTGGGCGCGGCGCGCGTCCGTGCGTCCCTCGGCAACCTGGACGAACGTCGCGAGAATGAGCCCGGCGCTGGCGGCCGTCAGCGTGCCGATCACGGCGATCTGTAGTGCCCCGCCGCTTTCGTAAGCAAAGACAGAGCCCCGGGCGACCGAGCGGACCGCGAGAAGGCCCAGGAAGACGAGCGCCGGCGCGAGGATCAGGTCCAGCGCGACCCACGGCGAGCGCAGGCGCGCAATCGTTACGACCGCGTGGCTACCCAGGACGAGGACGAACGCCAGGACGAGCGCCGCCAGCGCCGTCCGGCCCGCCGTCGCGTCGAGGCCCCAGAGGCTTCGCGCGCGCCCGTTTCCGGAGAGCCAACCGGGCGTGAAGGCGAGGAACGCGGTCGCGAGCGTGATGGCGATCGCGGCGAGAAGCTTGCCCGCCCAGAGCGACACCGAGGGGATCGGCCGCGCGAAGAAGAACGAGATGCGCTTCTCCTTCGTTTCGCCCGCGATGACGGCCGCTCCGAGGAGAATCGCGAACGCGGTGGAGAGCGCCGAGGCCCCGACGAGCGCCACGAGGACCCGGAGCTCGGCGGCGTCGGGCCTCGACCAGCCCGTTGCGAGGGAGACGATGAGGGGCACGAAGCCTGCCGCGAACGCGACGACAAAGACGACCCGGCGCTCGAAGATCTCCCGTCCGAAGACGGCGGCGAAGGCTCTCATGCGTTCCTCCCGGCCGGGGTCTCGCCCGCGACCGCGATGAAGATCTCCTCGAGCGACAGGGACGACGACTCTGCGTCCACGACGCCTTCGAGCGCGGCGAAGCGTGCGAAAGACTCGTCTCCGTAGTTCGAAACGACTGCCTCCACGCCCCACCCGCGCACCTTCACGCGGACGGCGTCGAACGCGGCGAGCTCCTGCCCGTACTCGGCCCGTTCCTCCGTCTGCTCGTTCGCGTAGCGCAGGCGCCGGAAACGGCCCTTCAACGTCTCGAGGTCCTCGTCGAGGACGAGCCGGCCCTCCTTCAGGAACCCGACGCGTGTCGCCATGCTCTCGACGCCCGCGAGATCGTGCGACGTGAGGAGCACCGTCGTCCCGCGGTCGGCGAGCTCGCCAACGAGCTCCTCGAAAAACGCGCGCCGCGCGACCGCGTCGAGGCCCAGCGTCGGGTCGTCGAGGACGAGGAGCTCGGGAGAGGACGCGAGGGCGAGCGCGAGCGCCACGAGCGCCCGCTGGCCCTTCGAGAGGCTGCCGTAGGGCGTGCCGGCCGGCACGCCGAAGCGCGCGAGGCGCGCCTCGACGGACGGCGCGTCCCAGGTGGGGTAGAGCTTCGCGCAGAAGGCCGAGAGCTGCCGCGCCGTCATGGACGGCGGCGCGTCGGGGTCTTCGGGCACGACGCCGACCCTCGCCATGAGCGAAGCGCGGTGCTTCCAGACGTCTTCGCCGAAGAGAAAGCACCCTCCCGCGGTCGGTTTCTGCTGGCCGAGGAGACAGCGGACGAGCGTCGACTTCCCGGCGCCGTTCCGCCCGAGGAGCGCGTAGACGGAACCCCGGGGGACGGAGAAGGAGACTTCTTCGAGTGTGGGAGAAGGGTTACCGCCGTAGCGGACGAGGAGGCTTCGAACCTCGACCACGGGCACGGGGGATTTCTTCGAAGGTGAATTCGCCTCGCCGCTCATTCCGCCGCTCCCTCTTTCTTCCTTCTAAGAACTCCCAGCCTGCGTTTCACGTGCTCCACCGCTTCTTCGCTGCTCGCGCCCAGTGTCAGAGCGAGCGACGCATAGCGCGTTGCGCCCGCGTCGAGCTCTCTGTCGCGCTCGCCGCGCGCGGGCGCGGGCGGCTTGTCGGCCACGAACGTGCCCTCGCCGCGTTTCACGGCGAGGATCCCGGCGTCCACGAGGCGCTGGTAGCCCTTGGCCACCGTGGCGGGGTTGATCGAGAGCTCGCGGGCGAGGTCGCGCACCGACGGGACGGTGGCGCCGGGCTTCAGAGCCCCGGACGCGACGAGACGCCGCACGTTCTCCTCGATCTGCTTCCAGAGAGGGACGGCATCGGAGGGGTCGACGAAGAGGCCGCGGCTCACGGGGTACCGCCTCGGTGTATCATTACACCGATACAGTACGGACGCCGAAGCCCTCCTGTCAAGGGCCGGAGGCGAAAAACTTCAGGGGATGGTTTCCCGCCGGAGCTGGTCGAAGCTCAGGATCGCCGACAGGAACTGCGGCAGCGCCGAGAGCGGGAGCTGCGTGGCCCGGTCGGACTTCGCGTGCGCCGGGTCGTCGTGGACCTCGAAGAAGTAGCCGTCCACTCCGACGGCTGCCGCGGCGCGGGCGAGGGCGGGGGCGTACTCGCGCGAGCCTCCCGTCTCCGTCCCGAGGCCGCCGGGGAGCTGGAGGGAGTGCGTCGCGTCGTAGATGACGGGAACGCCGAGCGCCCGCATCATCGGGAGGCCGCGGAAGTCGACGACGAGGTTGTGGTACCCGAACGTCGTCCCGCGCTCGGTCAGCGTCACGTTCGTGTTCCCCTTCGCGCGGCACTTGTCGACGATCTGCTTGCAGTCGTCCGGCGCGAGGAACTGGCCCTTCTTCACGTTCACGGCCTTCTTCGTCGCGGCCGCGGCCTCGATGAGGTCCGTCTGGCGGCACAGGAAGGCCGGGATCTGGAGGACGTCCGCGACCTCGGCCGCGATGGCGCACTGCTCGGGCTCGTGCACGTCCGTGAGGATCGGCAGGTCGGTCTTGTCTTTCACTTCCGAGAGGATCGACAGGCCCTTCTCGATGCCCGGGCCGCGGAAGCTCGCTCCCGCGCTGCGGTTCGCCTTGTCGAACGAGGACTTGAAGACGAGGCGGTCGGCGGCGCCGCAGTCGGCGAAGACCTGCTTGATGGCCTTCGCCATCTTCAGGGCGTGGGCGCGCGACTCGAGGACGCACGGCCCGGCGAAGAACACGGGGCGGCAGCGGTCGCCGACGGAGAGGTGGGGCGTGATGGAGGCGAAGACCTTCACGGGGGCGGATGTTATCGAACGCAGGGCCCTTCCGTGCTTGCCGGGGCGGCCGGCCTCAGAATGGGGGCATGAAGAAGACGCCCCCCGACTCCTCCTTTGCCGGCCTCGGCCTCGACGCGCGGCTCGTCCGGGTGCTCGCCGCCCTGGGGTACGAGGAGCCCACACCCATCCAGAGTGAGTCGATCCCGCCCATGCTCGATGGCCACGACGTGCTCGCCCAGGCGGCCACGGGCACGGGCAAGACGGCCGCGTTCGCGCTGCCGATCCTCCACCACATCGGCGCCGTCGAGAAGCGTGGGACTGCCCCCATGGCCCTCGTCCTCGTCCCGACGCGCGAGCTCGCGATGCAGCTCGCCGAGGCGTTCCACCGGTACGGCCGCGAGATCGGCGTCCGCGTCCTGCCCGTCTACGGCGGCGCGTCGATGGTGACGCAGCTCAATGCCTTGAAGCGCGGCGTCGACGTCGTCGTCGCGACGCCCGGCCGCGCGCTCGACCACGTGAACCGCAAGTCGCTCGCCCTCGACGGCCTGAAGGCGCTCGTCCTCGACGAGGCGGACGAGATGCTCGACATGGGTTTCGCCGAGGACCTCGACGCGATCCTCGCGGCGACGCCGAAGACGCGCCAGACGGCGCTCTTCTCGGCCACGCTCCCGGCCCGCATCGGGGCCATCGCCGCGAAGCACCTCAAGGATCCCGTGCGGATCGCGATCGCGAAGGAGACCGCAGCGCCCGGCAAGCTGCCGAAAGTGCGCCAGACGGCGTACGTCGTCGCGCGCGGCCACAAGCGCGCGGCGCTCGGCCGCATCCTCGACCTCGAGAGCCCGGCGGCGGCCCTCGTCTTTTGTCGGACGCGCCTCGAGGTCGACGACCTCACGGAGAGCCTGAAGGGGCGCGGGATGCGCGTCGAGGCGCTCCACGGCGGCATCTCGCAGGAGGGGCGCGACCGCGTGATGAAGAAACTCCGCACGGGCGCCCTCGAGCTCGTCGTGGCGACGGACGTGGCGGCGCGCGGCCTCGACATCTCGCACCTCTCGCACGTGGTGAACTACGACGTGCCGTCCTCGCCCGAGGTCTACGTCCACCGCATCGGCCGGACGGGGCGCGCGGGCCGCGAGGGGGTCGCGATCACGCTCGCCGAGCCGCGCGAGCACTGGCAGCTCAAGAACATCGAGCGCCTCACGAAGCAGCGGATCGAGGTCGCGAACGTCCCGACGGTCGCCGACCTGCGCGCCAAGCGCCTCGAGCTGACCCGCGCCTCGCTAGAGGAGGCGATCGTCGAGGGCGGCCTCGAGCACTACCGCGTCGTCGTCGAGTCCCTTGCCGAGGATCACGACCCGATGGACATCGCCGCGGCCGCCGTCCGTCTCATCGAGCGTGCCTCCGGGGCGCCGGGGGAGGACGAGCCCGAGATCCCGGCCGTGGCCGCCCCGCCGCCCCCGCGCCGCGCGGCTCCCGCCGCCGGAGCCGGGCCCGCGCGCTACAAGTTCGGGGGGCGCGACTCCGGGACTTCCGCGCGGATCTTCGTGGGCGCGGGACGCGCGGCCGGGATGCGGCCGGCGGACCTCGTCGGCGCGATCGCGAACGAAGCGAAGGCCAACCCCCGCGACATCGGCGCGATCCAGATCGCCGACCGGTTCTCCCTCGTCGAAGTTCCCGAGGCCATCGCGGAGTCGGTGATCCGGGCTCTCCGGAATGCGACGATCCGGGGCCAGAAGGTCGTCGTGCGGCGCGACCGCGACAAGGCCTGAGAGGACACCGGCATGTCCATCCGCATCCTCGTCACGGGCGGGACGTTCGACAAGGAATACGACGAGCTCACGGGCCGGCTCTTCTTCAAGGAGACGCACATCCACGAGATGCTGCGCCTCGGCCGCTGCCGCGAGCCCGTGACGGTCGAGACCGTGATGATGGTCGACAGCCTCGACATGACGGACGATTGCCGCGCGCGGATCGCGGACGCCTGCCGGCGCGCGTCGGAAGACCGCATCGTGATCACGCACGGCACGGACACGATGGTCGAGACGGCCGCCGTCCTCGCGAAGGAGCAGGCCGCCAAGACGATCGTCCTGACGGGTGCGATGGTGCCCTGGGCGTTCGGAAGCTCGGACGGGCTCTTCAACCTCGGGAGCGCGATCTCGTTCGTCCAGATTCTGCCTCCGGGCATCTACGTCGCGATGAACGGCCGCTACTTCGACTGGCACGACGTGCGGAAGGACCGCGCGGCCGGGACGTTCGAGACCGTGAAGTGAAGAGAAGGATGAAAATTCTTCGAATGGTCCCGTGCGCGAGCGCCTTCGTCGCTCTTCTCGCGGCGGCGCAGCTCGTCGCCGCGCCGGCGCGGGTCGAGCGCGGGCTGACGTTCGCGCTGTCGTTCGACGCGAGAGGTCGCGCTGTAACCCGCGGGCCGTTTGCACTTCGCGTGCCCGGCGCGAAGAATGCTTTGAAAGTGGTCTTCGACTCGGTCGCGCTTTCGGGGGGGATGCTCGACGCCCCGGTCCGCCTCCTCAACGAAAGCGGAACCGACCTTTTCGCCGTGCGAATCGACCTCGTTGGCGTGACCGAAAGCGTGAAGCCGCAGGGGCAGGCTGCGTTTTCGCGGGCCCAGGACGTTGCGCCTCCACCTCCTCTCGCCTTCGATGCGATTCGCTCCGGCGCCGAGACGCCCGGAGAACTCTTCCGCGGCGGTCCCATCTCGTTCGCGGCCGACACCGAAGTCGTCGTCGTCATGGGCGTCGTGTCGGGAGTCGCCGCCGTGCCCGCGAACGCGAAGGTCGACGTCCGGACGCCCGCGACGAAGGCCTCCGCCTGCCCGGGCGCCGCACCCGCCTGCCGGGTGGACGCCGAGGGCAATCTCTGGCGGGTCGAGCCCGCGGAGGGGGAAAAGCGCGGAGGGCTCTCCCAGCGCACCCGCGAGGGCGGGGTGGTCCGCTCGCTCTGGTTCGAGCGAGGAGACAAGCCCGTCGACCTCTCGCTTGCGCCGGACGGGCGGCTGCTCGTCTTCTTCGACGACGGGTCGAAGGACGGCGCGGTGCGCGCGTTCCGGCCGTTCTAGCGCCGCTGGACCGCCGTCGGCGCGCTCGTCACGGCGACGAGCAGGTTGAAGTCGGCCCGGTAGAGCGGCAGGCCCTTCGCGTCGAACCCCGAGGGGATCACGAACATCTCGAACGTGCCCGCTTTCGGGTGCTCGACGGTGTACGTGGCTTCCCGGAGCCTCTCGCCGCCGGTTGCGGCCAGAGTGAGCGTGAACTGCCTCGTGCTCCCCCGCGCCGTTCGCTCCGCGTATTCCGTGAGGACGAGGTCCACGGGATCGCGGCGGTCGAACCCGCGGAACCGGAACGTCTCGCCGACGAGGGCCTTGAAGGTGCGGCCGTCGGGAACGTCCGGCCCGGCGCCGAGGAGCGCGGAGGGGCTCAGCGCCGCGGCCGCGAGGCCGGTCGCGACGGTGGAGAGAAATTGTGTGCGCGTCGTCTTCATGGGGTGCCTCCGGGCGCGGTCTGTGCCACGATGCGATGGATGCTCGAGGTTCTGACGTACTCGGATTTCTTCGAAAGGGTCGGAGAGGAGTTCCGCGTCGCGGCCGGTGAGGTCGCCGTCGGCCTCGTTCTCTCCGAGGTCACGAATCTCGCCCGCAAGGGCGACGCCGGCCCCCGGCGCGCGCCCTTTTCTCTCGTGTTTCGCGGGCCGCTGAGTCCGGTTCTCCCGCAGCGTATCTGGCCGCTCGAGCACGCGGCGCTCGGGACGCTCGAGATCTTCCTCGTGCCGATCGGGCCCGACGCCGAAGGCATGCGGTACGAGGCCGTCTTCAACTGACACCGGCCCCGACGGCCTCGGGCTTCCATTCCATCAGGACGTACATTCCCTGCTCGCCCTTCGGCGCGAAGCCGAGGCGCTCGTAGAGGGCGCGCGCGGGGTTGAAGATTTCGACGTGGATCGTGACGGGTTTGCCGGCCGCGGCGGCCTCGGAGAAGAGCCGCCGAATGAGCTCGGTACCCACGCCGCGCTTCCGGAAGTCCGGCAGGAGCGCGATGTCGACGAGCCGGACCTCCTTCGGCCATCTCTGGACGTAGAGGCGGCCGGCGGGAGTGCCGTCCACTTCGACGATCGACCTCTCGGCATCCGGATACTGCTCGTCCCAGTACGCCGCCTGTGCGTCGAACTGCTGGCGGATGAAGGCGTCCTTCTGCTCGTCCGTCCACGGGACGGGCGCGAGCTCCTCGGTGCGCGTCGAGCCGTAGATCCGGCAGAGGAGGTCGCGGTCCTCCGGGCGGATCGGGCGGAGCGCAACGGCGTTCGTCACTGCGTCGTCTAGGTCCGCGGCGGGTAAACGCCCTGCAGGGCGATGCAGAAGTTCAGCGTGAGGTACGGCTGCATGTTGTTGTGCGGCTGGTCGCCGCCCGCGGGCGCGAGGGTCTCGAACGCCATCTGGCCGGACTGCGCGGCCTGGTAGAGGGTCCCGCCCGTGGAAATCGCGAGCGACGCCGCCGGTCCCGGCACGTTCGTGTCCCCGGGGTCGGCGATGTCAGCCCGTAGCTGATGCGCGTGCTGCGGGATCTCGGACTCGAGGAGGGAGACGGTCTCCGTGCCTCCGGTCTCGCCGAGGTCATGCAGAGACAGTCCCGGGCCCTGTCCCGGGTGCATGGGGGCGTTCCCCTGCATGTTCGGGAGGGCGAAGTTGGACTGTCCGTTTCCGCCGTACGTCGTGCCGAGCAGCGAGAACAGCGCCGTGTTCTGCGACAGCGGCAGGATCTGCCCGTCGCAGAACGCCCAGCCCTTCGGGGCAAAGTTGAACGGGAAGATGCGGATCTCGGCGACGAAGGGATCCATGCGGCTCTCCTCAGGTCTGGCTCGGGAAGATCCCGAACAGGGAAATGATGAAATCGACGCAGAGGTACGGCTGGAAGTTGTTGTGCGGCTGGCTGCCGCCGACCGCGCCGACCGCGCTAAGGCTCATGTTTCCGCCCGGGACGTCGTTGATGTAGGGCGTCACCGCGAACGACGCGGCGAGGACGTTCCCCACGGGGCTCGTCTGCGTTCCCCCCACGGTGGACACCAGGAACGGGTGCGAATGCGCCGGGATCTGGCTGACGGTCAGCGTGACTTCTTCCACCCCTCCTGTCTCCGCGAGAACGAAGCCGTTCCCGAAGTGCAGCGGGACCCGCCCGCGCAGGTCGGGAAGGGCGAATGTGCTCTGCCCGTCCCCGCCGTACGTCGTCCCGATGAGGTTGAAGAGCGTTTCGTACTCGGAGATCGGCAGGAGCTGGCCTTCGCAGAACATCCAGCCCGCGGGCGCGAAGTTGCCTGCGAACATCCGGATCTCGCCGACGTAGGGTTGTGCCATCGCCGCCTCCTAGGTCTGACTCGGGAAGATGCCCTGAAGGGCGATCGAGAAGTTCAGCGTCAGGAACGGCTGCATGTTGAGGTGCGCCTGAGAGCCGCCGACGTTCGTGAGCGTCTGGGGGGTCAGCGTCGCCAAGGAAGCCGGGGCGTGGTACGCGTTGTTCGCACCGCCGAGAAACTGGTTCGCGGGGTTTGCGCTGCCGCCCGTCGCGGCCTTCGCCGCGTTGACCATGTGGACGTGCGTGGGGATCTCGGAGATGGAGAGCGTGTGCGCCTGTTCGCCTCCCCGCTCGCCGAGCGTGTGGCCGTTTCCCATGTGGATCGGCGCGCGCCCCTGGAGGTTCGGCAGCCCGAAATTCACGCGGCCGTCACCCCCATAGGTCGTGCCCAGGAGCGAGAACAGGGCCTGGTTCTGGTTGATCGGAAGGAGCTGGCCGTTGCACAGCGCCCAGCCCTTGGGCGGGAAGTTGAAGCTCATGATCCGGATCTCGGCGAGGAAGGGCTCAGCCATTGAATCCTCCTTGGCTCGGTGACGATGCGCTCACGGGCAGCTCCCGGCTCCGCCGGTGAAGCCGAAGCCCCCCGACCCGACGGTGTTCGAGGCGGTGCCGGACGCCCCGCCATTGTTGCCGGAGACGAAAGCCACGGCAGCTGCGTTGTCGTTGTTCGCGCCGCTGTAGTTCGGCAGCCTGAGCGTCGTGTTCTGCCGCTGCCGGACGCGGAAGTCGGTGCCGCCGTTCGTGCCGGTGCCCGAGATCGTGTTCGCGAGCGCGCCCGCGCCGCCGATCTCGGCGCAGACGACGTACGTGTCGCCCGGGACGGTGCCGTCGTTCACGTGAATTCCGTTCCACGGGATCCCGGCGAACGCCGGGTTGTTGCCCGGGTTCGCGACCGTATTCCCGGTGATCGTTGCGTTCAGCGCTCCGCTCTGAGCGCTCGCCCCGCCGCCGGTCAGGAGCTCGATCCCGAAGTTGTTGTACTGGCGGATCTGGTTGTTCGTGATCGTGACCTTCACGGCGCCCTGGCCGGCGTTCTGGACCTTGATCCCGTCTCCCTCGAGCGAGCCGGAGTTGGCGGTGCCCGCGACGCCGATCGTGTTGTTGTCGAACGTTCCGGTGACCGACGCCGCGCCGGTGGACTTGAAGAAGAGAATCGCGTGGCCCACGGCGTCCCGGAGCGTGTTGTTCGAGAAGTTGCTCGTGATGTTCCCGGTGCCGCTGCTCCCGATCGTCACGCCGCCGCCGCCCGTCGCGATGGCGCTGTTGCCGTTCGTGAGCGTGTTGCCCGTGAAGACGAGGTCGTCGGCTCCCGTTCCGATGTTGTTGAGCTGGAAGAGGTCGCCTGCGGCGCTCTTGAAGAAGCTGTTCTGGACCGTGACGTTCACGACCGCGGCGTTCTGTGACTCGATCGTGAGCGCGTCGTTCGACGGGCTCGCGCCGCTGACGTCGAACGTCACGTTCGTGAACGTGATCCGGTTCAGCGTTCCGCCCGTGTTCACGAGCCGGAAGTTGTTGTAGAGGCCGCCCTGGATGTTGCTGTTCGAGACGGTGGCGGTTCCCGTCAGGTTGTCGAAGGAGATGCACCCGTCGTTGAAGGGGGTCGCTCCGTTGGTGCCGGTCGTTCCGTCCAGAAGGCTGTTGTCGAGGACGAAGCCGACGACGGACGTGCCACGGATCCCGTAGTTCGAATTTCCGCGGATCCGGACCCGCGTGAGGGACGGATTCTGCGTGCTGTTGAGGACGATCCCGGTGCCGGCCGGGGTGGCCCCCGAGTCGTCTCCGCCCGTCATGTTCTGGATCGTGCCGCCCGTGCACGTCGTGTCCGCCGGCGTGCAGTTCGCGCCGTTGCCCGTCACCGTGAGCCCTCCGGTCGCCCCGGTCGTGTTCAGGACGATGCCGTTTGCGCCGCCGTTCGCGGAGATGCTCCGGAAGGTGAGGCCGGCCACGCCGATCGTCGTGTTCGCGACGTTGAGTGCAGTTCCCGTGGTCGTCGTGAGCGTGTTGACGATCGTTGTGTTGTTCTGCGTGGCGGTGACCGTGCCGCCGCCCGTCGCCGAGAAGGCGCTGCCCGTCGTCGTCGTCAGCGTGAGCCCGCCGGCGAACGTGATCGTGGCGCCCGTGTTGCTCGTCAGATTGACGCCCTTGGCCCCCGGGCCCGTGACACTGATCGGGGAAGAAGAGTCGAAGGAGACCGTGCCGCCTGTCTTGCTGCCGATGGAGACGCCGGTGCCGGCTCCGCTCTGGCTGATCGAGGTCGACGTGAAGTTGATCGTGCCGGCTCCGCCCGTGAGACTCACCGCGGTTCCCAAGTTGTTCAGCGAGAGGGCGTTCTGGCTGATCGTCGACGTCCCGCCGACGCTCGTGCCGGTGATCGCCGAGCCGGACCCGGCGGGGGTGAAGGTGAACCCGGACACGGAGACGTCGTTCGCGAGCGCCACGGTGCCGCTGAGCGTCGGCTTCGTGCCGGCGGGGAGGGAAAGGGCCCCGATCGTGAAGGCGACGCCGTTGCCGACGAGCGCCTGGCTGGCGAGAAGGTTGAGATTGCCCGTCGTGCTTCCGCTGCCCGTGTGGACGTAGATCGCCTGGCCGGTCTGCGGCTTTCCGACGGCCGGCCCCTGGGCGTCGCTCAGGAGCTTGAAGGGGTTGTGGCTGCGGCCGTCGCCCGAGGAGCCGATCGTGTTGTTCACGTACCAGACCATCCCGCTCAGCGTGAAGGTCAGGTTCGCGGTCGCCGTCGTCGGCGTGGGCGTGGCGCCGGTGTTGCTCGAGACCGTGTACGTGCACGTCGCCGACGTCGAGGCGACGTCCGGCGTGAAGACGAAGCGCCCGGCGCCGTCGAACGTCGTCAGTGTTCCGCCCGTCGAGCAGCTCGCGGCCGTGACCGAGACGCCGCCCGCGGGCTGCGCGCCGTTCAGGAGCGCGGTGGCCGAGGAGACGGCCGGCGTCGTGGGAGCGCCGGCGACGCCGGTCACGTAGAACTGCGTGTTCCCGACACCCGTGTACGACTGCGACGGGGCGGTCGGCGCGACGGTGACCGAGACCGCCTTCGAGCCGGAGCAGCCGCCGGCGTCCGTCGCCGTGATCGTCGCGGAGAACGTGCCGGTCGCGGTCGGGGTCCCGGTGACCTGCCCGTTCGAGGAGTTGATGCCGAGGCCGGCGGGGAGTCCGGTCGCCGACCACGTGATCGCGGAGGTCGTCCCGCTCTGCGTGAACGTCGCCGTCGACATCGCCGTGTTGTAGGTGAGCGCCGGGATCGTCCCGCTCACCGTGATCGTCGGGCAGGTGATGACCAGGGTGTACGTCGCCGACGTGCCGACGCAGCCATTCGTGTCGGTGGCCTTGACGACGATCGGGAACGAGCCCGTCTGCGTCGGCGTGCCGGAGAGATGCCCCGTCGAGGCGTTCAGCGTGAGGCCCGTGGGCAGCGTGCTCGCGGTCGACCACGTCGCGGTTCCCAGGAGGCCCGACACGGTGAACGTCTGGTCGAAGGCAGCGCCCTCGGTGGCGGTGGCCGTCACCGGATTCGTGACGGTGATCGCCTGGCACGCGATCACGAGGGTGTACGTCGCGCCGGCGCCGGTGCAGCCGTTCGCGTCCGTGGCCTTGACGACGATCGGGAAGGAGCCGGTCTGCGTCGTGGTGCCCGAGAGAACGCCGGCGCTCGAGAGCGTGAGGCCGGTGGGCAGCGTGCTGGACGTCGAGAACGTGACGGTGCCGCTGCCGCCGGACTGCGTAAACGTCTCGCTGAAGGCAGAGCCCGCCGTTCCACCCGCGTTGACCGGATTGGTCACGGTAATCGTCGGGCAGGTCGTCACGAGGCTGTAGACCGTCTGGCCGGTGCAGCCGTTCGCGTCCGTCGCCGTGACGGTGACGGGGAACGTGCCGGGCTGCGTCGGCGTGCCGGAGAGCACGCCTGCTGCGAAGGTCATGCCGAGGGGCAGAGCGCCGATCTCCGCGAGCGCGTAGGGCGCGGTGCCGCCCGACGGCGTGAACGTCACGGGGCCGTACGGCGAGCCGACGGGTCCGGGGGACAGCGAGGGCGGCGCGACGGTGATCGTGACGCCGTTGCACGTGATCGTGACGACGTAGTCCTGGCTGCCCGCGCATCCGCTCGCGTCGGTCACGGAGATCGTGATCGGGAACGACCCCGTCTGCGTCGGCGTGCCCGAGAGCGTGTCGACGACGAACGTCATCCCCGCCGGCAGGGCGCCCGCCTTCTGGAACGTGTAGGGGCCCGTGCCGCCCGTGGCCGTGAACGTCGTGGACGGGAACGGCGCGTTCGCCGGGGCGGCCGCAAGCGAGCCCGGAGACAGGGAAATCGACGTGCCGGAGCAGGACACGACGAGGAGGTAGTCGCGCGTCGCCGTGCACCCGTTCGCGTCCGTGGCCGTGACCGTGATCGGGAACGAGCCGGTCTGCGTCGGCGTGCCCGAGAGGACGCCGGCCGCAAAGCCCATTCCGGTCGGGAGAGTTCCGGTCTCGGCGAACGTGACGGTCCCGATGCCGCCCGCGTGCGTGAACGTGACGGCCGGATAGAGCGTGCCGGCGGTGCCCTGCGGGAGCGAGGCGGGCCCGACGCTGTAGGTCTGGCAGCCCACGACGAGCGTGTACGTTGCGCCGATCCCCGCGCAGCCGTTCGCGTCCGTGGCGACCACGACGATCGGGAAGGAGCCCGTCTGCGTCGGCGTGCCCGAGAGGACGCCGTTTGCCGCGAGCGTGAGTCCGGCAGGCAGCGTGCTCGCTGTCGCGAACGTGACGGATCCGACGGTGTTCGACGCCGTGAAGGTCTGGCTGAACGCGGCCCCGGCGGTCGCCGTCGTCACGCCGGGATTCGTCACGGCGATCGTCTGGCAGCCGATCATGAGCGTGTACGTCGCGCCCGTGCCGGTGCACAGGTTGGCGTCCGTGACCTTGACGACGATCGGGAACGAGCCCTTGACGAGAGGCGTGCCGGACAGCGTTCCGTTTGCGGCGAGCGTGAGGCCGGTGGGCAGCGGGCTCACCGTCGTGAACGTCGCCGAGCCGATCGCGCCGGCCTGCGTGAAGGTCTGGCTGAAGGGCGCGTTTACCGTGCCCGCCGCCGTGGCCGGATTCGTGACGGCGATCGTCTGGCAGGCGATGACGAGGTGATACGTCGCGCCCGCGCCCGTGCACCCGTTCGCGTCGGTGGCCGTGACGACGATGTCGAAGCCGCCCGCCTGCGTGGGCGTGCCCGAGAGAACGCCGCTGGCCGCGAGCGTCATCCCGATCGGGAGGGCGCTCACCGTCGAGAACGTGGTCGCCCCGACGCCGCCCGTCTGCGTGAACGTCTGGCTGAAGGGAGTGTTCGCAGTCCCGGTCGCGACGGCCGGAATCGTCACGGAGATCGTCTGGCAGGCGATCACGAGCGTGTACGTCGGACCGGTGCCGGTGCAGCCGTTCTGGTCGGTCGCGGTCACGGTGATCGGGAACGTTCCGGGCTGCGTGGGCGTGCCCGAGAGAGTTCCGTCCGCGGCGAGCGTCAGGCCCGGCGGCAGCGGCGAGGCGGTCGCATAGGTCATCGCGCCGACGCCGCCCGAGGACGTGAACGCCTGGCTGAACGCCGCGTTCACGGTGCCGCCGGACGTGGCCGGGTTCGTGACGTTGATCGTGGCGACGCAGGCGGGGATGAAGTAGCCCTCGACGTCGAGGATGTAGTCCGCGCTCCCCGCGGACCCGTTCGCGAGACCGACCGTTCCGGACCCGTCCGCGGCGAGCGCCACGAACGCGAAGCCGGCACGCGTGTTGTTGGCCTTGAAGCCGAGCACCGTCGTCGGCGGCACCGGCGCGTCGCCCG
The DNA here is from genome assembly GCA_016716715.1 of Acidobacteriota bacterium. Taxonomy (NCBI): domain Bacteria; kingdom Pseudomonadati; phylum Acidobacteriota; species Acidobacteriota bacterium. The sequence goes on along the minus strand of JADJVE010000002.1, from coordinate 127,219 downwards.
CGAAAAGCTGCGCGTATCCCGGCGCGGCGGGGTTCACGACCGTGAGGTTGACGACGAGGCCGAGCGCATTCGCGGGGACGCCGCAGGTGCCGGCGACGGGGAGGATCCGGAGTGCGTTCGCGCCGAGCGCGGGGCCTCCGTTCGGGCCGGCCGGGCCGCGCGTATCCACCGAACGGCACGCCGTGATCGGGACGAAGGCCTGACCCACGGGACCGACGCCGGCCGCGAGCGGATGCGCCAACGCGAGAAGAGCGGCGGCCGGAAAGAGAGCGAGCCCTCGACGGATCATTCGACCTCCGCTGCGCCGTTCACGCGGCGCGCTGATTCTCTGTACGAGTGCTCATGGGGAGCCCTCTCCGGGGATGTACGCGTGCGATCCTATCTCAAGAGAGGAAACGTCGTCGGCGATGTGAAATGCGGCGCCCGGCCGTTCAGGGCGCGGGCGTGGGGCGCGGGATCGCGGCCTCGTGCCGCACGGCGCCGAGGGCGTTCACCGCCCTGAGCTGGAGCGTCTCGCGGCTCGCCGCGAGCGCCATGAATCCGCCTGTGGCCTCGGCCCAGACGGTCCTCGCGTCGGGAGACACGCGCGTGGCCTCCGACCCGCCGCCGGAAGTCAGGAAATGGATGCCGCCGGACTCGAGGTGCTGCAGCCCGTGCTCGTGGCCGTTCAGGTAGACAGGGACGTGAAATCGGGTCAGGAGCGGCAGGATGTCCCGGGCGAGCTCGGCCGAGTCGCCGTGGGGCCCGCAGGAGCGAATCGCGTGGTGGCCGACGACGATCTTCCAGTCCGCGGTCGAGGTGGCGAGCTCCCTCTCGAGCCAGGCGCGCTGCGGCGCGGGATCCTGTCCGGCGACCTTCGTGCGGGAGGGGAACGAGCGATAGGCTGCGAGAAACGGCGTCGTGTCCAGGACGAAGATCTGGACGCGCGTCCCGTCTCCGGCGATCTCCTGGACGGTGTACGAACGCGCCGGCATCCGCCAGCGGGGGCTCGACTTCGAATACTCGATCTGCGCGTCCACGTTCCCGCGGTAGTCGTGATTGCCGAGCGCGACGATCCAGGGCACCTGGAGAAGGCTCGGCGCGGAGTAGACGTCTTCGAACGAAGCCTTCCAGGCCCGGTCCGTCACCGACGAAACCCCGTCCTCGTAGAAGTTGTCACCCGTCGAGACGACGAAACGGACCGGGTGCGCTCCCGCCCATGCCGCCATCGCGCCGGCCACCTGGCGCTGCACGCGGTTGCCGCCCCGCCCCCAGTCTCCGAGGACGAGGAACTCGAGCGATCCGGCAGGCGGCGAAGGGAGCGCGGCGGCGGCCGTCGGCGTCGTGCGCGCCCGCGGTGCGGGAGACGGCCCGCACGCGAGAGAAGCCGCGGCGAGAAGAGCCGCCCCGGCGAGACGTCGCAACACGGCGCGATGCTAGCAGGGGCGGTTTCGTCGCGTCAGTGGACGGTCAGCACCGGGCACGGAGCCGTCGCGATGACCTGGCTCGCAACGCTGCCCATGACGAGCTTCTTGATGCCCGTCCGGCCGTGGGTTCCGATCACGACCATTGCCGCGCCGTTCCGGTCCGCGAGGAGAGCGAGCTCCTTTGCGGCGTGACCGGCGAGGATCTCGCCGCGCACCTTCACGCCGGCCGCCCGAACCGTCGCGAGCAGGGGCTCGAGCTGCTTCTCGACGTCCTTGTGGATCGTCGCCTCGAGCTCGGCCTCGATGACGTCGTCCGCGACGCCCGAGTGACTCAGGCTGGCGGGCGGCTCGTAGACGTGCGCGACGATCAGCTCGGCGCCTTCCTTGCGGGCCAGCTCGATCGCCTTCTCGAGCGCGCCCTTCGACGCCGGCGAGAAGTCCGTCGCGAACACGATCGGCTGGAGGGTCACCGCCTTCGCGGGCGGGGCTTGGGTCGGAGTGAATTGCGGCGTTGCCATGCGCCACCTCCCATGCCCTCATGAACGCGATAGGGCGGCGGGCAGGGCCCGGCCATGACGCATTTGAATCAGGGCCGGGTCAAAGGGGACTTCAGGCCGACAGGCCGTTCGGAGCGGGGAGGTTCGCCGGCGCGACGACTGGGGTCTCCAGCTCGGCCGCCTTCTTCTCGACGCCCTCGCGCGTCGCGAGCCGGTGGGCGCGGGCGGCGCGGATGAAGTCCTTGAAGAGCGGGTGGGGCTGGGCCGGCTTGCTCTTGAACTCCGGGTGGAACTGGCAGCCGAGGAACCACGGGTGGTCCGACAGCTCGACCATCTCGACGAACTTCTTGTCCGGCGACATTCCGCAGAACGTCAGGCCCGCATCGCGCAGCATGGGGAGATATTCCTGGTTGACCTCGTAGCGGTGCCGGTGCCGCTCCCAGATCTGCGGCTCGCCGTACGCGCGTCGCGCGAGCGTCCCTTCGCCGAGGTCGCACGGGTACTTGCCGAGACGCATCGTTCCGCCGAGCGCCTCGACGCCGAGGAGGTCGCGCAGCATGTAAATGACCTTGTGCGGGGTGGTCGTCTCGAACTCGGTCGAGTTCGCGTCCTTCAGTCCGCAGACGTTGCGGGCGTATTCGATGACGGCGCACTGCATCCCGAGGCAGATCCCGAAGAACGGGACCTTCATCTCGCGCGCGAAGCGGATCGCCTTGAGCTTGCCCTCGATTCCGCGGCGGCCGAAGCCGGGGCCGACGAGGATCGCGTCCGCGCGGGCGAGCGTCTCGGGGTAGCCGACGGTCTCCAGCTCCTCGGAGTCCACGAACGAGATCTTCACCTTCACGTTGTTCGCGATGCCGCCGTGGTGGAGCGCCTCGTTGAGCGACTTGTAGCTGTCGCCGAGCTGCACGTACTTGCCGACGAACGCGACGTTGACCTCGTCCTGCGGGTTCCTGACGCGGTTGAGGATCGTGTCCCACTTCGTGAGGTCCCTGTCGTAGTGGGGCAGCGAGAGGTAGTCGAGGAGGATCTCGTCGAGCCCCTCGCGCGCGAACGCGAGCGGGACCTCGTAGATCGTCGGGACGTCGATGGCGGTGATGACGGCGCGCTCGTCGACGTTGCAGAAGAGCGCGATCTTCTTCTTCATCTCCTCGGGGATCGAGCGATCCGCGCGGCAGAGGAGGATGTCGGGCTGGATGCCGATCGAGCGCAGCTCCTTGACGGAGTGCTGCGTCGGCTTCGTCTTCAGCTCGTCCGACCCGGCGATGTGCGGGACGAGCGTGACGTGGACGTTGATCGCGTTGCCGCGCCCGACGTCCTGGCGGAACTGGCGGATCGCCTCGAGGAACGGCAGGGACTCGATGTCGCCGACGGTGCCGCCGATCTCCACGAGGACGACGTCGTTGTCGCCCGCGACGCGGCGGATGCAGTCCTTGATCTCGTCCGTGACGTGAGGGATGACCTGCACCGTCTTGCCGAGGTAGTCCCCGCGCCGCTCCTTCTCGATGACGGACTGGTAGACCTTGCCCGTCGTGACGCTGTTCGCCTTGCCGGTGACCGCCGAGGTGAAGCGCTCGTAGTGGCCGAGGTCGAGGTCCGTCTCGGCGCCGTCGTCCGTGACGTAGACCTCGCCGTGCTGGAACGGCGACATCGTGCCCGGGTCGACGTTCAGGTACGGGTCGAACTTCTGCAGCGTGACCTTGAAGCCGCGCGCCTCGAGGAGCGCGCCCATGGAGGCCGCCGCGATCCCCTTGCCGAGGCCGGAAACCACGCCACCCGTGATGAAGATGTACTTGGTTCCCATCGCGTCACCTCCTCGCCATCAGCAGCTCTTCAACTTTTCTTGCATCGTCTTCCGTGTCCACTCCGATCGAGTCGCTCGCCGCGTCGAGAACCGCCATCGCCATCCCCGCCGCCAGCGCGCGGAGCTGCTCGAGGCTCTCGGCCCGCTCGAGCGCGTGGGGTGGGAGGCTGGTCCAGCGCCTGAGGGCGTCCTTGCGGTAGCCGTAGAGCCCGAGGTGCTTCAACGTCGCAAGCCCCGGCTCGGGCCGCCGCCGGTAGGGCAGGGGCGAGCGGGAGAAGTAGAGCGCGCGGCCGTCGTCGGCGCGCACGACCTTCACGTTGTTCGGGTTCGCGATCTCGGCCTCGTCGTGGATCGGGAGCGCGACCGTCGCGAGCGGGAACTCAGGGTGGTCGAGGAGGAAGCCCGCCACGCGGTCCACGTTGACGGGGTCCATCATCGGCTCGTCGCCCTGCACGTTCAGCACGACGGAGACATTGAGGTCCTTCACGGCCGCCCAGACCCGATCCGTTCCGGAGGAGAGCGCGGGGTCCGTCATGACCGCCCGGCCTCCCGCCGACTCCACGGCCCGTGCGATCCGCTCGTCGTCCGTCGCGACGAGGACGAGGTCCACGCGGCGGGCCTTCTGCGCCTGTTCGAGCACGCGGACGACCATCGGGATGCCGGCGATGGGGTGGAGGGGTTTGCCCGGGAAACGCTCCGCTCCGTAGCGGGAGGGGATGACGGCGGCGGCGTTGATGAGGGGGGAGTTCGCCGTCCGGTGCACGTTCGATATTAAATCGGCGCGCCGGATCGCGTCAACGAAACTCGCAGGGCCCGGAACGGAAAGTCGTCATCGGCCCGCGGGAGCGGGTCGATGACGACGTGAGCGAGAAAGAAACGGGATTCGGGGGGACTGCGTTACCCGGCCGCGTTGCGTTGGCCGGCGATGCTCTCGTTTTCCTCGGTCTCGTCCTCCACGAGGTCGTGAAGGGGGAGCGGCGACGTGTCGACGGCGCCGGACAGCTCCTGGATCCCTTCGCGGGCCGCGACGGAGTAGGAGTTGGAATCGTCGTAACCGGAGGCCGCGATGACCTTCTCGTAGGTGAGGAGGGCCTTGGTGGGCTCCTTCAGCGCGTAATGGTACGTGTGGGCCACGGTCATCCTGGCCTGCAGGTCGTAGGGATTGAGCCGGAGGATCTTCGCGAGGAAGACGAGCGCGTCCGAGTAACGCTCCTCCTCCAGGGCGACTTCCGCCCTGTGGCGGTAGAGCGCCACTTCCTCTTCGAGAGTGAAGTCCTCGCGTCCCGAAGCGCCGAACGGCGTCCGGAACGAACGGAACAGCTTTTCGATCATTGAGTCTCCTGATCGTCCCCGAAGCTGTGGGGTGCTTTGTTTAGACCCACGATAGGTTGTGGTTAAGGTACGACTGTAGAGAACCGAAATCAAGAGAGAACCCATAAGAAAGAAGGAATTTCTTAGAAGGTGCCTTCTTTATTTCGGCTACAGTGAATACAAGTGAGGGCAGCGGTGCCCGCGTTAGGCAGACTTCGCCCTTCGCCTATTTTCATTCGAAGAAATTAAGTCTTTATGTTTTAGTTATTTACGTCTGTTGGCGGCGTATTCGGCGGCCAGGAGGAACCCTTCGCGCGAGGCCGTCTCCGGGAAGGCAGCCGCGATCTCGCGGGCCCGCTCGGCGTGGTCTTCGGCCATTCCGTGCGCCCGGTCGAGTGCGCCGAGGCGGTGGACGATCTCGAGGATCTGCCCGGGCCGCACGGTGTCGAAGCCCTCTTCCTTCACGACCGTCTCGATGAGCTTTCGTTCGGTGCGCGTCGCCTGCGGAAGGCAGAGGATCAATGGGAGCGTGAGTTTCCCTTCCTTGAGGTCGGACAGGACGGGCTTGCCGAGGTCGGCCTCGTTCGCCGTGTAGTCGAGCAGGTCGTCTTGCAGCTGGAACGCGATTCCGAGCGAGAGGCCGTACTGCCAGAGGCGCTCCCCCCACGTTTCGCTGCCGATCCCGAACGCGTCGGTGACGAGGTACGACGGGATCTTGCAGGCGCCCGCGAAGAGGAGGGCCGTCTTCCGCCGCACGATGTCGAGGTAGCCCTCCAGCGTGAGGTCGAGGAGGCCGCGCCGCTCCGCGCCGATGATCTCGCCCTCCGTCATGCGCAGCGTCACGTCCGAGAGAACGCGCAGGACGCGTAGATCGCCCTCTTCCAGCGCGATCTCCATGGACTTCATGTAGAGGAAGTCGCCGAAGAGAACGGTCAGCTCGTTGCCCCAGCGGCGGTTCACGCTGGCCCGCCCGCGGCGGGTCTCGGCGTCGTCGATGATGTCGTCGTGGACGAGCGTCGCCGTGTGGATGAACTCGATCATGGCGCCGTAGCGCACGTCGCGGTCGCCCTCGTACCCGAGCATGTGCGCGCCCAGGAGAAGCAGCGCCGGGCGGATGCGCTTGCCGCCGCCCTCGACGAGATAGTCGCCGATCAGGGCGATCGTCGGAATTCCGGACCGCGTCCGGTCTGTGAGGACGGTTTCGACCTCCTTGAGCTTCGCCTCGATGGGGGCGAGCGCCCGGAGGAGGCGGCGGCCGTTCTCGCGCTCCTCGGCCGGGAGCGTCGCGACGAGAAGGCGGTCCTTGAGAGAGGTCTGGCTCATACGCGCGGGGCGCATCTTACCGCCCCTTCAGGCCGGTTTACGCCCGGTGGAGGGGGCAGGATGCTCTAACCCCGGAAATTCGTGAACTGGAGCGAAATGCCGAAATCGGAGGCCCGGAGGAGGGCGATCACGGCCTGCAGGTCGTCCTTTTTCTTGCCCGAGACCCTGAGCTGCTCCCCCTGAATGGCGACCTGGACCTTCAGCTTGGCGTCTTTGATCGCCTTGACGATTTCCTTCGCCTTTTCCGTCGCGATGCCCTGCTGGATGGTGACGACCTGGCGCACGGTCCCCTTCGACGCGGGCTCGATCTTGCCGTAGTCGAGGGACTTGAGGGAGACGCCGCGCTTGACGAGCTTCGTCTGGAGGATGTCGTTCACGGCCTTGAGGGCGAAGTCCGTGTCGGCGGTGAGCGTCAGTTCGCGCTCCTTCTGCTCGATGCCGGCGGAAGAGCCCTTGAGGTCGTAGCGCTGGGCGACCTCCTTCTGGGCCTGCGCGACAGCGTTCTGGGCCTCGGGGAGGTTCACTTCGGAGACGACGTCGAAGGTGGGATCGGCCATGGGATCACTCCGTCAGGATCTTCGTCCCCTCCGGCGGGGAAAGGGCGAAGTCCGAGTCGGGGCGTTTCGCCCCGGGAATTTTCTGCGTGAACGTGAACGTCGTGCGGTTGCCCGCGTTGTCGAGAAGGACGAGGCGCTTCACCTCGCCGGTCGCGGCGAGCGCGAGGAGGGATATGGATTTCGGGCCCCCGGGCTTCTTCGGGGTGAGCACGACTTCGACGAGGCCGCTGTCCACGGGCGTTTCGGCGGCGACGTATCGCGCGAGCAGCGCCTCGGCGGACTCGAGAAAGACGATCGGCAGGCGCTCGCGGTCGCCGGGGGCGAGCTTCCTGACGACGAGCTGCCGGTCGGCCGCGACGTACTGGCGTCCGGCCGTTCCGTCGAACGTGAAGACCTTGCCCTCCGGCCCGTCGTAGTCGAACCGCACGCGGTCGGGCGCCTGCAGGACGAGCTTCCCCGTTTCGGGCGCGGTTTCCGCGAAGCCGGCGGGGGCGTACGTTTGGACGAACGTGCAGGACACGGAACCGGGCGTCCCGTACGCGGCGCGGATCTTCGCGAGAGTGGCCGAGGAAGAAGATGAAGATTCTGCTTCGAAGGTGAAGAGGGCCAGCGCGGCGAGCGCCGCCAGCGCCGCGCTGCGACCGCCGTGAGTGCGAGCGGGTGTATTCACCTTCTAAGAAATCTCTTTCTTCTCTTCTCTCAATGCCGAAAGTGTCTCTTTCCCGTGAACACCATGGCGATGCCGGCCGCGTCTGCCGCGGCGATGACGTCGGGGTCTTTCACCGAGCCGCCGGGCTGGATGACCGCCGTGACGCCCGCGCCCGTCAGGACCTCGAGCCCGTCGGGGAACGGGAAGAACGCGTCCGACGCCGCGACGGCGCCCCTCGCCCTCTCGCCGGCCTTGCCGGCCGCGTCGCGGCAGGCGTCCACGCGGCTCGTGCGGCCGCCGCCGATGCCGTAGGTCGCCGTCCCGCCCGCGACGACGATGCCGTTCGACACGACGCCGCGCAGGACGAGGTTCGCGAAGCGCATCGCACGGCGCTCGGCCTCGGTCGGGGCGCGCTTCGTGACGACCTTCCAGGCCGTCTCCTCGTCCGGGAGGAGGTCGCCTTCCTGCACGAGGAGGCCGCCGTCGATGCCGCGCACCTCGACACGCGGCCGCGGGCCGGCCTCCGGCGTGACCGTGAGAACGCGCAGGTTCGGCTTCCTGGCAAGGATCGGCTTCGCGTCTTCCGTGACGGCGTGGACGACGACGACCTCGAGGAAGCGCGACGTCAGCGCCGAGGCGGCCGCCGCGTCGAGAGTCCCCGTGCAGGCGACGACGCCGCCGAAACCCGCGATCGGGTCCGACGCCCAGGCGGCCTCGAAGGCCCCGGCCATCGTGGCGCCCGTCGCCGCGCCGGACGGAATACGGTGCTTCACGATCGTGAGCGCGTCCGGCCCGACGACCCGCGACGTATAGAGCGCCGCATCCGCGTCGAGGAAGTTGTTGTACGAGAGCTCCTTGCCCTGGACGAAGGCGTAGCGGGAAAGCGCCGCCGGGGGCGCCGCGGCGTCGGCGTAAAGCGACGCCTTCTGGTGCGGGTTTTCTCCGTAACGCAGGGAGGACGCGCGCGCGAACGAGAGCGAGAGGCGCTCGGGGAAGGGCTCGCCCGTCTGCCCGGAGATCCACCGCGCGATCGCGGCGTCGTACGCCGCGGTCCGGCGGAAGACCTTCGCGGCGAGCTTCGTTCGCGTCTCGTCCGTCAGGGCGCCGCCGTGCGCGGCCAGCTCCGCGGCGACGGCGGGGTAGTCCGCCGGGTCGCAGACGACGCCGACGTGCGCGTGGTTCTTCGCCGCCGCGCGCAGGAGGGACGGCCCGCCGACGTCGATCTTCTCGATCGCCTGCGCGAACGTCGACCCGGTCTTCGCGACGGTGTCCTCGAACGGGTAGAGGTTCACGACGACGAGATCGATCGGGCCGACGCCGTTCTCGCGGGCCTCGGCGCGGTGGGTCTCCTCGGAGCGGTCGAAGAGGATGCCGCCGAAGAGCTTCGGGTGAAGCGTCTTGACGCGCCCGCCGAAGACCTCGGGGAAGCCGGTCAGGTCCGAGACGTTCGTCACGGCGAGACCCGCGGCGGAGAGGTGCTGCGCCGTGCCGCCGGTCGAGAGCAGCCCGAAGCCCTGCGCGACGAGCGCGCGGGCGAAGTCGACGAGTCCGGTGCGGTCGGAGACGGAGAGGAGCGCGAGGCGGGACGTCACGGCTGGTAGGGTCCTTTCGCTTCGGGGTACTGCGTCACGATCGACGCGTCGCCGCCGGCCGTCTTCCACGTCCACGCGAGGAGGCGCGCCGTCAGCGTGACGGCGGCGGCGCGGCGCTGGGCAGCGGTCGCGGCGGGGAGCTTCGCGGCGGCGAGCGTCTCGGGCGCCGCGAACGGGTCGGCGGAGAACCCGAGAAACGGCGAGGGGCCGGGCGTCCCGGGGGCGTCGGGTGCGTAGGCCATCGCGGCCGCGTGCGCGATCGAGCCGGCCGCGTAGGCGACGTCCGCGAACGCCGAGTGGCGCCGGATCGCGGCCGCGAGGGAGCGCGTGTCCCGGGCTGCGGCCTGGCGGTGCGCGGGGTCTCCAGGCGCGAGCCCCTCGGCGGCGGCGGCGTCCGAAACGCCCTGCATGAGCCTCTTCGAATGCTTCGCGAGCTGGCGCTTGAAGTCCGGCGGAGCCCAGGACGCGGCCTCGGCCGCGATCCGGGCCTCGTCCGCGACGCTCCAGCGGACGGGTTCGGCCGCGCGAGCGGCGGGGGCAATGACTGCGAGGGCGAGTGCGGCGGAGAACGCGCGGCTCTTCATGGCGGGCGGATTGTACGGGGCGTCGCGTAGACTTGGTGAACACGGGGTCTGCCGGATGAATACGCGTCGAATCGTGGCGTTCGCGGCCCTCGGAACCCTCGCGGGCGCGGCGGCGCTCGCCGTCTTTCTCGCCGACAGGCCCGTGCCGCCAGGCGCGCGATTCCGAACGGTGACCCTGCCCGGTGAGGGCTTCGCCCTCATGCCCGAGTCGGAGCGCACGTTCGCCCGGGTCGTCATCGGCCTTTGCCCTCACGGCACATTCCGCAGGAACGCGGCGCGCGGAGCCCGGGACCTGCGCGCCGTCGAACTCCGGCGCCGCATCTACGGCCTCGACTTCGAGTTGCTGCATGGCGCAGCGATGACCACCGCTCCGTCCTACTCGACGTTCTACGTTGCCGTGCCCGATCCCGCGACGGTCCCCGAGGCTTCCGGCGAGGAAGAGAGCGACTTCCGCGCGTACCTCGTGTCGCGAGTCGGCTGGTCGGAAGAATCCATCCGGACGCGGGTGCGGTTCTTCCGCGTCTCGCATCCCCTGCTCTACCCACAGGACATGGCCGAGGTTCTCGGCCTCGACGCGGGCGGCCGGCTCGTCCTGGGCGTCGGTTCCGACACGGATCCGCATTATCTGGAGCCGGTCGAGACTCTCGTGCGGGAGTTTCCGCGGGACTTCGCCCTGCGCCGCCTCGCGGGACTGCACGTCGGCGACGTGAATACCGAGGGAGGAGATCTCGCGTTGAGCTGGCTCCCCGACGGGGAGGTCGGCCTCCTCGTTGGGCGCCACCGTGCCATCCGCTATCTCGAGCGCCGGACCGGATCCAGCGTTCAGGGCCGGCGGCTGACGGCGGCGGAGATCGATGAGTCGCGCCGGGCGTTCTCGTCGGCCTTCTTCGGGATCGAGGTCGTGATCGCCGGAGAGAGCGCGCTCCGCGACCCGTCGCGCGGAAGCGAAGAATTGTTCCACGCCGACATGGTCGTTGCGGCCGTTCGTAACGGCCACGAGGCGCTCGCGTTCGTTCCCACGTATGAAGTCCGGCCCCGCGACGCGAACTCGGGAGAGCTGCTCCCGGAGACCTTCGTGCGGGACGTCCAGCGGGAATACGACCTCGTTGCGGGGCAGATGGAGGGACGCGGGTATCGCGTCGTGCGGCTCCCGTTCGAGGATCACCCCGTTCGGGCGCCTGTGAACGTGAGCAGGTTCGTGGATCGCTCGAGCGAACGGCCATTTGTCGTCCTCGGCCGCTACCCCGAACACCGGCCGCCGGCCTCCACTGTCCCCAGCGCGATGCGGCGACTCGCCGACGCGGTCGTCCTCCTGCAGTCTCACGTCGACGCATGGGAGGAGAAGCCCGATGAGCGTCGATGGGCGGCGCTCCGGGCGCAGCTCGAGGACACCTGGAAGGAGCTCGACGCCGCCGCCGCGAGCCCGAACCCGCTGTTCGAGAGGCAGCGCGCGCTCTACGAGGCGAACGGCATCTCCGTCGTGCCTCTGCCGCTCTATCCGAGCGGCGAAGGCGGCGTGCACTGCCTGCTTCTGCGCTAGAAGATCTTGAGGACGTTCAGGGAGATGACGACGCCGTTGTAGCCGCGGTTCCGGCCCGCGACGGGCGTCCCGGCGTCGATCCTGACGAGCGTCGCCCACGGCCCCGCGAACTCGCCGGAGATCCCCGCGCCGCTGAAGTAGGCCCAGTCCAGCCCCGCAGCGCGGTCTTTCACCCGCGCGTCCTCGTAGATCGCCTCGAGGCGGAACGCGCTCCCGATCACGTACCCGTAAGCGATCTTCGACGTGATCGCCTCTTCGGCGCGGAGCGCGCCGGAACGGAAACCCCGGAGCGACGTGCCCCCGAAGAACCCGAAGGTGTACTTCGAGAAGCGGTCCGTGTTGTCGGATCCGAGGTAGCCGACGGACGCCCGGATGCGCTGAAAGCGCGGCAGGTAGAAGTCCTTCTGCAGGTCGGCCCCCCAGGTCGTGAACGAGTCCTTGTCCGGGGAGTAGTCGGGGTTGCCCGCGAATCCCCACGGGTCCCACTGCGAGCGCTTGGCCCACGACCAGCGGCCCGTGAGCGCCCAGCCGCGCCAGTCCCACGCGAGCTGGCCTTCGACGCGCGTGAGCCAGTGGTCCGACGGAATCACGAAGGCGGGCGACGTCTCCTCCTCGTCCGGCGCGAAGTCGCGGTGCGACTCGCTCACGGTTCCCGTCAGCTTGAGGTGGCGCGCGAGGGGCACGCCGGCCTTGAACGCGGCCGCGTAGGAGCGGCTCTTCACGCGCTGGGACTTGTCTTCCTCGCCGTCGACGAAGACGGCATCCGTGCCACGGATCGCGATGCCGAAGACGTCCACGCCGATGTCCACCGGCGATCCGAAGAGCCGGGGCTGGCTCCACGACGCCGCGAGGAGGACGCCGCCGAAGAGGACCTGCACCTGGTCGTGCCGCTTGCTCGCGTCGAGGTCGATCCAGTAGACGCCAAGGAGCGGGAGCGGGTAGTCGTACGAGCCGTCGTAGAAGAGGCCGGCGAGGCCGAAGAGCTTGCCGCGCTTGCGGTCGTCCGTGACCGCGCGCCCGCCGTCCTTCGTCTTTTCGAGGTAGCGGACGCCCTTCTCGGTGTCGCGCACCATCGTGTCCTTCGACGCGAACGCCTCCTCGCGCTCGGCGCGGAAGGACGCGTCGTCGAACCGGATGTCCGTGAGCACGCTCTCGCGTTCGATCACCGTCGTGCGCGAAAACGTCTTCAGGATCCACTGGCCCCTGGTGCGCGTCGGGAAGCGGAGCGGCGGCCCGCCGTCGGGCGCCGGGACGTCGGTGAAGTCCGACGTCTCGTCGACGGCCTGGATCTCGGCCGTGAGGTTCAGCTGGCGGGTGCGGATCCGCACGGCCCCGTAGCCGTCCCGGGCGATCCACACCCGGCCCGCGTACGAGGGCTTGTCCGTCACGGTGACACGCGGCTCGAAGTCGAGGGCCCAGCAGGAGAGGCCGTTGACGGTGTCCTCGCCGACGAGCGCGTAGCGGTACGCGTCGTCGAGGGTGAGCGCGAGCGGCATGTCCGAGACCTTCTCGGGCTGCAGGAGAGGCAGCTCGGGGAGCTTCTTCGCCTTCCAGCGCACGCCGTTGAAGTACGCGTCGTGCCACGCCCAGTCGAATCCCGCCCCCTTCTCGTAGAAGAACGGCCCGGCGAGCGTGAGGTCGAGCACGTTGTTGAGGTTCGCGAAGCGGAAGCGCATCGAGAGCGAGTTGGTGGCCGACAGCGTCTTCCAGCGCGCGTCGCGCGCGGCGCGCCACGCCTGGTGCCGGGCGAGAATCTCCTCCGCCGTGATTCCGCGTGCGGCCGCGACGCCGACCGCCGCCTTCGGAGCCTCGGCCGGCGCCTTCTCCCGTGCCGTCAGGCGCAGGGCGAGCGGGCCCTTCGCGAGGGAGAGAGTCAGGCGCGCCGGGACCGCCGAGGCGGGGATCGCGAGCTTCTTCGTGGCTCCTGTCGCAAGCTCGAGAATCTCGGCCGAGGCGTAAGGCGTCGCGTCGAGCGTGATCGATACGCCGCCGGCGTCCGCGGGCGCGCCTTCGCGCGTGCCGGGCACGAGGACGACGCCGCCGAGGTCGACGCCCGATACGACGCGGAACGCGTCGCGCGGCGTTCCGTCGGCGGCGGCGACCGTGGCCGCGCGCGTGTCCGGGCCGAAGTCCCCGGCGACCAGGCGCCCAAATCGCTCGAAGACGGCGTCGTCGGCGGGCGGCCACGCGGGACTCGCGACGACGAACGGGACGTTTTCCGGCGCGAGGCGCGCCGCGGCGGCGAGGAGCGCGCCGGGGGTGCGAACGGAGTCGTCGAGGTCGACGAGCCCCGGCTTTCCGAACGCGACGGAGTCGATGGCGGCTCGGACATCCCTGGCAGCCGTCCGTTCTTTTCCGGCCAGGGCGATCAAGTCGAGGTAGGCCGTGTTTTCTTCTGAAAGGAGGAAACGGGCCTCGGCGCTCGCGAGATCGCCTGCGGCGCCGGGAGGCGCTTCGAATGCGATTCGGGCGTGCGGCGCTGCGGCGCGCGCACCCGAAGACACCTTTCTAAGCAAATACGCCCGCGCCTTCGAGTCGCCGCCCGCAGGCGCTGCGAAGGAAATCGTGACGAGATCCGCGGTCGTTGCCTCCTTCAGGATCTCTCCGAGCCCGGGCCAAAGGTCTTCGATCGTCGCCGACTCGGCTGCGCGCACGTCCGCGGGCACGGCGGCGTCCGGCAGTTCCAGCTTCAGGCCCCACTTCCAGCCGGCGCCGTGCGCGTGTTCGGCGAGCTCGCGCGCCGCCGCGACGGCCGCCGCCCGGCCTCCGGCCCATGCGGGCGCGCCGAGAGTCAGGAGGGCACCCGGTGAGTTCGGGGAATGCGGGGCGAGGGGCAGCTCCGCGATGCGCGCGATGCGCGGGTCTCCGGGCTGCACGGCGAGCCACGGGGCGACGTACGGGTGCGGCGAGGCGGCGCGCACGGCCGTCGCGGCGAGGAACGGGAGGAGAAGAGGGAACAGCCGGCGCCGCACGCCCCGATTGTAAGGTCGCCGGCCGCCGCGCTATTTCTTGCCGAAACCCTTTCCGGACTTCGGCTCGGCCGAGGGATGCGGCGTCGCGATCGTCACGGGCCCGGCGGCCATGACGTCCGTGGTCGGAAGCCCCATGTTCGCGCGGATCTTCTTCTCGATCTCGTTCGCGATGTCGGGGTTGTCGCGGAAGAACTGCTTCGTGTTCTCCCGGCCCTGGCCGATCCGCAGGTCGCCGTAGCTGAACCAGGCCCCCGATTTCTCGACGATCTTCATCTCGACGCCGATGTCGACGAGCTCGCCGGTCTTCGAGATCCCTTCGCCGTAGCCGATGTCGAACTCCGCGATGCGGAAGGGCGGCGCGACCTTGTTCTTGACGATCTTCACCTTCGTGCGGCTGCCGACAACGGCCTCGCCGTCCTTGATCGCGTTGATGCGGCGGATGTCGATGCGCACCGAGGAGTAGAACTTGAGCGCGCGGCCGCCGGTGGTCGTCTCGGGGTTGCCGAACATGACGCCGATCTTTTCGCGGATCTGGTTGATGAAGATGAGCGTCGTCTTGGACTTCGAGACGACGGCCGTCAGCTTGCGGAGCGCCTGCGACATGAGGCGCGCCTGGAGGCCGACCATCGCGTCGCCCATCTCGCCCTCGAGCTCGGCCTTCGGGACGAGGGCCGCGACGGAATCGATGACGACGACGTCCACGGCGGCCGAGCGCACGAGCGCCTCGGCGATCTCGAGCGCCTGCTCGCCGGAGTCGGGCTGCGAGACCATGAGGTTGTCGACGTCGACGCCGAGCTTCTTGGCGTATTCGGGGTCGAGCGCGTGCTCGGCATCGATGAACGCCGCGAGCCCGCCGCGCTTCTGCGCCTCCGCGATGATGTGGAGCGTGAGCGTCGTCTTGCCCGAGGACTCGGGCCCGAAGACCTCGAGGACGCGCCCTCGGGGCACGCCGCCGATGCCGAGGGCGTTGTCGACCCCGATGGAGCCGGTGGAGATGGACTGGATCGCCTCCTGCGGCTTGTCGCCGAGGCGGACGAGCGCGCCCTTGCCGAACTGGCGGTCGATCTGCTGCATCGCCTGCTCGAGCGCCTTGAGTTTTTCCTTGTTCACTTCGACCATGTGGTCTCCTTAAAGCGTGGCGGATTATAGGGACGGAAGAAGGGTGCTTTCCGGATTGGATTCAGTTCGTCAAGGGAGACCGCCCCGCCGGCACCCGTGCCGCCCGCATTCACCTTCTAAGAAAATCTTCTCCGAGAGTCTTTTCTTTGGGCGAAACGGCCTACGATGGCGTCGCCTTCGGAAGGAACGGATGAAAATTAAGCCCGAAAAATCCGAAACGCAAGGGATTCTTCGCCCCTGGCGCGAAGTGTTCGCCGAGGCGCGGGTGACGACGCTCGTCTCCACGTGGTTCGGGGCGGGCTTCCTGCCGATCGCACCCGGGACGTGGGGGAGCCTCGCCACGATCCCGATCGCGCACGTGATCGTGCTGGTGTGGGGGATCTGGGGCCTCGTGGGCTTCGCGCTCGGCGTCGCCGCCGTCGGGTTTCACGCTTCGGGCGAGACCGCGCGGCTGCGTGGCGTCAACGATCCGTCGGAAGTGGTCGTGGACGAGGTCGCCGGTCAGGCGATCGCGCTGATCCCCGTCTACGCGCTCGTCCCGGCGGACGCCGTCGTCCTGCGCATGGGCACGATCCTTCTCGCGTTTCTCCTCTTCCGCATTCTCGACGTCTGGAAGCCGGGCCCGATCGGGTGGCTCGAGCGGCTGCCGGGCGGCTGGGGAATCATGGCCGACGACCTCCTCGGCGGGGCCGTCGCGGCCGCGATGGTCTCGGCCGGCCTCCTCCTGAAGGGATGATCCCCGACGCCCTGCGCGGCCCGGGGATCGCCGTCCGCGAGGGCGAGGCGCTGGCCGCGCGCACGACGCTCCGCATCGGCGGCCCCGCGCGGTTCTTCACCGAGGTGTTCGACGCGGAGGCCCTCGGGCTCGTCCTGCGCTTCGCGTCGGCGGAGCGGTTGCCGGTCCTCGTCCTCGGCAAGGGCTCGAACCTTCTCGTTCCGGACGCGGGCTTCCCGGGCGTCGTGATCGTCCTCGCCGGGGCGTTCCGCGAGACGCGCGTCGAGGGGACCGAGATCTTCGCGGGGGGCGGCGTCTCGCTGATGGCGCTCGCCGTCGCGGCCCGGGACGCGGGGCTGTCCGGCGTCGAGAACCTGTCGGGCATCCCGTCGTCCGTCGGCGGCGCGGTGCGGATCAACGCGGGCTCGTACGGCTCGGAGATCTTCGACGTCCTCGTGTCGGTGACGCTCGTCTCGCGAGAGGGCGAAGTCCGGACCGCCGTGGCCGAAGCGATCGCCCACGGCTACCGCTGGACGTCCCTCTGCGAGACCGGCGACGTCGTCGCCGAGGCCCATTTCATCCTGAAATCGACCCCCACGGCCGAGATCGCGGCGCGGATGGCCGAAGTGGCCGCGAAGCGGCGCGTCGCCCTCCCGAAACAGCCGAACGCGGGGTCGATCTTCAAGAACCCGCCGGGCCAGTTTGCGGGAAAGCTCCTCGAGGAGTGCGGCCTCAAGGGCCGGCGCGTGGGCGGAGCGGAGGTCTCGCCCGTTCACGCGAACGTCATCGTGAACACGGGCGGCGCGACGGCGGAGGACGTGAAGAGGCTGATGGAAGAGATGAAGAAGGCGGTAAGGGAACGATTCGGAGTCGAGCTCCAGCCGGAGATCCAGATCGTGTCTCCCGCATTCACCTTCTAGGAAAATCTCCGGATCCCTCTCCTCCGTACAATGTCTCGATGGCGGAAGCGTCCGTTCGCGCCCTGATCCTCGCGGGAGGGAGCGGCACGCGCCTCTGGCCGCGCTCGACGGACTCGAGGCCCAAGCCGTTCCTCGCTCTCACGGGAAAGGACTCCCTGCTGCGCGAGACGTACCGGCGGGCGGAGGCCGTCGCCGGGGCGGATCGCGTGTTCGTGTCCGGCCGCGAGTCCCACGCCCCGCTCCTCCGCGCCGAGCTGCCCGAGGTGGCCGAGCCCCGCTTCGTGCTCGAGCCGATGCGCCGCAACACGGCGCCCGCGATCGCGCTCTCGACTCTCGTCGCGTGCGCCGACGACGCGAACGCCGTGCTGCTCGTCCTGCCGTCCGACCAGGCCGTCGCCGACGAGGCCGCGTTTCTCGCCGCGCTCCGCGCGGGTGCGGCCATCGCTGCGAAAGAGGACGCCTTCGTCACCCTGGGCATCCCGCCGACGCGCCCGGAGACGGGGTACGGCTACCTGGAGACGTTCGAAGAGCACGAAGAGAAGAAGACTTCTTCGAGTGAAAGAGAGATGGGGACGGGGCATGCGCGTGGCGAGGCGCCGGCCGCGCACGTCGTTCGGCGGTTCGTCGAGAAGCCCGACGCGGCCCGCGCCGCGGAATTCCTCGCCTCCGGCCGGTTCCTGTGGAACGCCGGCATCTTCCTGTTCCGGGCGGAACACCTCCTCGCGGAGATGGAGCGCACCTGTCCGGACATCCTCGCCGCCGCCCGACGAGCGTTCGCCGCTCGTGCGGCCGGCGATCACACCACCTTCAGAGAATCTTTCTCCTCTTCCCCCTCCGTATCCATCGACGTGGCGGTCATGGAGAAGGCGAAGCGCGTCCTCACGATTCCCTCGGCCTGCGGATGGAGCGACCTCGGGTCGTGGGAAGCCGTGTTCGAATTCCGCGGCGGCGAGCCCGGCGCGGACGTGATCGAGGGCGACGGCGCCTCGGAGGGCGGCTCGGGGAACCTCGTCCTCGCCGGCGCACGGCCCGTGAGGGTCGTCGGCCTCTCGGGCATCGCGGTCGTGGAGTCTCCGGACGGTCTCCTCGTGATGAAGCTCGGCGCCTCGGACGACCTGCGCCGGGCGGTCGAGAAGGGGTTGAAATGAGCACTCCCGCAGCGGCCGCGGTCGTCGCGTCGATCGGACGCCTCGTCGCGACGGTCCGCACGGCCTACCGCGGCCCCGCGGCCGCCGTCGAAGACGCCGTCGTCTGTCTCCTCGCCCGCGGCCACCTCCTCATCGAGGACGTGCCGGGCGTCGGCAAGACCACTCTCGCGACGGCGCTCGGGAAGGCGCTCGGCGTGGGCGTCCATCGGCTGCAGTTCACGCCGGACACGCTCCCGAGCGACATCCTCGGCCTGACGGTCTTCAACCAGCGTGCGCAGGAGTTCGAGTTCCACCCCGGGCCGATCTTCACGCCCGTCCTCCTCGCCGACGAGATCAACCGCGCGACGCCGAAGACGCAGTCCGCGCTCCTGCAGGCCATGAACGAGCGTGCGGTGTCCTCGGACGGCGTGACGCGGCCGCTCCCGGAGCCGTTCCTCGTCCTCGCGACGCAGAACCCCGTCGAGTACCTCGGGACGTATCCGCTTCCCGAGTCGCAGCTCGACCGCTTCCTCCTCCGGATCTCGCTCGGGTACCCGGCGCCGGACGAGGAACGCCGCCTCCTGATCGCGGGCGGCGCGGACCGCGTCCTCGCGCAGCTCCAGCCCGCGATGAACCTCGAGGATCTGAAGGCCGCGCAGGACGCGACCGAGCGCGTGACCGTCGCGGAAAAGCTCATGGACTACATCCTCGCCATCGTGGCGAGGACGCGCGCGGGGAAGGACCTTCTGCTCGGCGTGTCGCCGCGCGGCGCGCAGGGTTTCTTCCGCGCCGTGCAGGCGCGCGCCCTCGTCGCGGGCCGCCCGTACGCCACGCCGGACGACGTGAAACGCGTCGCCGGGCCGGCGCTCGCGCACCGCGTCCTCGCATCGCAGCCCGGCGCGTGGGACGGCGGCGGCGGGCGGCGCGAGCGCGACGCGATCCAGCGTCTCCTCGACGAAATTCCCGTTCCCCTCTAGTCCCGTGACGCTCCGCGCGCGCCTCCGGAAGCTCGTCGACCCCGGGATCCTCGTGCGCGTCACGAATCTCGGGCTCGGCTTCATCCTCCTGACGCTCGTGGTCGCCGTGGCCGCGACGAACACGGGCAACAACGGCCTCTACATTCTCGTCTCGCTCTTCCTCGGCGCGCTCGTCGTGTCGGGCGTCGTGTCGCGGCGCAACGTCGAGAGCCTCTCGGTCGAGCTGGAGGGCCCGCCCGAGCTGTACGCGGGAATTCCGTCGCGTTTCACGCTGCGCGTCACGAACGGGGGCCGCCTTCCGCGGCGCGCCGTCCTCGTGAAGATCTCCGGCGCGGCCGCGCCGCTCCTCTTCGGGCGCGTGAACCCGGGGGAGACCGCCGCGCGCGGCGTGGACCTCGTCTTCCCGAGGCGCGGCCTGCGCTCGCTCGAATCCCTCCTCGTCTACAGCGGCTACCCGATCGGACTCTTCCGCAAGGGGCGCGTCCACCCTCTGACGGAGGAGCGTCTCGTGTACCCGGCTCCCGCGATCGTCCACGCGATCCCGCCCGACCCGCGCCAGGCCGAAGGCGGCGACCCGCGCAGCTTCCTGCGCGGGCGCGGACCCGAGATCCGCAACCTGCGCGAGGCTGGGTTCGGCGACGACCCGCGCGACGTGCACTGGCCCCAGACGGCGCGTCAGGGCAAGTTCATCGTCAAGGAGCGC
Organism: Acidobacteriota bacterium; assembly: GCA_016716715.1. NCBI lineage: Bacteria > Pseudomonadati > Acidobacteriota > Acidobacteriota bacterium. The sequence goes on along the minus strand of JADJVE010000002.1, from coordinate 107,423 downwards.
GCGTCCGAGGAAGGCCGCGACGCGCTCGTCGCGCTCGACGTCGCGCGGCCACCGGGCGCGCCGCCCTCGTGGGAGGCCGCGTTCGAGCGGTCCGTGTCCGAGGCGGCCGGCCTCGCGCTGCAGCTCCTCGCCCGCGGGAACCGCACCGGCCTTCTCCTCGGCGACGTGATCGTCCCTCCGGGCGCGGGGCCCGCCCACCGCCGCGGCCTCCTGCGGGCGCTCGCGCTCGTCGCCCCGGCCGACCGGCCCGCCGCGCCGCGGGCGCTGCCCGCGAGCGTGGCCGTGTTCCGCGCCGGCCCGAAGGGGAGGGCCGCGTGAAGGATGCGCCCGGCGCCGCGGCCGGGGTTCTCCCGCCGCCGTTCCTCCGCGAGCGCGTCCTCGCGGTGGGGTCGCTCGCGCTCCTCGCGCCCGTCCCGCTTTTCTTTGCGAACGCGCTCGAGCTCCTCGTCCTTCTCGTCTACGTCCTGGCACTCGGGCTCCTCCTCGCCCGCGCGCGCCACGGCCCGGTCCCGCGCCTGCCGAACTGGGCGTTGAACCTCGCCGGCCTCGCGTACCTGCCCGTCGTCTATTTCGACGCCCGCTACGGGAGCCGTTCGCTCCTGAAGACGATGCTCCACCTGCTCCTCTTCACGACCGTCTTCAAGCTCGCGGCGATCCGCAAGGAGCGCGATCTCTCGGTGGCGCTCGTCCTTTCGGCCATGCTCTTCGTCGCGTCGGTCTCGACGTCGTTCCACGTCGCGATCCTTCCGTACGTCGTCGTCGTGGCGGGCGTCGCGTGGACGGTCCTCGTGAAGTGGGCGCTCTGGCGCGACCTCGCGGCGGCTCCCGAGGAGTGGGAGCGCGACCGCGCGGCGCGCGCGCTGCCGGGCTTCGGTCCGCTCGTCTCGTCGGTTGCGGCCGCGATGGTCCTCGCGGTCCCCCTCTTTCTCTTCCTGCCGCGCCTGAAGGCCCCGGTCGTGCGCGGCGGCGAGACGGGGCGCGAGATCACGACGGGCTTCTCGGACACGGTGGACCCCGACATTTTTGGAGCGCTGAAGAACAGCGACCGCGTCATGCTGCGGATCACCAGCGAGGAGCCGCTCGACGCCGGCACGGTCCTGCGCCTTCGAACGCTCGCCCTGACGCGCTTCGAGCGCGGTGTCTGGAAGAGGCCCGAGCGCTCCGGGAGCGTGCCGCCCGGGACGCGCGGCGGCGTCGTCCCGCTCGGCCCGCGCCCCGGCAGCGGCGCTGCGATGACGATCGACCTCACTCCGCTCCAGAGCCGCGCCCTCCCCGTCCCGGCCGGCGCGGACGGCCTGCGGCTGTCGGAGACCTCGTTCCGCAGCCCGAGCCGCGCCCTCGTCTTCGTGGACGCCGCGCGCAACGTGAGCCTGGGCTTCGAGCCCGAGACGACGGTCCAGTACACGGTGACGACGAGCCGGCGACCCGGGCGCGACCTCGGCCGGAGCGCGGAGGAAGACGGCCTCGCCGCGCCGGACTCCGAGGTCCTGCGCGCGTTCGCGCGCGACGCGTTCGCCGGGATCGAACCGGCGGCCGATCCGGAGGGGGCCGCGCGCGCGCTGGAGGGCGTCTTCCACCGGCCGCCGTTCCGCTACCAGCTCGACCTTTCGCCGCGCGGGCCGAACGCGCTCGAGGACTTCCTCACGGCGCGGCGCGCGGGCCACTGCCAGACGTACGCGAGCGCCATGGCTCTTCTCCTGCGCTCGGCCGGCATCCCGACGCGCTTCGTGACCGGCTTCCTCGGCGGCGAGATCGGCGCGTTCGGCCGTTACGTCCTCGTGCGCGGGAACAACGTGCACGCATGGGTCGAGGCCTGGTGCGGGCCGGAGAAGGGCTGGGTCACGTTCGACCCGACGCCGTTCGCGGGCCAGCCGCAGCTCGAGCGCGTGCCGCTCTCGGCCCGCCTCAGGCAGGTGACGGACGGGCTCGAGTTCTTCTACGACCGCTTCGTCCTGTCGTTCGGGCAGAGCGACCAGGCCGAGATGCTCCGCCGCCTCCGCGAGGCCGTGGGTGGCGCTGCGGACGGGCTGAAGGGCGCCGGCGCGGCAATCGGCGCGACGCTCGCGCGCCTCGGCCGCGGGCGGGCGTGGGCGGGCGCGGGCGCCGTCGCCCTCCTCGCGGCGCTCCTCGCGCTCGCGTTCCGACGCCTCCTGTCCCGCGCGCGGTTCGGCACGCGCGGCCTCCCTCCCGCGTCGGCGGCGTACCGCCGCCTCCAGAAGGCGCTCCACCGGCGCGGCGCGCCGCTGACGCCGTCGTCCGCGCCCGCCGAGACGCTCGCGGCGGCAGAAAAATTCGGTCCCGCCGCCCAGCGGCCGGCCGAAGCGATCGTCCGCGCCTACGTGCGGGAGTCGTTCGGAGGAGTTTCTGCTTCGAATGAAGAACGCGAAAAGCTGAAGGAGCTGCTCGTGCGTTTCAGGGAAGCGGCCGTCAAGGAGGCCGTTCGGATTTCTTAGAAAGGTGAGTAGGCGCTTCGCATCGGCGCGGTCGATGCGGCTGGCGGCCGCCAGCCCTCTTCACCTTCTAGGAAAATCTTCCTCTTCGTCTAATAGAAATAGCCGTTCACGTCGATGATGACGTGAGCGGTCCCGGCCGAGCCGTTGAAGACGCGGAAGATCCCCGCGCCGTCGGTCGCGAGGCCGATGACGGTGTTGTCGGCTCGCGTCTGGCCGGCCCGGAAGCTCAGCGTCGAGGTGCCCGGGTAATTCGCGGTGCCCGGATAGGCGGCGAGGAAGCCGGCTGCGGCGGGCTGCGTCACCGTGACGTTCATCGAGACTCCGAGGGCGCCCGCGGGGACGTTGCACGAGCCCGTCGCCTTCAAGGCGCGCACCTCGGAGGGGCCGAGCGCGGGGCCGCCGAGGGGACCCGCCGCGAGGCGCGTGTCGGCGAGGCGGCAGGGCGTAACCGGGAAGAAGAGGAGCGAACTTCCGGCGGGGAGGACGGGGATCGAGGCCGTTCCGGCCGCACCGATGCACACGGCGGGATCGGGGTTCGTTTCGGTCACGCCGAGGCCGACCGGTGTGCCGGCGGTCCCCGCGGTGAAGGTCACGGCGTTTGTGCCCTGGCCCGCCGTGATCGTTCCGTTCGTGATCGTCCACGTGAACGTGCTTCCCGCGTTCGGCCGGACCGAGGCGACACGCCCGGGCGACCCGGCACCCACGGTGGAAGGGACCGAGATTGCGAGGGGAGCGCCGAGAGGGCACGAGACCGTGAGGGCGACGGGAACGTCGATCTGGGGTGTGAACGTGTCGCCGCTCTGGACGCAGACGTGTGCGGCGTAGTGGCCGGGCGCGAGGCCCGTCGAGTTGAACGTCACGGGCGTGTCCTCGCTCGCGAGGGGGCCGGTCGTGCCGGAAGGCAAGCCGACCGAGAGCCACGGGACGCCCGCCGAGCCGCAGCCCGCCGTCGGGGAGACGGGGAGGTTCCACCAGAGCGGGAACCCGGCCGTATTCCCGATCGTGAGCTTCGCGAATTTCTGCGTCCCAGGCGCCTGAGTCGACGCGAGAGAGGCAGGCGAGACCGCGATCACCGGTGCGCCGCTCGAGGAGTAAAAGGGCGGACAGGTGACCGTCGCGTAATTGGCGCTCTTCAGGGCCGCTGAATCCTCCGCTCGTACGGTGAGGCTGTACGAGTTGCCGACCTGCCTCTTTGGGATGTTCGTGTCGGCGGAATCCTCCCTCGGAGGCCCGCACGCGACGCGGAAGCCGAGACCCGCGTTCGAGGCGTCGACATACAGGCTCGTCTGGAAGAAGCCCTGAGCGCGGAACACGAGCTTGTTTTCGATGAACATGTGCAGGTTGATGATGTAGTTCGGCGAGGCCGACACCGACGTGTAGGCGACGTTGACATAGCAGGAGTCCTGCCGCGGGTCCGGCTGGGTGCAGTAGGGCGCCTGGCTGTCGATGAACCCGATCAGCGGCGTGCGGCCCGAGGCCAGCGCGGTGCGGGTGTTGGACGCGTGGGATTCGACCACCATGCCGCCGTCCGCCGAAGCAGGGGCTTGCTTCGCTGCGGTCTGCGCTCCGCGCTCCTCGGGCGCGGCCGAGGCGAGGGAGAGAGGGAGAAGCGCCGCAGCCAGCAGTCCGACGCGCATCAGTTCCGGCATCTATTCCGTCTTTCTCTGCCGAGGAGCGCTAGGGGCTGTAGGGCGGGCACGTGACCGTCGCGTAGTTAGCGCTCTTCAGGCCCGCCGAATCCTCCGCTCGTACGGTGAGGCTGTACGCGTTGCCGACCTGCCGCTTTGGGATGTTCGTGTCGGCGGAATCCTCCCTCGGGGGTCCGCACGCGACGCGGAAGCCGAGGCCGGCGAGGCGTTGACATACAGGCTCGTCTGGAAGAAGCCCTGAGCGCGGAAGACGAGCTTGTTGTCGATGAACATGTGCAGGTTGATGATGTAGGACGGCGAGGCCGACACCGACGTGTAGGCGACGTTGACATAGCAGGCGTCCTGCCGCGGGTCCGGCTGGGTGCAGTAGGGCGCCTGGCTGTCGATGAACCCGATCAGCGGCGCGCGGCCCGTGGCCAGCGCGGTGCGGGTGTTGGACGCGTGGGATTCGACCACCATGCCGCCGTCCGCCGTAGGCGGGGTTTCCTTCGCTGCGGCCTGCGCCCCGCGCTCTTCGGGCGGAGCGGCCGCGAGAGACACCGGCAACAGAACGAACGTGGCAAGGGCGTGTGTCAGCCGCATGAACTCCTCCTCGAAGGGCGGGAGGAGCTTATCGCAACGCGGACTCAGTAAGCGTTCTTGTGCGTGAAGCCCCAGCGCACCGTCGCCCAGAGAATCTTCACGTCGAGGCCGACGGACCAGTTCTCGATGTAGTACAGGTCGTACTCGATCCGCTTGTCGATCGGCGTGTTGCCGCGCCAGCCGTGGACCTGCGCCCAGCCCGTGATCCCCGCGCGCACGCGGTGGCGGAGCATGTACTGCGGGAACTTCTCCTTGAACTCCTTCACGAACTCCGGCCGCTCGGGCCGCGGCCCGACGAGCGACATGTCGCCCGTGAAGACGTTCACGAGCTGCGGCAGCTCGTCGAGCGACGTCTTGCGCAGGAGCGCGCCCACGCGCGTGCGCCGCGGGTCGTTCTCCTGCGTCCACTGCGCGCCCTCGTCCTCGGCGTTCACGCGCATCGAGCGGAACTTGATCATCCGGAAAAGGCGGCCGTCGAGGCCCATGCGCTCCTGCGCGTAGAAGACGGGCCCGCGGTCCTCGAGCCAGATCGCGAGCGCGATGAACGGGAAGAGCACCGCGAGCGCCACGAGGCCGAGCCCCGAGAGCACGACGTCCATGGTCCGCTTCACGAGCGAGTTCCAGCCCTCGAGCGGCATCTGCGTGAGGTTGATGACCGGCAGGCCGTCGAAGTCCTCGACGCCGGCCTTGAACGTGACGTACTGGAAGAGGTCCGGCACGATGCGCAGGTCGATCATCTCGTTCCCGACGTCCTTGAGGATCGCGAGCATCGTGCGGTGCGCCTCGACCGGGAGCGCGAGGAAGACCGTGTCGACCTCGTGCGCGTGGATCAGGTCGCGCACCTCGCCCGTCGTTCCGAGGATGTTCAGGCCGCGGTAGTTCTCCCGGCGCTTGGCGGTGTCGTCGTCCGCAAAGCCGACGGGCTTCATGCCGGTAGCGGGATGCTCGAGGAGCTTGTCGGCGAGCGCGCGGCCCGAGTGGCCTGCGCCGACGATCAGGACGCGGCGCACGCCCGCGCCCGTCGCCCACATCGTCTCGAGGTACTTGCGGATCCCGAAGCGGGCGAGGGAGACGAGAACGATGTCGAGGACGAGGAACAGGACGAGGAGCTGGCGGCTCGTGTACGTGAAGCCCCGCCAGAAGGAGAGGATGCCGACGAGGAGGATCGTACCGAGCGTCGCCGCGACGAGGATCGAGAGGACCTCGTCGATCGTGGAACGGTCGCGCCTGATCTGGTAGAGGCGGTGGAAGTAGAAGACCACCGGCCAGACGACGAGAAGGATCGGGATCAGCGGCGTGTAGTTCCCGAACGGCTGGCCGCCCTTGGGTGTGGGCCAGACGCTCTCGAAGCGGATCAGCCACGCCGCCCAGAGGGCGAACACGGTCGCGAGGACGTCTGCCGTGAGGAAGACGGCCTGCAGGCGGCGGGTCTGTCTGCGGATCACACGGTCACCGGGGGCGCCATTTTACTTGGGGACGCTGCCGGGCGGGTGCGGGCTTCGTCCAGGGCGCGCCGGAAGCCCTCGCGGAAGGCCTCTTGCGAGAATCGCGCCGCGTTGGCGGCGGCGGCGGCGGGGTCGAGGCGGAGGGAGCGCAGGCGGTCGAGGGCCGCGAGGAGGGCGGGGGCGCCGGGTTCCGGCATCAGGACGCCCGTCTCCCCGTCCCGGACCGTTTCGAGCGCGCCGCCGCGTCCGAGGGCGATCACGGGCGTGCCGCAGGCCTGGGCCTCCAGGGGCACGATCCCGAAGTCCTCCTCGCCCGGCATGAGGACTGCCTCGGCCGAACGGTAGAGCTCGCGGAGCATGGTGTCGTTGGGAGTGTCGGCGAAAACCACCGTCTCACCGGCCATCGCTTCCAGCCTCCGGCGCTCCGGCCCGAAGCCGGCGATCGTGAGGGGGAGCTTTCGGGCGTTTGCGGCCTCGATCGCGTCGTCCAGCCGCTTGTAGGGGGCGAGGGCCGAGACGACGAGGAGCCCGCGGCGCTCCCGGGGCGGGCCGGGCGAGTAGAACTCCGTATCGACGGGTGGAGGGACGACCGCGGCGTCGCGCCGCCAGAGGCGCGCGATCCGGTCCTTCACGTTAGCCGAGTTCGCAAGGAAGGCGTCGACGCGCGGCACCGTCGCCACGTCCCAGGCCGCGAGCGGCGCCCGGGCGAGGCGCGCCGCGAGGACGACCGGGGCCGGCCGCCCGCGGAAGTAGTCGTCGAACTGGTCGTGCAGGTAGCGCACGGGTGTGTGGCAGTAGCAGAGGTGGAAGGCCCCGGCGTCCTTCTTCGCGTTCTTTGCGACGCAGTGAGACGTCGAAACGACGAGGTCGTACCCGGAGAGGTCCCAGGTCTCGGCCGCGGCGAAGAAGAGGGGGAGCAGCGTCCGGTAGTTCCGCGCAGGCGACACGAGCGACTGGAGAAACGTGGTCCGGATCTCCCGCGCCTCGATCTCGGGATGCTGCGAGCCCGGGAAATGGAAGAGCGTGAACACCGGCGCGTCCGGGAACATCCGGACGAGTTCGAGCAGCACCTTCTCGCCGCCGCGCGTGCCGGTCAGCCAGTCGTGGACGAGGGCGACTCTCATGACGAAGAGGAAGAAAGGGGATTTTCTTCGAATGGTCTAAGAGATTTCTTCATAGATCGCCGCCGTCTGCGCCGCCACCGCGTCCCAGGAAAACTGCCGCGCTCTCCCCCTTCCCTTTTTTCTAAGAAGATTCCTCTTCTCCTCGTCCCCGAGCAGCGCGTTCAGTGCATTCGCGATCGTCGCCGCGTCGTGCGGATTGAAGAAGATCGCCGCCTCGCCGCCCGCCTCGTGCAGCGCCGGAAGGTCCGAGCACGCCACCGGCGTCCCGGCCGCCTGCGCCTCGAGGACCGGGAGGCCGAAGCCTTCCGCGAAGGACGGAAGGACGAGCGCCTCGGCGAGCGCCACGAGTGCGGGCACGTCGGCGTCGGGCACGAACCCGACGGCCTTCACGCCCTCGGGCAGCTCGCGCCCCGGCTCGACGCCCGCGAGGACGAGCGAGAGCGCGGGGTGTTCGGCGCGCACGTGCGGCCACGCGCGGAGCAGCCCCTCGAGGTTCTTGTGCGGCTTGTCGTTGCCGAGGAAGAGAAGAAAAGAGGAGATTTCTTTTGAAAGTGAATCGGGGCGTGGGAGGCGGCTCTCCGACGCCTCCGGGGCCCGCGCCGGCGCGCGCCAGCCGGCCGTCGCGCCCGCCACCCTCTTCCCCCATTCGAAGAACTCTTCTCTTACGCCATTCGGAATTACGACGACCTTGCCGCCCTGATAGGGTCCGAAAGCAAGAATCTCTTCCCGCGTCGCCTCCGAAACCGCGATGACGCGCGCGGAGAGGCGCATCGCCCGCCCGATCATCCACGTCGCGTACGCGCGCTTCCAGGGTGCGCCGTGCTCGGGCCGGGTCAGGTGCATGAGGTCGTGGATCGTGACCACGGTGGCCGCGGGCGGCTGGACCGGCACGACGTAGTGCGGCGCGTGGAAGACGGCGGGCTTCAGGCGCGCGATGGCGCCGCGCACCGCGAAGAGCTCGGCGACCGAGTAGTGGCGCGCGTCGCAGGCCACGGGCGCGACTCCGGGCGGCAGCAGCGCGTCGCCGCCGGGGTGCACGGTCGCGCAGAGGTCCCACCGCTCCTGTCGCGCGAGACCCCCGAGCAGGCCGCGGATGTAGCTGCCGATCCCGAAGTCTCCGGCCTTGCGGGCGTCCACGAGAACGCGGGGCCGCGTCACGAGAGCGCCTCCTCGAAGAGAGCGCGCATCTTCCGCGCGGCGGACGCCCAGGTAAACGTCGCCGCCCGCGCCGGCCCCATTGCGGCGGCCCAGCGCCGGAACGCCTCGTCGTCGTGGGCGCGCTCGATCGCCGCGGCGATCGAGGAGGCGTCGCCCGGGTCGGGGAGGAGGCCGGCGTCGCCGACCACCTCGGGCAGGGACGAGGCCGAGGACGCGACGACCGGCGTCCCGAGCGCCATCGCCTCGAGAGGCGGCAGGCCGAAGCCCTCGTAGAGGCTCGGGTACGCGAAGACGCGCGCGCCCGCCATCCACCGGGAACGCTCGCCTCCCGCGAGGTAGCCGGCGGGCCGGATGCGCGCGGCGTGGCGCGAAGACGCGATCCGGCCGGCGAAGTCGTGCAGGCCCCAGCCTTCCGTCCCGGCGAGGACGAGGTCGGGGAATTCGGGCCGCCGGTCCCAGATCGACTCCATCGCCTCCACGAGGCGCGGGAGGTTCTTGCGGGGCTCGAGCGTGCCGAGCGACAGGACATACGGCCGGCCCTCGTTCGGCGCCGGGCCGCCGGCGGGAGCGGGAGAGGTTTCGACGCCGTTGTGAACCACGGTGGTCTTCCCGGCCGCGTCGGGGAAATGTGCGACGAGGTCGCGGCGCGAGTGTTCCGAGACGGCCGCGATCCGCCTCGCGGCCCGGACGCTTCCGCCGATGAGGGGGGTGAATCCGAGCCGGTTCTTCCAGGAGTGCCACTCCGGGAAGAGGAGCGGCGTCACGTCGTGGACCGTTGCGACCGAAGGCGGCCCGCCTGCCAGCGGGACGATGCCGAGGCAGCCGAAGAACGCGTCCGCCCCCGCCCGGCGCGCCGCCGGGCCGGCGGCGGTCTGGAGCCACAGCGTCCCGGGGAGTCTCGCCGAGGCGGCCACGGCCACCCGGCCCGTGAGGGAGGGGGGGACGAAGACCGGCCGTGGGGACAGGAGGATGAAGCCGTCCCCCGGCCGGTCGGCCAGCCAGGCGGTCAACAGGCCCTCGAGGTAGCGCCCGACGCCGGTCGGCCTCTCCTCCAGCGGCCGCGCGTCGACGGCAATGCGCATCCGGTCCATGTTATATTCCGCGGCTCCTCTTCGCTGAGGAGACTCCCTGTATGGACCTGAATCTGGAAACGGCTTTCGACGAGCCGGTCGATCTTTCTCATGAATTCGAGATCCCGAGCGGACGTCTCGAGAGGCCGGAGCTTCTCTCGCTGTCGCCGGTCTCGTTCACGGGGCGCCTCGAAAGGGTCGACCTCGGCTTCGTCCTGACCGGACGCCTCGCGTTCTCCGGCGTGGTCGCCTGCGCGCGGTGCCTCGCCCCCGTGCCGTTCGTGCGCAAGGAGGAGGTCTCCTGGACCTTCATGCCCGCGCATGTGAAGCCGGTGGAGAAACCCAAGGCGGTCAAGCCGGCCGACGGCAAGCCCGCCAAGGCCGGCAAGGGCGCCGAGAAGAACGAGGACGACGACGGGGACGAGCTCTCGGCGGCGGACCTCGACATCCTCTATTACGAGGACTTCGTCGTGCCCTTCGACCCTCTCGTCGAGGAGCAGCTGCAGCTCGAGCTGCCGATGAAGGCGCTCTGCCGGGACGACTGCAAGGGCCTTTGCCCCCAGTGCGGTTCCGACCGCAACGCGGCCCCCTGCGATTGCGCGCCGCCCCCGGACGAGCGGTGGAAGTCGCTCAAGGCGATCCTCGAAACGGACGACAAGAACTGAAGAGAACGAGCGGACCTTTCCGGCCCCGCACCGACCACAGGAGACGACGATGCCGAACCCAAAGCACCGACACAGCAAGACGCGCCGCGACCTGCGCCGCGCGCACGACTTCCTGAAGCCCAAGCAGACGTCGAACTGCCCGAACTGCGGCATCGAGAAGCTGCCGCACCGCGTGTGCGCGGCCTGCGGCTGGTACAAGGGCCGCGAGGTCACGACCGGGGCCACGAAGTAGCTTGACGATCGCCGTCGACGCGATGGGGGGCGACCACGCCCCTCGCGTCAACGTGGAGGGGGCGGTCGCGGCTGCGATCGACTTCGGCCTCGACACGCTCCTCGTGGGGCGGCGGAAAGAGGTCGAGTCCGAGCTCCTCCGCACGGGTTACACGGGCGGCCGGGTGGGCGTCGTGGACGCGGACGAGGTCGTCCTCTTCGACGAGCCCTCCATCACCCCGATCCGCAAGAAGCGGCGCGCGTCCATCCGCATCGCCGCCGAGTGCGTCCGCGACGGGCGCGCGAGCGGGGTGTTCACGGCGGGTCACACCGGTGCCGCGATGGTCGTCGCGAAGATGATCATGGGCGTCGTCGAGGGAATCGACCGCCCGGCTCTCGCAACGGTCCTCCCGGGCCTCAAGAAGAAGCAGGTCCTCCTCGACGTCGGCGCGAACATCACGTGCCGGCCCGAGCACTACCGCGAGTTCGCGCTCATGGGCCACTTCTACGCGCAGGAGGTCCTCGGCGTCGCGAAGCCGAAGATCGGCCTGATGTCCGTCGGCGAGGAAGAGGGCAAGGGCACGGACACCACGCGCGAGGTCTTCGGCCTCCTGAAGGAGTCCGGCCTGAACTTCATCGGAAACGTCGAGGGGCGCGACGTCTACTCCGGCGACGTCGACGTCATCGTCACGGACGGCTTCACGGGCAACGTGATCCTCAAGGTCTCCGAGAGCCTCGCGCACCTCGTCGAGCAGGCGCTCAAGCAGGAGATCACCCGCAGCCTCCAGGCTTCGATGGGCTTCCTCCTCTCGAAGGACGCCTTCCGCTCCTTCAAGAAGCGCCTCGACTACAGCGAGTACGGCGGCGCGCCGCTCCTCGGCGTCAAGGGGGCCTGCTTCATCGGCCACGGGCGCTCGAACGCGAAGGCCGTGCGCAACGCGATCAGGGCGGCGCACGACTTCGTGGAACGCCGGATTCCCGACAAGATCCGCGACAAGGCGATGACGTTCGCGCCGCCCGCCGTCACCCGTTAAGATCCCGCCTTTCCGTCTGGGAGGAGGACCGATGCTCCACGCCACCATCGCCGGCACCGGCCGGGCCGTTCCCGACCGGATCCTTTCGAACGCCGATCTCGAGAAGATGGTCGAGACGTCGGACGACTGGATCACGTCGCGCACCGGCATCCGCGAGCGCCGGATGGCGGGGCCCGGCGACATCCTGTCGGACTTCTGCGTCCGGGCGGCGACGCCGGCGCTGGAGGCCGCGGGCCTCGTCCCCATGGACCTCGACACGATCATTCTCGCGACCTGCACGCCCGACCACCCGATCCCGGGCGCGGCGCCCGTCGTCCAGCACAAGCTCGGCGCGAAGAAGGCCGCCGCGTTCGACCTGAACGCCGCCTGCTCGGGCTGGCTCTACGGTCTCCACGTCGCCGACGGCCTCGTGCAGTCCGGGAAGGCGAAGAACATCCTCCTCATCGGCGCCGAGTTCCTGACGCGCTTCACCGACTACACGGACCGCGGCACGTGCGTCCTCTTCGGCGACGGGGCCGGCGCGACGGTGCTCAAGGCGACCTCGTCGGACCACGGCGTCCTCTCGACCGCGATCCGGACGGATGGCGAGGGCTCGTGCTTCATCTCGATGCCCGGCGGCGGCTCGACTTATCCCCCGAACCGGCCCGAAACGCTCGAGGCGCGTCTCACGTTCATCCAGATGAAGGGCGGCGACACGTTCAAGGCCGCGATCCGCGCGATGGTCGAGGTCTGCAAGGAAGTCCTCGCGGAGAGCGGTTTCACGGAGAACGACGTCGCGTGGCTGCTCCCGCACCAGGCGAACGAGCGCATCCTCACGGCGACGGCCGACCGCCTCAAGATTCCCGCCGAGCGCTGCATGAACAACATCGCGCGTTACGGAAACACGAGCGCCGCTTCGATTCCGATCGCGCTCGACGAATACGCGCGCGCCGGGAAGATCAAGCGCGGAGACCTCATCCTGATCACGGCGTTCGGAGGCGGCCTCACGTGGGGCGCGGCCCTCGTCCGCTGGTGACGGCGTGAGCGGCGTCGCCCTTCTCTTTCCCGGGCAGGGGTCCCAGTTCGCGGGAATGGGGAAGGACCTCGCCGAGCGGTTCCCCGAGGCGCGGGAGGTCTACGCCCGCGCGGACGCGGCGCTCGCGCCGCTCGGCCTCGTCGTCTCGAAGGTCTCGTTCGAGGGGACGGACGAGGAGCTCAAGCAGACCGCCGTCACGCAGCCCGCGATCCTCACGCATGCCGTCGCCGTCCTCGCGGTCCTGAAGGCGAAGGGCGTCGTCCCCGCGGTCGCGGCCGGTCACTCGCTCGGCGAGTACGCGGCCCTCGTCGCCGCGGGCGCGCTCACGCTCGAGGACGCAGTCGTCCTCGTGCGGCGCCGCGGCACGTTCATGCAGGAAGCCGTCCCGTCCGGCCGCGGCGCGATGTCGGCCGTCATCGGCCTCGCCCCCGAGCTCGTCGTGGAGGCCTGCGCCGAGGCCGCCGCGGCCTCGGGCGAGGTCGTGTCCGCCGCGAACTTCAACTCGCCCGAGCAGACCGTCATCGCGGGCTCGGCCGCGGGTGTCGCGAAGGCGGGGGAGATCCTGAAGGCGAAGGGCGCAAAGCGAGTCCTCCCGCTCCCGGTCTCGGCGCCGTTTCACTGCGCGCTCATGAGGCCGGCCGAGCAGGCGCTCTCGCCGTTCCTCGACGCGGCGGCCTTCGCCCCGCTCGCGATTCCCGTCGTGAACAACGCCGACGCGGACGTCGAGACGGATCCCGATGCCGCACGGGAAGCCCTTCGCAGACAGGTCTGTTCGCCCGTGCGCTGGGTCGAGTCCGTCCAGCGCCTCTCCGGGATGGCAGCCTCCGCGATCGAGGTCGGCCCCGGCACCGTGCTCTCGGGCCTCGCGAGGCGCATCGCGAAGGACTGGCCCGTGAAGACGACGTCCACCGCCGCCGCTCTCGACACCTTCTCCTGAAAGGAACGCCGATGGCCGTCTCGTTCTCCCTCACCGGCAAGATCGCGCTCGTCACCGGGGGCTCCCAGGGCATCGGGGAGTCCATCGCGAAGGCGCTCGCCGCCGCCGGCGCGCACGTCGTCGTGGCCGCCCGCAGCGAGGACAAGGCCGCCGCGGTCGCCCAGGCGATCGCCGCCGCGGGCGGCTCGGCCGAGGCGCTCCGGCTGGACGTCGCCGACCCGGCCTCCGTGACGGCCGGGTTCAAGGCCGTCGTCGACAAGCACGGAAAGCTCGACGTTCTCGTCAACAACGCGGGGATCACGGACGACGGACTCATCCTGCGCATGTCGAAGGAGTCGTGGGACAAGGTCATCGCGACCGACCTGACCGGCGTCTTCCTGTGCGCGCAGGAGGCCGCGAAGACCATGCTCAAGAAGCGCGTCGCCGGCCGCATCGTGAACATCACGTCCGTCGTGGGCCTCATGGGGAATCCCGGCCAGACGAATTACGCGGCCGCCAAGGCCGGCGTCGTGGGGTTCACGAAGGCTCTGGCGCGGGAGATCGGCTCGCGCGGGATCACGGTGAACGCGGTGGCCCCGGGCTACATCGAGACGTCCATGACGGACGTCCTGAACGAGGAGCAGAAGAAGGCCCTCGTGGGCGAAATCGTTCTCGGGCGCCTCGGGACCGGAGACGACGTGGCCGGCGCCGTGGTCTACCTGGCGTCCGACGCGGCCGCTTACGTGACCGGGACCACACTCAATGTGAGCGGCGGGCTTCATATCGGGTAAGCTCCGGGCAACGCGCCCGGGTTGAAATGAGTCGTGGGTGCGGTCAGAATCCGCTTTCCCGCGGAATCAGCAGACACATTCGGAGGAATTCGATGTCGACTTCGGTGGAAGAAAAGGTCAAGGGCATCATCGTCGAGCAGCTCGGCGTGCAGGCCGAGGAAGTGAAGGCCGACGCGTCGTTCGTGGACGATCTCGGCGCGGATTCGCTCGACACGGTCGAGCTCGTCATGGCCTTCGAGGAAGCGTTCGGCATCGAGATCCCGGACGAGGACGCCGAGAAGATCCAGAAGGTCAAGGACGCGGTTTCCTACATCGAGTCCCACGCCAAGCCGGCCTGAGGCGGCGCGGGCTCAACCCTTCGTGTCGGAACAACCAGCTCCACTCCTCGACGCCCGCGGGCGGCGCCGCGTCGCCGTCACGGGCGTCGGCCTCGTGTCGCCCATCGGCCTCACGCGGCAGGAGAACTGGGCGAGCCTGAAGGCGGGCGTCTCGGGCATCGGCCCGCTGACCCGCTTCGACGCCACGGACTACGCCTGCCGGATCGCGGGCGAGGTGCGCGGCTTCGACCCCGGAGCGTTCCTCGACAAGAAGGAAATCAAGAAGTTCGACACGTTCATCCACTACGCGGTGGCGGCGTCGAAGGACGCGATGACGGACTCCGGCCTCGTCGTGAACGAGGAGAACGCCGAGCGCGTCGGCGTGTGCATCGGCTCTGGTATCGGCGGGCTGCCGCTCATCGAGGAGACGCACAAGACGCTCCTCGAGAAGGGGCCTCGCCGGATCAGCCCGTTCTTCATTCCAGGCCTCATCGTGAACATGTGTGCGGGGCTCGTCTCGATCCTGAACGGCGCCAAGGGCCCGAACACGGCCACGGCGACCGCCTGCGCGACGTCGGCCCACGCGATCGGCGACGCCGTGAACATCATCCGCCGCGGCGACGCGGACGCGATGATCGCGGGCGGCTCCGAGTCCGTCGTCACGCCGCTCGCGATCGGCGGCTTCGCCGCGATGCGCGCGCTCTCGACGCGCAACGACGACCCGAAGACGGCCTCGCGGCCGTGGGACAAGGACCGGGACGGCTTCGTCCTCGGCGAGGGCTCGGGCGTCCTGATCCTCGAGGACCTCGCGCACGCGAAGGCGCGCGGCGCCGCGATTTACGCCGAGGTCGCCGGTTACGGGATGTCCGGCGACGCGTACCACATCAGCGCCCCGTCCGAGGACGGCGACGGCCCCTCGCGCGTCATGCTCAACACGCTCAAGGACGCCGGCGCCAATCCCGAGGAGATCCAGTACATCAACGCCCACGGCACGTCCACGCCTCACGGCGACAAGATCGAGACGACGGCCGTCAAGAAGGTCTTCGGCGACCACGCGAAGAGGCTCGCCGTCTCCTCGACGAAATCCATGACGGGGCACCTCCTCGGCGCGGCCGGCGGATACGAGGCCGGAGTTCTCGCGCTCGCGATGCGCTACGGCGTCATCCCTCCCACGATCAACTACATGACGCCGGACCCCGAGTGCGACCTCGACTACACGCCGAACACGGCGCGCGAGGTGCGCCTCCGCGCGGCGCTGTCGAACTCGTTCGGGTTCGGCGGCACGAATGCCTGCCTGATGATGCGTTCCGTCTGACGGGCGCGTCCCCCCGGGCCGAGCGGCCTGCTACGATAAACCGTGTTTCCCATCATGGGCTCGCGCCGGGCGGCTGCAGTTGCGGCCCTGCTGGCGGTCGCCGCGGCCGCGGGCGGCTTTCTCTGGTGGCGCGCGAACCGGACGTTCCTCGACCGCTGGGGTGGTGACGCCTCGCGCCTCGTGTCTGCAGCGCGCATCGGGACTCAGATCGAGGTGCTCTCCGCGAAGCCGCACCGCGCGGGCACGCCGGCGAACGGCGAGGTGGGCTCCGAGGTCGAGCGCCGCCTCGCCTCGGCCGGGCTCAAGCCGTGGAGCGACGTTCACGACGCCGACCTGTGGGAGCCCGTTACGCTGCGGCTCGCGCTCGCGGGCCCCGGAGGGCGCGAGATCGACCTCCACGAGCGCGAGGTGCCGGGCGACCCCGCGACGCGCGCGGCGAAGGACGAGTTGCCGTTCCTCGCCTACTCGCCCGACGCCGACCTCGAGGCCCCGCTCGTTTACGCGAACTTCGGCGCGGCCGAGGACTACGAGGCGCTCCGCAAGGCGGGCGTCGACCCTCGCGGCAAGGTCGCGATCGTCCACGTTCAGGGCGTCTGCCGCGGCGAGAAGGTCGCGGCCGCTGAGCGCGCCGGCGTCGCCGCGCTCCTCGTGTACCTCGAGCCGAAGGACCAGGGGGTCCTGAAGCCGGCGTACCCGGAAGGCGCCGGGCCGCACCCGGCCGCCGCGTCGCGCGGCTCGCTCCTGAAGTACTTCCGGCGCCCCGGCGACCCGCGGCGGGCGAAGGAGCGGGGCGTCGACGTCCTCCCAAAGATCCCGGCGCTCGCGATCTCCGCCGAGGCGGCCGAGGCGCTCCTCAAGGAGATGACGGGGCCCGAGCCGCCGAAGGACTGGAAGGGAACGCTCGCCGCGCCGTACGCGCTCGGGCCCGGCAAGGCGCGCGTCAGGGTCACCGTGCGCGGCCGGACCGTCCGCGCGAAGCTGCGCAACGTCCTCGCGTCCATTCCCGGCGCCGATCCGAAGGCGCCGCCGGTTCTCGTGATGGGGCACTACGACGCGTGGGTGAACGGCGCCGTCGACCCGGGCTCCGGCGCGGCCGTCGTCCTCGAGACGGCAGAAGTGCTCGCGCGCCTCGCGGAGAAGGGCTGGCGGCCGGCGCGCGGCGTCCTCTTCGCGCTCTGGGACGGCGAGGAGTGGGGAATGATCGGCTCGACCGCCTGGGTCGAGGCGCACCTCGGATCGTCTGGGCTGCCCGTCGCCGCGGCGATCAACATCGACTCGGCCGCGCGCGCGAACGACCTCTTCGCGAGCCTCACGCCCGGGCTGAGAGGCGTCTTCGACGAGGTCCTTCCGCGCGTCGCCGACCCGCTCTCGCCCGGCAAGACGCTCGCCGACTCGGCGGGGCAGCCCGCGCTCCCCGGCTTCTCGAGCGACGTGGCGCCGTTCCTCGGCTTCACGTCCGTCCCGGCCGCCGAGCTCGGGTTCGGCCGCTGGTACGGCGCGTACCACACGCTCTACGACACGCCGGCGTACGCCTCGAAGATCGCGGACCCGGGCTCCGTGCGCGCCGCGGCCCTCGCAAGGGCCGTCGCGCTCTTCGCCGGCGCTCTCGCAACGCCGCGCGTCTTCCCGTTCCGGTTCGGCGAGGTGTCGGCGTTCACGCAGCGCGAGCTGCGCGAGATCCAGGCCCGCTACCCCGGCGCGATGGGCTGGCTGCCCGCGGCCCTCAATCCTCTCGACACGCACCTCTCCGCCTTCGAGTCGGCCGCGGCCACGTGGGACGTGTACGCGCGGTCCCGCTCCGGCCAGGCGCGGGACCGCGCGCGGGCCGACGGCCTGGCGGGCCTCGCGATCGCGTCGCTCGGGACGCGCGGCGTCTTCGGGCGCGGCTGCGTCCTCTGGGGGCCGTCCGAGACGACGGGCTGTGCCGCGACGGCCCTGCCGGGCCTCGAGGACGCCGTCCGGCGGGGCGACCGCGCCGCGGTCGCGCGCGAGATCGGCCGGCTCGGCGCCGCATTCTCCCGCGCGAGGGACTTTCTCGTCGCGGGCGACTGGCTGGGACGCGGCAACAAGTCGTCGCGCGCTTCGCGTTCGGACGGCTCGGGACGCTCTTGAACCGGCGTGGCGCCGCGCCCGCGGCGCTCGCCCTCGCGGCGTTGGCCGGCTTCGCTCTCCTCGCCGCTGCGTGCGGACGGTCCCCGTACGCGGCTCGGTCGAGGCGCGTCGAGCGCCTCGTGAACGGCGCGCGCATCGGCGCGCGGGTCGAGGCGCTCGCGGCCGTTCCGCACCGCGCCGGCACCCCGGCGCAGGCGTTCGTCGTCGGGACGGTGGCCGACGCGCTGCGCGCGGACGGTCTGGAGGTCGCCGTGACGCCCTTCGAGGTCGACCTGCCCGAGCCGGGAGAGGCGTCGCTCGCGCTCGACGGCGCGCCCGCGTTCGAGCTGGCCGAACGCGCGCTTCCCGGCGATCCGTACTCGGCGGACGGCGCGCGCGAGACGCCGTTTTTCGCGTGGGCACCGCCCGGCGAGGCGCACGGGCGGGTCGTCTACGCGAACCACGGCGACCGCGGCGACTACGCGCTTCTCGCGAAGGCCGGCGTCTCCGTGAAAGGCGCGATCGTGCTCGCGCGCGCCGGGGGAATCTGCCGCTCGATGAAGTCGCTCCTCGCCGAGGAGGCGGGCGCGGCGGCGCTCCTTCTCTACCCGGAGCGGCGAGACCTCGGCGTCGTCAAGCCGGACTTTCCGGACGGCCCGTACCTGAACCCGTGGGCGGTGCCGCGCGGCTCGATGCTGCGGTACTTCGCGTGCCCGGGAGATCCGGCGCGGGAGAAGGCGAAGGACGTCCCCGGCCTCCTGCCGCGCATCCCCGCGCTCCCGGTGTCCGAGACAGTCGCGCGGGAGATCCTCGGGCACGTCGAGGGTCCGCCCGCTCCCGAGGACTGGACGGGCTGGTTGACGGTGCCGTATCGCATCGGGGCGACTCGCGAGCTCGTCCATCTCTCGGTCCGCGGCGCGCAGCGCCGCGCCATTCTCAGAAACGTATTCGGAACTCTTCCCGGTCGCCGCCGCGACGCGGCGGCCATTGTCGTCTCAGCCCACACGGACGCGTGGGTCCACGGCGCGATCGACCCGGTGTCGGGCGCGGCGACCGTTCTCGAAACGGCGGACGTCCTCGCGCGTCTCGCAAAGGACGGCTGGCGGCCCGAGCGCGACGTCGTCTTCGCGTTCTGGGACGGCGAGGAGTACGGGATGCTCGGCTCGACGCACTGGGTGGAGGAGCGGCTCGCCGACCTGCCCTCGAAGGTGGCCGCGTTCCTCTACGTCGACTCTTCCGCCCGCGCGTGGGACTTCATGGCCGACGTCTCGCCCGGACTCGCGGGCTCGCTCGACGACGTCCTCGCCGCCGTGCCCGACCCCGCGACGGGACGTCCGCTTCTCTCCGTGCGCGGGACGCTTCAGCTACCCGGTTTCAGCGGCGACACGGCGCCCTTCGTCGGAATGGGCGGCGTCGCGGGCGCGCAGGTGGGCTACGGGCGGCGCACGTACGCGATGTACCACACGGGCTACGACGACCCGCTCCTCGCGCGGCGGCACCTCGACCCGGGCTGGGGCCTGTCGTCCTCTCTCGCGCGGGTTCTCTCCGTTTGGGCCTCGACGCTCGCCGATGCGCCCGTGCCCGCGTGGAATTTCTCGGAGGTTTCGGATTTTCTCAGAAAGGAGATCGAGGGCCTGCCGGCTGCAGGGTCCGAGCCGTTTCCGCGAAGGCGCGACATTCTCGCGGCGGTGGTGAGCTTTCGCGAGGCTGCGGTGGCCTGGGACGCCGTCGGCGGCGCGTTCCGCGGCGCGCACTCTGCGGAGATCGAGCCGCTCGTGACGGGAGCGATGGCCGCGTTCCGCGATCTTCCCGGTGCGCGCGACTTCGCGCGGTCGAGCTTGCTCCTCGGGCCGTCGGCCGAGACGGGCTGCGGCACCGAGACGCTGCCCGGCCTCAGGCGCGCGCTGCACGGTGACGGCTCGCCCGCGTTCGAGACGGAGCGCCTCCTCACCGCGCTCGCGGCATCCGAAGCGAAGCTGCGCGAGGCGGTGCGCGTCGCGCGGGGCGGCCGCTAGCGGAAGTCGTGGCTCGGGACGTCGGGCAGCGCCGGCAGCGGCCAGAAGCGCTCGGCCCGAATCGACACGTTCCCGCCCTCCTTCTGGAGCGGCCCTTCCACGACGAGGCCGGCCGAGCCGACGATGAGGGCGCGGTTCTCCTTGAAGAGATCGGGGCGGACGATCGCCTGCACGATCCCGCTCTCGTCCTCGAGCGACAGGAACACGAAGCCCTTCGCCGTCCCCGGCCGCTGCCGGACGATGACGGCGCCCGCGGCCTTCACGCGGTCGCCCGCGCGCGCGTTGCGCAGCTCGGCCGCCGACAGGATGGAGCGGGAAGACAGAAGAGGCCTCAAGTGCTCGATGAGGTGCGGGCCGGCGGTCATGTCGGTCGCGCGGTAGTCGGCCGTCGTCTCCTCCACGGCGGACATCTCGGGGAGAGGGGAATTCCGCGAAGAAGAAGAAAGAGGAAGAGCTTCGTAGAGGGTCCCGAGCGGGCGGGAGACCTCCGCCACCTGCCAGAGCGCCGTGCGGCGGGAGATGCCGAGGGACGAGAGAGCGCCCGAGTAGGCGATCAAAGTCGTCTCGTCGGGGCGAAGACGGCAGCGGCGCTGAAAGTCGGCGACGTCGCGGAACGGTGCATTCGCGCGCTCCCTTCTGATGGATTCCCCCGTGATCTGTTTCAGCCCTTTGATGAACCGCATGCCCAGCCGGATTGCGAGCAGCCCCTCTTTACCTTCTAAGAAATCTTCCTCTTCTCTTTCTTTTTCCAAATCGCATTCCCATCCCGAGAAGTTCACGTCGATGGGCAGGACCGTGACGCCCTTCCGCTGGATGTCCTTCACGATCGTGGCCGGGTGGTAGAAGCCCATCGGCCACGCGTTCAGGAGGCACGCCGTGAACGCGGCGGGGTGGTGGGCCTTCAGCCACGCGCTCGCGTACGCGATGAGCGCGAAGCTGGCCGCGTGCGACTCGGGGAAGCCGTAGAGCGCGAAGGACGTGATGGACTTGACGATCTGGTCCTGCGCGGGCCCCGTGATGCCGTTCCGGTCCATCCCGGACCTCAGGCGGTCCTCGATCGCGCCCATGCGCTCCTCCGAGCGCTTGAACCCCATCGCGCGGCGCAGCTCCTCGGCCTCGCCGCCCGTGAAGCCCGCGGCCACCATCGCGATCTTGAGGAGCTGCTCCTGGAAAAGCGGCACCCCGAGCGTGCGCTTGAGGATCGGCTCGAGGCACGGGTGCGGGTACTCGACCGGCGCCTTGCCCTGCCGCCGGTCGAAGAACGGGTGGACCATGCCGCCCACGATCGGCCCGGGCCGGATGATCGCGACCTGCACGACGATGTCGTAGAAGACCATCGGCATGTGGCGGGGCAGCGAGGCCATCTGCGCGCGGCTCTCCACCTGGAAGAGGCCGATCGTGTCCGCCTTCTGGAGCATCGCGTAGACCGCCGGGTCGTCGTGCGGGATGTGCGCGAGGTCCACCTTCTCGCCCTCGTGCGCCTCGATCATCGGGATCGTCTTCTCGATCGCGCCGAGCATCCCGAGGCCGAGGAGGTCCACCTTCACGATCCCGAGGTCCGCGCAGTCGTCCTTGTCCCACTGGATGACGACGCGTCCCTCCATCGCGGCGGGCTCGAGCGGCACGACCTCGGAGAGCCTGCCCATCGCCACGACCATCCCGCCCGAGTGCTGCCCGAGGTGTCGCGGGAGGTTCTGGACGCGCATGAAGAGCGACCCGAAGTGCTTCACGCGCGCTTCCCCGGGGTCGAAGCCGGCGGCGGCCATCTCGGCCGAGAGGTCGCGCTGCCCGTCGCGGTACTCGCCGAAGCTGTAGCGCCCGAGGTGCTTGGCGAGCGTGTCGACCTGGTCCGGCGCGAAGCCGGCGGCCTTGGCCATCTCGCGCGCGGCCGAGCGGTCGCGGTACGTGATGACGTTTGCCGTCATCGCGGCCCCGTGCGCGCCGTACGTTTTGTACACGTGCTGGATGACCTTCTCCCGCTGGTCCCCCGAGGGGAGGTCGAGGTCGATGTCGGGCCATTCGCCGCGCTCTTCCGAGAGGAAGCGCTCGAAGAGGAGCTCCATCCGGACGGGGTCGACGGCCGTGATCGAGAGCGCGTAGCAGACGGCGCTGTTCGCGGCCGAGCCGCGCCCCTGCACGAGGATCTTCTCGCGCTTGCAGAAGTTCACGATGTCCCAGACGATGAGGAAGTAGCCCGCGAGGTCGAGCTTCTCGATGAGGTTCAGCTCCTTCGTGAGCTGCGCCTGGGCCTTCGTCGTGAGCGGCCGGAAGCGCCCGCGCGCGCCCTCCCACGTGACACGCCGGAGGTGCGACGACGGGGTCTCGCCCGGCGGGATCGGGTATTCGGGGAAGCGGTAGCCGAGGTCCGCGAGCGTGAACGACAGGCGCGACGCGAGCGCCGCGCTCTCCTCGAGGACGCCCGGCAGGTCGGCGAAGAGCGCCTGCATGTCGGCGGCGGACTTCAGGTGGCGCTCGCGCCCGGCGTGGAGCTTCGTCCCGGCCGCGTCGAGGTGCGTGTGATGGCGGATGCACGTGAGCGCGTCGAAGAGGTCCTTGTCGCGCCGCTGCGCGTAGCGGACGCCGTTCGTCGCGAGGACGGGCAGCCGCCGCGCGCGCGCGAGGTCGAGGAGCGCGCGGTTCTGGTGCTCCTCGCCGCGGAGGTGGTGGCGCTGCAGCTCGACGTGGACGCGCCCCGGGAAAAGCGACGTGAGGCGGTCCAGCTCCCGGCCGGCCGTCTCGAGGCCGCCCGAGACGAGGGCGCGTGTCACGGCGCTCTCCTCGCCGCCCGTCAGGACGTGCAGCCCCTCGGCGTGCGCGGCGATCTCCTCCCACGCGGCCGCCGCCTGCCCCTTCGGCTTGCCCGCCGCAGCCGCGGTGAGAAGGGAGCAGAGGTTCCGGTAGCCCTTCTGGTTCTCGACGAGGAGCGTGAGGCGGGGAAGAGAGACTCCTGGAGGAAGAGGGGGAGGGACGAGACCCAACGGGCCGGGCAGAAGCAGGTCGTCACGGCGATTGGGGATTTCTTCGAATGGTTGAGGGGGCGATTCGCTGCTTCGCGGCGCATCGGCGGGGGCGCGCGCATTTCCCCTCTTCCCCTTCAAAGAAAATCTTCCGTCTCTCTTCGGACCTCTCTCCAGCACGACTTCCGCCCCGACGAGCGCCTTGATGCCAGCCTGCTTCGCCGCCTTCCAGAAGCGCGGGGCGCCGGAGAGGCCGTTCGTGTCGATGAGCGCCATCGCGGGGAGGTCGAGGGCGGCGGCGGTGTCCGCGAGGTCCTCCGGCAGCGAGGCGCCGTTCAGGAACGAGAACGCCGACGCCGCGCGCAGCTCGGCGTACGCTCGTGCGCGCCGCAGGCTCGCCACGGGGCGCGTGTAGTCGCGCCTGCGGAGCTTTTCCTTGTGCGCTCCGGGGCCGACGTACGCCTTTCCAGGGCCCTGGCCCACCAGCGGGCCGAGCATGTCGCGCCCCGGCGGCCCGCCGTGCTTCCCGTCCCCGCGCCCGTCCATGGGAAGTGGAACGTTAGTCGCAAGTCAGGCGTAAGTCAATGGGGCTGCCTTGGCCCCCGTTCCATCGCCGTGAGCGCGGGCGCGAGGTCCTTCGCGGCCCAGATCCCGAGGCCGCATTCCACAAGGCCCGTCGCGCGCAGCTTCCGGCGGTACCACGCGGCCGTGCGCTTCCGGAATCCCACGAGGTCGCCTTCGAGGCCCGTCTCGAGGTCGTCGTCGGACGTCAGGAAATCCAGGTATGCGACGCCGCCGACGAGATCGGGCAGGCCGCCGAGCCCCAGAAGGAACTCCTTCGTGGGGACGTAGTGGAGCGCGTCCGAGCAGACGACGAGGTCGAACGGTCCGCCGAGGCTCATCCCGGCGAGCTGGCCCCACGAGCCGGAGCGCAGATTCCGCGAGCGGCCGTAACGGCGGATCGCGTATTCGCTCGTGTCGAGGCCGAGGTACTTCAGGCGGGGCCGGAGCTTTCGGAGGATGGGCTGCCACGAGCCCTCGCCGCAGCCCACGTCGAGCACGGAATCGACCGCGCGCCCGACGAGGTGCTCGGCTGCGCCCAGCGCCATCGCGACCTTCCGCTCGAGGTCCGCGCGGCGCACGATCGCCTTCTTCGGGTCGCGGTACCAGGTCTGGAAGTACGCGCGGTCGTAGACCTTCGTCAGACGAGACCGTCCTTCTTCCAGCGCGCGTACGCCGCTTCCGTGAGGACCGCGAGCTCGGCGAAGAGCTCCGGATCGGGCGCCTTGAAGTTGAAGCACGCCTTGCCCTGCATCCTCTTCTTGAGCCCGGGCGAGATCAGCTTCTGAAGATCCGGGCACATGTAAATGGGCACCAGGTGGAAGCTGACGTACGCTTTCCCGACGCGCGTGCCGACGAACCAAAGGCCGTTGGGGTACTGCTTGTACTTCGGGCTCGGCGGCGCGAGCACGAGGCAGCCCGCCGGGCCGTCCTTCAGAACCTTCATGCCTTTGCGTTTCGTGAAGGGCTCGATCACCTTGCGCAGGCCCGCGTGCGCCTCGGCGAAGCCCGCCGGCACCGCCGCCTTCGGCCCCGACTTCTTTGCGGCAATCACGGCACCGACCCCACGTCGGTCGGCGTGAACGGCGGCGGGTTGATCGTCATGCGGCTGACGAGCCACGACCCGTCGGGCTGGCGGTCCCACTCCGCCTCGAACGTGCCCTGCGTTTCGACGACTTTGCCGTCCGGGAGGCGCGTCTTCTGGCGAAACGTTCCGCCCTGCAGCGCGCTCGGGCCGAAGATCTGCAGGGAGCCGCCCTTCATCTCTTTTCCCTCGGTCTTCGCCCAGGCCTGCAGGGCCGCCTCGATCCGTGCGGGAGCGTCGTCCTGCTCCGCCATGGACCCGCAGCCCGACAGCGCCGCCGCGGTCGCGAGCGCCGCCAGAATCTTCCTCGTCACGTTTTCACCATGACGAGGATCATCTTGAAAGGCGTGACTGCTTTCAAGCCGTGCGGCTCGTTCGCCGGGAGGCGGAGGAGGGCGCCCGCCTTCACGCGGTGCGGGACCTTCGAGATCGAGACCTCGGCCTCGCCCTCGACGCCGATCACGAGAGCGTCGAACGGCGCCGAGTGCTCGGAGAGCGCCTCGCCCGCGTCGAACGCGAAGGCCGTCACGGTGCCGCCGCCCGTCTTCACGAGCGTGCGGCTCACGACGGCTCCCGGCTGCAGGGCCACGAGGTCGGGCAGGGAGACGGGTCCGGGGGGAAGCGGGACGTTCGACATGGCTACCTCTTTTCCTGCGGGACGTGGGCGATGCACTCAACCTCGACGCGCGCGCCGAGCGCGAGACCGTTCGCACCGAGCGCGCTGCGCGCGGGGAGCTCGCCGGGGAATGCCTTGCGATACACCTCGTTGAAGTCGCCCCACTCCTTCATGTCGGCGAGGAACACGGTGCACTTCACGACCTGGGTCATGCTCGAACCGTGGCGCTCGACGATCGCGCGGACGTTCTCCAGCGCCTGAGCGGCCTCGGCGCGCATCCCGCCGGGCACGAGCTCGAGCGTGCCCGGCGGATTGCCGATCTGGCCCGACACGAAGAGGAGGTCGCCGTTGCGGACGGCCTCCGAGAAGGGCAGTGTCGCGGGCGATGACGGGTAGTGGGCGGGCGCCGAGGGCGGCGCCGACGCGCAGCCGGTGAGGACGAGCGCGACGGCGGCGAGCCCGAGGGGCGGGATCCTGGCGGACATGGAAACCTCCGGGCGGGCAGCTTACGACGGCACGGCGATATAGTGCGCGGCCATGGGCCATACGAACCTGCGCGCGCGGATCTTGACGTACCTCGAGGGGGCCGTGACGGGCAACCTCCTGCGCAGCGAGCGCGAGATCGCGGCGGCCGTCGCGACCACGGTCGAGGAAGTTCACGAGACGATCCGCGACCTCGTCCGCCGCGGCGAGGTGTTCGAGCCGATTCCCCGCAGGTACCTGCGACGCGAGCGGCGCCTCGGCGAGCGGCGCGGAGTCGCCGAACGACGGACGGCCCCGCGGCCGAGCGCGCGCGACCGGCGCAGAGCCTCGCGCCGGGCTTCGAAGGCCTAGCCGTTCAGCGCGAGGTGGCGGAAGCGGCCTCCTGATCCGCGAACGCGTAGACGACCGACTTCACCCTCCCCCGGTAATAGCTCAGCCGCCCCTCCGGGAGGAACCATGCGACCTCGCCGGCCGACGGCACCCGCATCCCGTTGCGCGGGCCCCAGGCCGACAACGTCGCCTCCCAGGGAGTCGGGACGTTCGCCGTTCCCACCGCGCGGGGACGGTCGGGCGCGAAGACCGACAGGGGCAGGCCATCACCCCCGAATCGGAACTCGACCGAGGCGGTCACGCCGCGATCCTCGATCGTCGCGCGCGCGCGGTCCTCGGCGAGGGCTTCCCAGCGGACACCCTGGCTCGGCAACAGCGCCGTCGGGAACCACGTGGCTTCGGCCAGCCAGCGCAGCAGCTCGCCTTTCGAGAGGTCAGGCGACGGCGGGAGGTCCGCGACCTTCACGAGGCCGGCCGCCTCGGCCTGCAGCAGGCCCGCGCCCTCGCGGTATGCGTCGCGCACGAAGACGTTGAGGCCCGGCAGCATCCGGATGCGCGCGTCCCAGTCGAACCCGGGCGGCGTCACGGTGAAGAGCTGATCGGCCGTGAACGGCGCCCAGCGCTTCTTCTCCGCATCCACCAGGAACTCGCCCGCGGTCGCGACGAGGACGGACTCGATGACGGGCTGCCTCGGACGCAAGGCGATCTGCAGATACCGGCGTACGGGCGCGGGCAGGCTCTCGAGCTCGCGCGGGTCGAACGTCGCCGGCACGCCGGAAGGCCGTGCGGCCCGAAGCGCGGCACGCAGCTCTCTCGTCCTGAAGCGCCAGCGGGCCGCCCCGAACGCCAGCGCGGCGGCGGCGGCGAGGAGAACGGCGCCGAAGACGATCGCGGTCGCACGCGCCCTGGGGTGCGCGCTCACGCGGGCAGGCGGCCCTTGAAGCCGAGCCACCACCGGAAGCAGCGGTGCGCGACGTCCACCGGGGCGCAGTACATGAGCGGGCATCCACCCACGATCGGCGTGATGCCGGCGGTGCGGCACGCGTCGAGAGCCGCGCCCGAGACGCTCCCCTCGCCGAACGAACGGTGGAACCAGACGTTCTTCACGCCGCGCGCGGCCGCCTGCTTCACGAGGCCCGCGGCGACGTCGGGATGCGCGGCGATCACGAGGCCGTCGACGGGGCCCGGAACGGCCGCGAGATTCGGGTAGCAGGGAACGCCCTCGACCGTCTCCGCGTTCGGGTTCACGGGGACCACGTCGAAACCGGAGGCCTTCAGCTTCCTGAAGATCGCATTGGCAGGCAGGTTCCCATCGCGCGAAACGCCCGCGACGGCGAAGCGTTTGCCCCGCAGGAACTCGTTCACCGACGCCGGGACGCGCGACACGCGGGCGCGCTCCTACGTCGTGCCCTTGAAGAGCGCCGTGAGGTCCAGCGAGTGGACGTCGCGGCTCTGGCTCACGAGGGCGACGTACTCGATGGCGAGCGCCTGCTTGCCCGCGCCGAGCACCGTGCTGATGAGCCCGAACGCCTCGGGGTACTCGAGCGGCTCCATGCGGGCCGTGATCCGCCGCCAGATGACTTCCTCGAGCAGATTGAAGGCCGTGTGGACTTCTTCGAGGCCGAAGCCGTCCTTGTAGCGCTCACGGGCGACGCCCTGCGCGTACTCGATCATCGGGAGCAGCGTCCGCGTAGCGACGCAGGCAGCCGTCAGATCGTAGAGCTTCGCCAGCCGATCGCGGTTCTGCTCGGCCCGGCTGGCGGTGTAATGGGGCAGCGTGGCACGGGAGAGGCCCTGAATCGCGTCCGCGACCGCCTCCGCGCGCGTTTCCTCGAGCAACCGGGGGAGTTCCATCGACGTTTCCTTCCTCGACGACATCATCCTCCCAAACATAGGTCCGCCTGCGCCGCGCGCGCCCGGAGTGCGGCTGCTCTATCGCGGCACCGCGAATTCCGTGGTAAAGATCTTCGGATGAAGACGTTCCGCGTCGTCGCCCCGCTCGCGCTCCTCGCCCTTTCCGTCCGCCTTCTCGCGCAGCCTTCGCCGGCGCCGGTCCTGTCGCCCGCGGCCGCCCGCGTGCAGGCCGACGTCGCCTTCCTCGCCTCCGACGACCTCAAGGGCCGTCGTTCGGGCACGCTGGAGGGCGACCGCGCCGCCGCCTGGGTGGCCGAGCAGTTCAAGAAGATCGGCCTCTCCCCCGCCGGCCCGAACGGCGCCTGGATGCAGCCCTTCGACTTCATCGACGGCGTCGACCTCGGCCCGAAGAACCGCCTCGAGACGGCTGCCGGGACGAAGAAGGCCTGGACCGCCGGCAACGACTTCCGCCCGCTCGCGTTCTCGGCCGCGGGCCTCGCCGAGGGCGACGTCGTCTTCGCGGGCTACGGCATCGTCGCCAAGGACCTCGGGTACGACGACTATGCCGGGCTCGACGTGAAGGACAAGGTCGTCCTCGTCCTGCGCTACAGCCCGGACGGCGACGACGAGAAGTCCAC
Source organism: Acidobacteriota bacterium (assembly GCA_016716715.1). Lineage (NCBI taxonomy): Bacteria > Pseudomonadati > Acidobacteriota > Acidobacteriota bacterium. The sequence goes on along the minus strand of JADJVE010000002.1, from coordinate 79,050 downwards.
GTTCTCGCCGTTCGCGGCGCTGCGGTTCAAGGCGGCCGTCGCGCGCGAGAAGGGCGCGAAGGCCATGCTGGTGGTGGCGGGCCCGCTCACGAAGGACGTGACGGACGACCTGATCGCGCTGCGCACGGACGCCGCGTTCTCGGACGCCGGAATCGTCGCGGTCTCCGTCCGCCGGCCCGTCGCCGAGGCTCTCCTCGCCGGTTCGGGCAAGACGCTCGAGGCCGCGCAGAAGGCCATCGACGACGCGAAGAAGCCTGCGTCGTTCGCCGTCGCGGGCGCCCGGGCCGGCGTGAACGTCGACGTCACGCCCCGCCGCGTCAGGTCCGCCAACGTCATCGGCCTCCTGAAGGGCGCCGACCCCGCGAAGAGCGGCGAGGTCGTGATCGTCGGCGCGCACTGGGACCACCTCGGGCTCGGTGGAACGACGTCGCTCGCTTCGGCGAGCGGACCTCAGATCCACCACGGCGCTGACGACAACGCCTCCGGTGTCGCGGCGCTCCTCGAGACGGCGCGGGACCTCGCCGCGAAGCGCTCCACGCTTCCGCGTTCGGTCCTCTTCATCTCCTTCGCGGCGGAGGAGCTCGGCACGCTGGGCTCCCTCCACTTCACGAAGAACCCGACCGTCCCGTGGGATTCGGTCGTCGCGATGTTCAACCTCGACATGGTCGGCCGCCTGCGCGAGAGCAAGCTCGACGTGCAGGGCGTGGGCACCTCGCCCGCCTGGAAGGGATTCGTCGAAGCGTCCAACAAGGACGCGAACCTCAAGCTTGCTCTCCTCGACGGGGGATTCGGCCCGTCCGACCACTCGCCGTTCTACGCGGCGAAGAAGCCCGTTCTCTTTGCCTTCACCGGCGCGCACGGCGACTACCACAAACCCTCCGACACGGCCGACCGCATCGACCCGGAGGGCATCGTCCGCGTCGTGAAGCTCATGGAGCCGATCGTCGTCGCGGTGGCTTCGGCGCCGGAGCGCATCGCCTACGTCGAGGTGAAGGGTGGCACGCCCGCCGGCGGCGGCTCGCGCAGTTTCCGTGTGTGGGTCGGCGGAATCCCGGACTTCTCCGAGGAAGGGAAGGGCGTGAAGCTCTCCGGCGTCACGGGCGGCTCGCCCGCGGAGAAGGCGGGACTCATGGCCGGCGACACGATCGTGAAGTTCGGCGACAAGGAGCTGCGAAATCTCTACGACTACACCTATGCGCTCCAGGGCAAGAAGCCGGGCGAGAAGGTGAACCTCGTCGTCAAGCGCGTCGAGAACGGCCAGACGGTCGAGAAGACGATCGAGGTCACGCTCGGCTCGCGCCCGGACGCGACGAAGTAGGCGTCCTTCAGCCTCGGGAGAGGTTCCGGAGCGTGTCGTCGAGGACGAACGGTGCGATCCGGATCCCGTCGCCGTGGATCCGGCCGCTTCTCGGATCGCGGGCCACGCGGGTGACCCACTCGTAGCCGTAGTCGAAGTCCCCCGAGTTGAACCAGTCCTGCGGATGGAGCGCGTAGCGCGCCTCGCGCGGCCGCAGGACGAGGAGAGCGAGATTCCACGGCTGCTCTGCGTCGCCGCTTGCCGTGAGCGACGAGCGGCAGAGGATCAGAAACTCCTCGGCGGCACGGACCTCCCCGGGAAGGTCGACCGCGCCCTCCGGCGCCTCTGCCGTCGGGATCGAAGCCCGGGCCACGGGAGGTGTCCGGTACCGCAGGCGCGCGCCCTCGCGCCGCATGTTCCGGCATTCCTCGTCGATGGGGCCGGGCAGCCGCTCAAGGGTCGAGAGGCGGAAGACGTCGAGGGACACCGGCCCCGTCGGTCGCGCATTCGGGCTCTCCTGTCCCCAGACGAGAAGGAGATCGGGGCCGAGCAGCGTCGCGTAGTTGTAGAAATCGAGAAGGATCACCGGACCGCCGCGCGCCGTGAGCGAGACGACTCCCCCCGTGTCCGCGGAATTTCCCGCGGTCCTCCAGGAGTACCCCGGCGCGGGACGTCGCGCTCCGCGCAGGTACCACGGGCTCGGTCCGGGAGCGCCGTCTAGAGGGTCGTGCTTCGTGCTGATGGTCGGGTCCTTCATGTCGCGTCAGAAGTCTCGACGAGGATATCTCCGACCACGCCGTCGTTCAGGCCGGGTTCCAGAGAGGTGGCCGGCGCCGGTGCCATTCTGTGGCGCGCTCGAACGCGTGGGCGAGCGCGAGGACGCGCGCGTCGGCGAGCGGCGGGCCGCTCACGAGAAGGCCGACAGGGAGGCCGGACCGCGTGAATCCGCACGGCACGGTGAGTGACGGCAGGCCTCCGGCGTTGAAAGCGAACGTGCAGGCATACGGGAACTCGAAGGGGTCGGTCGCATCTCGAAGAAGCGGCGGTGCCTGTGTCAGCGTGGGCACGACGACGAGATCGGCGCGCGCTCCTTCGAAGGCGTCCCGGATCGTGGCACGATGGCGTGCGACTTCGCGGCGAAGGCGTGCCGTCTCCGGCTCTGAGATTCCCTTCCCGGCGAGAAAGGCGTTTCGCGTCCGCGGGTCGAACCGTTCCGGAGTCTGCTCGAGAGACGCGGCGTGAGTGGCGTATGCCTCGGCCTCCACGAGGATTCCGAGGTCGGGCAGCGGCAACTCGGCTTCGCGGACCACGGCGACGAGCGTCCGGATCACATCGAGGGCGGCGTTGAACGCTTCCTGAATCTCGTCTTCAGCGGGCTTGTCGCACAGAGCGCCCACGGTCGAGAGCACGCCGACTCGAAGCCGCGAGACGGGCAGCGGGTCGTCCGGGTCGAACTCGCTCGCCACCGGATGGTCCGTCATCGCGCGGAACATGAGGGCGGTGTCCGCCACCGTCCGGCACATCGGGCCGACGTGATCGAGTGACTCCGCGAGAAAAATCGTCCCCTTTGTGCTGACGGCCCCGTAGGTCGGCTTCAGCCCGACGATTCCGCAGCACGCGGCGGGGATCCGGATGGAGCCTCCGGTGTCCGTGCCAACGGCCCCGAAGCAGAGGCCGGCGGCGACGGCCGCGGCGGGCCCTCCGGAGGAGCCGCCGGCGATCCGGTCGAGGTCCCAGGGGTTGTGCACGGGACCGAAATGGCCGATGGCGGACGTCGAGCCCATCCCGAGCTCGTGCATGTTGAGCTTGCCGAGAAGGACCGCGCCGGACGCCTTGAGCCGTTTGACGACTTCGGCGTCCCCGGCGGGCACGCGCTCCGCGAAGAGAGCGCTCGCGGCCGTCGTGCGCACGCCGGCTGTGTCGATGTTGTCCTTCAGTGCGATCGGAATTCCGTGCAGCGGACCGCGCCAGCTTCCCCGCGCGATTTCGTCTTCGGCGCCTCGGGCGTCGGCGAGCGCCCGCTCGGGAGTCACGGTGATGAACGCATTGAGACGCTGATCAAGGCTATCGATGCGCGCGAGACACGCCTGCGTCAGGTCGACGGGGGAGAGTGAGCGCGCCCGCACCGCGCGGGCCGCGTCGCGCAGGTCGAGCTGAGCGGGGTCGCTCACCGGCGCCCTCCGGGGACTCTGGAAATGCCGGCACGCCGACGAGCCCAGGAGCGCGGTGCCGGAACCCGCAATGCCGGCGAGCACGCTCCGGCGGGAGAGACGCCGCGGGTCCAAGCCGGTCAGACTCCGTCGACGAGGATCATCCGCGAGCGTGCGGTCGCGAGGCGCAGCGCCTTGGGCGCCGCGTATTCCGGCGAAGCCCACCAGGCGCGAGCGCGAGCGTGGTCGGGGAACTCGAGGATCGCGAGGCGCGGGGGCTTCCAGTCCCCCTCGAGCGTCTCGATGAGGCCGCCGCGGACGACAAACCGCCCGCCGTACGCCGTGATCGAGGGCATTACGGTCTCGCGGTAACGCTCGAAGCCCCCGGCGTCGTGGACGTCGATCTCGACGAGGATGTACGCGGGCATGCGGCCTCCGTGATTACTCGACGATGAGCAGCTGCGCCTCGGCGCCCAGCGCGTCGACGGACTGCCGGCACGTGTGGCCGGGCGTCGCCCATTCGACGTAGAGCAGGCTGCCGAAGTCGGGAAAGTCCGGTTCCTCGAGCGACTCGTCCGGATCGTCCGTCCCCGGGTCGAAGGACGCGTCGAGGTTCGGCCGAAGCACGAGGTCGGCGTGCGCCCCGCAGAGCGACGCGTGGTAGTACGGGCCGATCGACGCGCTCTCGTGGAGCTCCATCGCGACGCCGAGCGTGCGCTCCACGACCCCGCGAACGGCCTCGATGTCCGGATCGGGAAAGCCCCAGAGTTCGACGAAAGGTTCGGCCATGGGCGGATTGTGCCTGACCGCTGGCCGCAAGGAAGATCGGGGATTTCGGATTTCTTAGAAGGTGAAGAGGGCGCGGACGCGAGGCGAGACAAGAAGGCCCCGGCATCGCCGGGGCCCCCCATTAACCTTCTAAGAAAATCTTCTCTTCTCTTCGTCTTCTCTTCAGCGGGGGCGGAAGCCGCCGCCGCCGGGCCGGCCGCCGCGGAAGCCGCCGGGGCGCGGGCCGCGGTCCCGGTCGAAGCGCGGACGATCGTCGCGGTCGCGCCCGTCGCCTTCGCCGGCCGCGACGGCCGTGAGGCCGAGGCGCTCGACTTCGGCGGCGCTCTCCTCCGGCGTCAGGGCCTGCCGGCGCGAGAGCTTGACCTTCCCGTTGACCGGGTCGATCGCGATGATCTTGACCTTGATCTTGTCGGCCATCTTGACGACGTCGGTCGTCTCGCGGACGCGGCCGGGCGCGAGCTCGGAGATGTGGACGAGCCCGTCCATGCCCGGGAGGATCTGCACGAAGCAGCCGTAGGGCTCGATGCGCACGACCGTGCCGAGGTACTCGGTGCCGATCTCGGGGACCGTGGTGAGCTGGCGGATCGCCTCGAGGCACTTCTCGGCGGTCGGCATGTCGCTGGAGGCGACCGTGACGGTGCCGTCGTCCTGCACGTCGATCTTGCAGGAGTACTCCTTTTGGAGCGCGCGGATCGTCTTGCCGCCGGAGCCGATGATGTCGCGGATCTTGTCCTCGGGGACGGAGATCGTGAGGAGGCGCGGCGCGAACGCCGAGAGCTCGGGGCGCGCGTTGTGAAGCGTCTGCTCCATCTTGTCGAGGATGAAGAGGCGGCCATGGCGGGCCTGCTCGAGCGCCTGCTCGAAGATCTGGGGCGTGATGCCGGAGATCTTGATGTCCATCTGGAGGGCCGTGATGCCCTTGCGCGTGCCGGCGACCTTGAAGTCCATGTCGCCGTAGTGGTCTTCCTGGCCCGCGATGTCCGTGAGGATCGCGAACGCGTCGCCTTCCTTCACGAGACCCATCGCGACGCCCGCGACCGCGCCCTTGACGGGCACGCCCGCGTCCATGAGGGCGATCGAGCCGCCGCAGATCGTCGCCATCGACGACGAGCCGTTCGACTCGAGGATGTCGGACACGACGCGGATCGTGTACGGGAATTCCTTCGGGTCCGGGAGGACGGCCTGCAGCGAGCGCCAGGCGAGGCGGCCGTGGCCGATCTCGCGGCGGCCCGGGGAGCCGAAGCGCTTGACCTCGCCGACCGAGAACGGCGGGAAGTTGTAGTGGAGGAGGAACGCGCGCTCGGACTCGCCCTCGAGGTCCTCGATGAGCTGCGTGTCGTCGGAGGTGCCGAGGGTGACCGTCACGAGCGCCTGCGTCTCGCCGCGCGTGAAGAGCGACGAGCCGTGCGTGCGGGGGAGGACGCCGGCCTCGATCGTGATCTGGCGGATCTGGTCGAATGCGCGGCCGTCGAGGCGCTTGCGCTGCTTGAGGATCGTCTCGCGCGTGAGCGTCTCGACCATCTCGGAGAGCGCGCGCTTGGCGAGCTTGCGGGCCTCGGGCTGGTCCTCGGGAACCAGCTCGACACCGTACTTCTTCACTTCCTTGATCTTCGCGTAGGACTCGATCTTCCCGGCGTGGGTCAGGGCCTCCATCATCGGGCCCTCCCACTGCTTGCGCACGGCGGCCGCGAAGTCCTCGGGGACCGGCACGGGCGACTTGAATGGCGCCTTGACGACGTTGCGGCGCGCGGCCATCGCCGCGATCGCCTCGACGATCTTCCGCACCTGCGCGTGGCCGCGGAGGATCGCCTCGAGCATGACGGCCTCGGAGACTTCCTTCGCGCCCGCCTCGACCATCGAGACGGCGTCGTGCGTGCCGACGACGACGAGGTCGAACTCGGACTCCTTGCGCTCCTTCGCGGTGGGGTTGAAGACCCACCGGTCGCCGATCTTGCCGACGCGGACCGCGCCGAGGACGTGCTGGAACGGAATCGTGTTGATCGCGAGCGCCGCGGCGGCGCCGTTGATCGCGAGGACGTCGGGGTCGTTGTCGCCGTCGGCCGAGAGGACGAGGCCCACGATCTGGGTCTCGTGGTTGAAGCCCTCGGGGAAGAGCGGGCGGAACGGCCGGTCGATCATCCGGCAGGTCAGGATTTCCTTCTCGGTGGGGCGCCCCTCGCGCTTGAAGAAGCCGCCGGGGATCCGGCCCGCCGCGTACTGGTATTCCTTGTACTCGACGGTGAGCGGGAGGAAGTCGATGTCCTTCGCTTCCTTCGCGTAGCAGGCGGTCACGAGGACGACCGTGTCGCCGCACTTCACGACGGCGGCGCCGTCGGATTGCTTGGCGATCTTGCCGGTCTCGATCGTGAGTAAACGTCCATCCAGGTCGACGGTCAGGGTGTCATGCATGGGCATTTCCTTTCGGTGGCCCGGCGCGCCGGCCGGCAAGCACGTCTCACTCGGGCCGCAAGGCGCGAGCCGGGAGGTGCCGCCGGACGATTGCCGTGAAGAAAAGGACTACTTGCGGAGTCCGAGGCGCTCGATCAGCGCGCGGTACCGGTCCGCGTCGCGCTTCTTCACGTAATCGAGCAGGCGGCGGCGCCGGCCGACCATCTGGAGGAGGCCCCTCCGGGAATGGTGGTCCTTGGCGTGCGCCTTGAAGTGCTCGGTCAGCTCGGAAATGCGCTTGGACAGAAGAGCCACCTGGACCTCGGGCGAACCCGTGTCGCTGTCGTGGCGCCGGTACGTCGTGATCGTTTCCGCCTTCTTCGTGGTGAGCTGGGCCAATGTCTTATCGTTCCTTCTCTAATTTTTCAGAACGGGGAGTCTAGCCGACCGGCCGGGGCGGGTCAACCGAGCGGTTCCCGGCCCGCGGCCCCGGCCCGCGGTCTTCCTATACTGGCCCAAGATGCTCGATCGGAAAGGGTTCTCGGACCGGTACACCCGGGTCCTGATCGTCGCCGTGGCCGCCGCGCTCGCCGGGGCGGTCCTCGCATCCGACCTGGACGCGGTTGGCAGCTTCATCTTCCCGCTGGACGACTCCTACATCTACTTCCAGTACGCGTCGCGAGCGGCCGACGGCCACCCGTTCTCCTATGGTCCCGGCGAGCCCCCGAGCACCGGGATGACGACCCTCCTCTATCCCGCGTTGCTCGTCCTCCCGGCCCTGGCGGGCCTGCGCGGAGAAGCCCTCGCCCTGTTCGCGTTCGGACTCGGCGCCGTGTTCCTGGCGGGATCCGGCCTCCTCGTGCACCGCCTCGTCGGACGGGCCTGCCGGCCGTCCGTGGCGTTGTGCTCGGCGCTCCTCGTGCTCGTGACGGGGCCTTGTCTCTGGGGAATCCTGAGCGGGATGGAGATCGGGCTGACGGTCTTCCTCTTCCTGCTCTCGGCCGAGACGCTCATCCGGGAGATGGAAGCCGGACGCCTGCGCCTCGCTCCCGTCCTGCTCCTCCTCCTCGGCTTCTCGCGCCCCGAGGCGATGCTCTGCGCTCTCGCGCTCTGCGTCCTCGTGCTCCTCTGGACGCGGCGCAGCGCCCTTCGCGGGCGCGGGCTGCTGCTGCTCCCGTTCGCGGCCCCCGTGGTGCTCGTTCTCGCGAACCTCGCGCTGACCGGCCGGATCGGGCCCGATACGGCGCGGCCGAAATCCCCGCTCTACGCCCCGGAGTACTCGCTGCTCTTCCATGCGAAGGTGGCGGGGCGTTTCCTCGCGTCGGTCGGGGAAGGGCTGCTCTCCGGCTCGTTCCTCCCGCGGGGCGCCCCGGGCTTCGCGTCCCGCGATGCGCTCGTCTTTCTCCCTCCCCTCGCGGGAGTGCTGTTCGCGCTCGCGCTCGCTCACGGCCTCCGCGGCGAGGTCCGCGCGCGCGCGCCGGGCCCGCATCTCCTGCTGGGAGGGTGGTTCCTCACCGGGCTCCTGGCCGTCGCGTTCCTTTCGGGGTCTTCCAGCCACCACTTCCGCTACGTCCTTCCCTACGTCGTCGGGCTCGTCGCGCTTCTTCCTCCGGGAGCCGACGCCCTCGTGTCGCGTATCGCAACGGTCGCCCCCCGCCTGGGCCGGGGAGTCCTCTTCGCTCTCGCGGCCGCGGTCCTGCTCCTGTGGCAGCTGCGAACGTCTGTGGACTTCGTCGAGCGATACGGGCGGGAGGCCAGGGGCTTCATCGAGTACCGCGACGCCGCGACGTGGATGCGCGACCGGATTCCCGCGGACGAACGCACGGCGATCCTCGATGCCGGAATCGTCGGCTTCCTCTCGGAGCGCCGGCTCGTCGATCTCTACGGGCTGACGACGGCGGCCATGGCTCCGTCGACCGTCTTCTGGGCCGACTGGGCGGGAAGCAAGTTCGAGGTCATGGCCTCGTGGCAGGGGAAGGAGCGCCCGCGATACTTCCTCGCGCACCGGATCCGGTGGGACGAGAACGGAGACGACGCCCACCTCGACCCCTTCCGGGGACGGATCGTGAAGGTGTTTGCGTCCCCGCCGCGCGGCGTCCCGACGATCGGCCGGGCGCTGACGCTGTGGGAGATCGACTGGACCCGCCTGGAGCCGTCACCGGGTCCGTGCGCTGCGGGGGCGAGTGGGCTTCCGGTCCTCGACGCGATCAACGTCGCGGACGTCGCGAGCGAGCGGGCTCACGGGTGGCGCTTCCTGCCGCGCGAGGCCGGGACGTTCACGTCGAACCGCGTTCTGACGCTCGCCTGCAGGGAAGGGCGCCGCGCGGCCGACGGCGTTCGCGGGATCGAGGGCAGCGCGGCGTTCACCCTCGACGCGCCCGCCGCGGGTCCGGCGCGACTCGCCCTGCGCCTGGCGGGACCGGCCGGCAGGATTCGTGTCGACGTGAACGGCGCGCCGATCGAAGACGCCGTCCTGGATGGCAATCCCGCCGGCTGGAACGAGCCGGCCCTGCGCATTCCGGCGGGCCTCCTGAAGGCGGGCCGCAACAGGATTCGCCTGTCCGGCACCTTCCTGGTCGGCCACGCCTGGCTTCTCGGCGACGCGCCCTGAGCGCGTCGTCCCGACGATTCAGCCCGCGAGGACGATTTTCGGGCGGGCGAGGGCGAGGACGCCCCGGCCGAGGGGCTCGAGGATTCCGAGGGCGAGGAGCTCGCCGCCGTCCGTGAGGCGGACCATCGCGGCGCCCGCCGCGCCCTCGGGCACCCGGACGGGCACGCCGTGGCCGCTCCTCACCTTCGCGGCCTCCGCGGGCGCGAGCGCCACGATCGGGAAGGGCAGCGGGATCTCCGAGAGTGACATCCAGGACGGCTTCCCGAAGCGCTCCTCGCGCGGGAGAGCTTCCAGAGCCGGCAGGGTGCGCGCCTCTTCGAGACGGAAGGGGCCGATCGACGTGCGCCGGAGGCTGCCGAGGTGCGCCCCGGTGCCGAGGACCTTCCCGATGTCGTGCGCGAGCGACCGGATGTACGTGCCGGTCGTGCACGCGACGCGGAAGTAGGCGACGGCGCCCTCGAGGCCGAGGATCTCGAGTGACCGGACGGTCACGGCCTTCGGCGTGTCGGGCACCGGCTCTCCGGCGCGCGCGAGCTCGTAGAACTTCTTTCCGCCGATCTTCTTCGCCGAGAACGGGGGCGGCACCTGCAGGATCTCGCCCGTGAACGCGCGGCAAGCGTCCACGAGCGCTTCGCGGGACGGGGCCGGGCCCGGGTGCGGCGCGCCGGCGGGCGTCCCTTCCGTGTCGTACGTGTCGGTGGCGACGCCGAAGACGATCGTGCCCTCGTACGTCTTGTCCCAGCCGGTCAGGAACGATTGCAGCCGCCCCGCGCGGCCGACGCACAGGACGAGGAGGCCCGTCGCGGCCGGGTCGAGCGTGCCCGTGTGGCCGATCCGCCGCGTGCCGAGAAGGCGGCGCGCGACGTCGACGACGTCGTGCGACGTGAGCTTCTCCGGCTTGTCGACGAGGAGGACGCCGTCCGGTCCTGCTGGGCGCGCGCTCACGCGCGCCTCTCAGTGTCGGCGGCGACGGCCGCGGCGATCTCGGACACCAGCGCCGCCTTCGCGGCGTCCAGCGTGCCCTTGATCCGGCAGCCCGCCGCGTTGCGGTGGCCGCCGCCGCCGTGCAGGGCGGCGACGCTCCGCACGTCGACGGTGCCCTTGCTCCGGAGCGAACAGCGGACCTCGCCGGCCTCGCCCTCGCGCAGGAGCGCGGCGGCCTTGACGCCGTGGATCCCGCGCGCGCGGTTCACGAGGCCTTCGGTGTCGGATTCCTGCGCCCCGCTCTCGGCGAAGAAGCGGCGGGGGAGCTCGACGGTCGCGACGGCGCCGCCCGCGTGGAGGGCGAGCGTGCCGAGGACGAGCGCCTCGAGCTTCAGCGAGGAGAGCGGCGCCGCCTCGAAGAGGAACTCGTTCACGGGCCCCGGCTGCGCGCCTGCGGCCACGAGCCGCGCGCCGAGCGCGAGGGCCTTCGGCGTCGTGTTCGAGTAGCGGAACGAGCCCGTGTCCGACACGAGCGAGACCCACAGGTTCGTCGCGGCGTCGGCGGTGAGCGGCCACTGGAGGAGGTCGAGGAGGTCCGCGACGATCTCGCCCACGGCGGCCGCGGGCAGGTCGATCAGGTTCAGCGCGCCGTAACGCGCGTTGCCGGGGTGGTGGTCCACGTTGACGACTCTTCCCGCGAAAAGGTTCGGCCAGCCGGTGCGGTCGGACTCGGGGCACTCCATGACGAGGATCGCGTCGTACGCCGCCGGCCAGTCGGCGGGCAGCGCCTCGAGCACCTCGACGCGCGAGATCCCCGGCATCCCGTCGTACGCGTACGACCAGGGGTCGCGCATGACGACGCGCGCCTGCTTGCCGGCGGCCTCGAGCGCCTGCGCGAGGCCGAGGGCCGAGCCGAGGGCGTCGCCGTCCGGGTTGCGGTGGCCCGTGAGCAGGAAGCGGCGCCCGTTCCTGAGGAGGTCCGCGACGGCGCCGTACGCCTCGTCGAGCGAGGCGTCGCGCGTCATTCGCCCTCGCCGGGGTCGTCGGCCCCGTCGACCTTCGGGATCGTGCGGAGGAGCTCCTCGATTCGCGCGCCGCGCTCGAGGGTGTGGTCCTCGGTGAAGTGCAGGTCGGGCGCGTAGCGCAGGCCGCAGTTGCGTCCGACGAGCGAGCGCAGGTGGCCGCGCGCGTGGTTGAGCGCCGCGACGGTCTTGGCGAACTGGTCCTTGGCCCCGAAGACGGAGACGTGGACGCGCGCCGAGCGCAGGTCGTCGGCCATGACGACGTCCGTGATCGTCGCGAACCCGATCGCGGGGTCGCGCAGCTCCTCCCGGAGGAGGCGCGCGAGCTCCGCGCGCACGACGTCGCCGACCTGCTTCGGCCGGCGGCTGGGCGGCCCGGCCTTTTTCTCTCGAACCATCTCAGTCTCCCGAAGCGCCGAACGCGTTTCCGGCGGCGCCGACGTCCCCGTAATTCAGGAACTCGTGCCGCGCGTCCGCGATCTCGGCGCCGTTCTCTTCCGCATATCCCTCGACGTACGAGAGCACCCTCTGAAGCAGGGGCTCGAGCGCCACCCGGTCCGGTCCGACCGCCGCGACGCCGAGCATCGCGCGCTGGAGGAGGTCCTGGTGCGCAACCTCCGCCGCCGAGATCTCGAACTCGCCCCTGAGCCGCGCCTTGAGCGGCCTCAGGAACGCCCGCTTCTCCTTCAATCCCCGGCACGCCGGGAGATGAAAGTCGAAGACGGCGAGGGCGACGACCACGGCGACCGCCTCAGGTCAGGGAGGCGGCTGTCTCCTCCACGACGAACGCCTCGATCACGTCGCCCACCTTCACGTCCTGGTAGCCGGCGATCCCGATGCCGCACTCGAAGCCCTGCTTGACCTCGGAGGCGTCGTCCTTGAAGCGTCTGAGCGAGCCGATCTTCCCCTCGTAGATGACGCGGTGGTCGCGCACGAGGCGCACCGACGCGGAACGAGGGATCGACCCGTCCGTGACCATGCAGCCCGCGACCGCCCCGATCTTCGGCACCTTGAAGAGCTCGCGCACCTCGGCGTGGCCGCGGGTGACGTCCTTCTTGACGGTGTCGAGGAGGCCGGCCATGGACTTCTTGATGTCGTCCGTGAGCGTGTAGATGACGGAGTAGAGCCGGATCTCGACGCCCTCGTGGTCGGCGAGGTCCTGGGCCTTCTTCTCGGGCTTCACGTTGAAGCCGATGATGATGGCCTCCGACGCGGCCGCGAGGAGAACGTCGTTGACGGAGATCGCGCCGACGCCCGAGTGGAGGATCGAGACCTTCACCTTGTCGGACGGCAGCTTGCCGAGCGTCTGGACGAGGACCTCCTCGGAGCCGTGGACGTCCGCCTTGACGATCAGCGCGAGGTCCTTGGCGACGCCCTCCTTCATGCGGTTGAAGAGCGAGTCGAGCGACATGCGCGACGACTTCGCGAGCGATTCCTCGCGCTCCTTCTGGGAGCGGAACGAGGACACCTGCCGGGCCTTCGATTCGTCCTCCACGACCTGGAGCGTGTCGCCGGCGTCCGGAAGGTTGTCGAAGCCCATGACCTCGACGGGCGTCGCGGGGCCGGCCTCGGTGAGGCGGGTGCCGCGGTCGTCGAGCATGGCGCGGACGCGGCCGACGGCGGCGCCCGCGAAGAACACGTCGCCGACGTGAAGCGTGCCCTGCTGGACGAGGACGGTCGCGAGCGTGCCCTTGCCGGCCTCGCGGCGCGACTCGAGGACGACGCCGCGGGCGTGGCCCGTCGCGACGGCCTTGAGCTCGAGCAAGTCGGCCTGCAGGAGGATCATCTCGAGGAGCTGGTCGATTCCGATCTTCTTCTTCGCGGAGATCTCGCAGGCCACGACGTCGCCTCCGAACTCCTCGACGAGGACGCCCTTGTCGGCGAGCTCCTGCTTGACGCGCTGGACGTTCGCGTCCGGCTTGTCGATCTTGTTGATCGCGACGACGATCGGGACCTTCGCCGCGCGGGCGTGGTCGATCGCCTCGGCCGTCTGCGGCATGACGCCGTCGTCCGCCGCGACGACGAGGATGACGATGTCCGTCGCCTTGGCGCCGCGCGAGCGCATGAGCGTGAACGCCTCGTGGCCCGGCGTGTCGAGGAAGACGATCGTCTTGCCCTTCGTCTCCACGCGGTAGGCGCCGATGTGCTGCGTGATGCCGCCCGCCTCGCCCTCGGCGACGTTCTCCTTGCGGATCGCGTCGAGGAGGGACGTCTTGCCGTGGTCGACGTGGCCCATGACGGTGACCACGGGCGCCCGGGGCACGCGCACGCCGCCCGACGTGTCGGCGACGTTCGTTTCGTGGGCCTCGGCGGCGTTGTCGATCGCGGTCTGCTGGCGCGAGAGCTCCAGCTCTTCCTCGAACGAGACGACGGCCGCCTCGACGCCGAACTCCTTCGCGATCTCGATCGCGAGCTTCTGCTCGACGGGCTGGTTGATCGTCGCGAAGATCCCGCGCGCGAGAAGGGACTTCATGAGGTCCTTCGCGAGGACGCCCAGCTTCTCGGACAGTTCCTTGATCGTGACGCCTTCCGAGAGGAAGACGGGCCCTTCGGCCTTCTTCTTGACCTCGACGACCTCACCGGTCTCCGTGGCCATCGTTTTCTTGCCGGCGCGGCGCTGCGCGGACTTCGAGAGCGGCTTGGCCGCGAGGGCCTCGTCCGTTCCTTCGGCCGACGGCGTCGCGATGTCCTCGTACGTGTCCTGCTTGTAGCCGCCGAGGTACTCCCTCACGTCCACTTCGAGCGCGGAGACTTCTTTCGTACGCGGCTTTTTCGACTCGGTCTTCTTCGCGTCGCCCTTCTTGACGGCGAGGCCGGGCTTCGTCGCGTCCTTTTTCCGCCGGTCCGCGGTGTCGGGCAGCGGGGGCGCGGTCGGGCCGCCGAGCGGCGGGCGGCCGAAGCCGGGGCGCGGCGGGAAGCCGGGCCGCGGCGGGAAGCCGGGCCGCTGCTGCTCGAAGCCGGGGCGCGGCGGGAAGCCGGGCCGCGGCGGGAAGCCCGCCGGGCGGGGCGGCATGCCGGGCCTCGGGCCCGAGGGCATGACGGGCGTCGCGGTGCGGATCGGGCGAACGGTGGCCGGAGTCGGGGCCGCGATGACGGCGCGGCCGAGTCCGCCGGCTCCACGCAGGGGAGCGGCGGGGGCCGCGGGGGCGCCCGCCTGAGCGGGAGGCGGCGCCGCGGGACGCACGTGCGTGACGCCGGGCGAGTTCGGGCCGGCGCTCGCGCCGTACGCCGACATCTGGTCGCCACGCTGCTGGGGCGGCGGGGCCGAAGCCGCGGTCGGGCGCGGAGGCAGAGTGCCCTCGCGCTTGAGGAGACGCTGGAGCGCGCCGACCGGGGCCGGCGGCGGCGGCGCGGGCCGCGGTGGCGGCATGGCCGGACGCGCGGGCGGCACGGCCGGGCGCGCGACGCGCATGGGAGGAACGGCCGGGCGCGACGCGGGAGGCGCCGGGGCGTGCGCGACCGGGGCGGAAACTACCGCCGGAGCCGGGCTCGGCTCGGGCCTGGGTTCGGGTTTCGGCGCTGGGGCCGCGGGGGCGGCGGCTTCGAATGCCGGAGCGGCGGGGGCGGGCTCGGCGGCCTCGGCTTCGTGCGGCGGAGCGGGCGCGGCGGCCTCGGCGGCCACCGGGCTCTCGGCGCCGGCCTCGGCGATTTCGCCGGCCTCGGTCGTCTCGGCCTCGACCTCGCCGGTCTTCTCGACGATCTTGATGCGCTTGAGCGCCGCGCGTTCGGTCTTGGCCTTGGCGGCGGCGGCCGTCGCGAGAGCGGCGGCGGACGGGGCGGTGGGCGCCCCCCGGACGATGAGCGACTTCGGCGCCTGGGTCTTGCCCGCCAGCAGGGCGGTGGCGGTCGCGGCGTCGAGAACGGAATCGGGAGTCTTGACGTCGACGCCGATGCCCTGGAGGAGGAAGAGGACCTCCTTCGGGGGCTTGCCCATCATCTTCGCGAGCTGGGTGACGGTGAACTTCGCGGCGGTCGGTTTCACTTTTCGGGAGTCTCCGTCACGGGAGCGGACGAGGACTCCTCGTCGGCGGTTTCCTGGAACTCGAGGGTCTCTTCTTCTTCTTCTTCGTCTTCGGGGGGCGCTTCGTCGAAGGCGCGGGCGGCCTCGATGGCGGCGTCGCGGGCGGCGGGTTCGAGCGCCACGGCCGCCAGCGGGTTCTCGCCTTCGCCGAGAGCGGCGTCGAGGAGATCGCCCACGGTGGCGAACCCGGCAGCCTCGAACGCCGACGCGGCGGAGGCGTCGAGGTCGGGCACCTCGGAGAGGGCCGTGCCGCGGCGCTGCGACGCGATGAGCATGCGCTGGAGCGCGTCGGCGACCTCGGCCTTGACGGCCTGCTCGCTCTTGATCTCGATGCGCGCGCCGATGAGGGCGGCCGCGAGACGGACGTTCTGGCCCCGCTTGCCGATCGCGAGGGAGAGCTGGTCCTCCTCCACGATGCACTCGAGCGTCGGGACCGGCTCGATGGGCTCGCCGTCGGCGTCGATCTCCGGCTCGGCCTCGTCATCCGCGGGCATGGCCGAAACGCGCGTGATCTTCGCGGGGGAGAGCGCGTTCTGCGCGTACGTGACGAGGTCGTCCGAGTACTGGATGATGTCGATGCGCTCGCCGCGCAGCTCGCGCATGATCGCCTGCACGCGCGCGCCGCGCATGCCGACGCACGCGCCGACCGGGTCCACGTCGCGCTCGCGCGACGAGACCGCCACCTTCGCGCGGTCGCCGGGCTGGCGGACGCAGCCCCGGATGACGACGGTGCCGTCGTAGATCTCCGGAACTTCCATTTCCATGAGGCGCATGAGGAGCTCGGGCACCGTGCGCGACAGGATGATCTGCGAACCCTTGGGGTTCTTGTGGACGTCCACGAGGACGCCGCGCACGCGCTCGCCCTGCGTGTAGCGCTCCGCGCGCGACTGGTGCTCGCGCGGGATCGCGGCCTCCGTACGGCCGAGGTCGACGATCATGTCGCCGCGCTCGAACCGCTTCACGGTGCCCGTGATGAGCTCCCCGACCTTCGGGGAGTATTCGTTGTAGATGTTGTCGCGCTCGGCTTCGCGCAGCTTCTGGTAGAGCACCTGCTTGGCGCTCTGCGCCGCGATGCGGCCCAAGCCCTCGGTCGAGCGGTAAAGGCGGATCTCGTCGCCGAGCGCGATGGCAGCGGCGTCGATGATCTCCTCGTCGCCCGTGGACTCCTCGCCCTTCGGGTTTCGGACGACCTGCCAGCTCTGGCCGGCGAGCTCGCCCGCGAGGAGCGCGTGCGCTTCCTCGGGAAGGACCTCGATCCAGGGGAGGCGGATCTCCTTGTCGGGGTCGACGGGAACGGGGGCCGCGACCGGGACCGGCGCGGCGGCGGCGCCGAGCGGGACGTCGTCCGGGTCGAGGACGGCCTCGGCCTCGGGTTCCTCCGGCTTCGTCTTCTGCTCGACGACCCGGTACGGGGTCCAGGCGGTCAGGAGGCCCGTCGTCGCGTCGAACCGGGCGCCCATCTCTCTCACCTTGTAGACCTTGCGGGCGGCCGTCGCGATCGCCTCTTCCAGCGCGGCGACGAGGCGTTCGAAGTCGATCTCCTTGTCGCGCGCGGCGGCCTTGAGGGCTTCGATGATCTCGTCGGCCTTCGTGGCCGGCGGTGCGGCCGCCGCCTTGGCGGCCTTCGCGCGCGGCTTCGCCGCGCCCTTCGGCGCCTTCGTCTTCTTCTTCTTTTCGGGCGCCGGGCCGTTCTCCGTCGGGGGCTGGGTGCTCATCGTGTCGTGTTCTCCGTCGGGTTTACAGTTCGGGGACAAGCCGCGCGATCCGGACATCGCCGAATCGCACAGTGTAGCGTCGCTTCTGATCCTCATCAAGGACCGTCAGGGAGTCCTCGCGGACGTCCTCGAGGATTCCCTTGAGTTTCGCGGCCCCGTCGACCTTGCGCTCGAGGCGCACGGCGACGCGGCGGCCCTTGAACTTCTCGCAGTCCGCGAGCTTCCAGAGCGGGCGGTCGAGACCGGGAGAAGAGACCTCGAGGACGTACTCGGGCAGGCTCTCCTCGAGCGGGTCGAGGACTTCCGACGCCTCGCGGGAGGCGGCCTCGCAGTCTTCCAGCGTGACCCCGCCCGGCCTGTCGATGAAGAGCGTCAACGTGGCGCGGCCGCGGCCCGGGTTCCAGTCCGCGTGACACAGCTCCAGCCCGAGCGCTTCGAGGCGCGCGCTGAGGAGACTCTCCGTCCCCGCTTCGATCGGCAGGTTTTTTCCGGTCATCGATTCGTTTCGGGCTCTTCCCGCAGCCCGCATGGGGCAAAAAAAAGAGGGCTGATGCCCTCTTTCAAGCCCCTTGAAAGCTGCTCCGTGATTATAGGCTCGCCGCCCTCCGCGGGCAAGGCGCGAAAGCCGCTAACATGCCGAAGGGAAGTGGCATGGACTTCCCATAGGAACGGGCCGCGCGACAACCGGGCGCCCTCTCGAGGGGAAACTCCATCAGCGATCTCACCGTCATTCGTCTGAACGACGAAGCCGTAGAAGGTAAGGAAGACCTTGCCCCGTGGCCGCCTCCAGGCGGCCTGGCGCCCGAGGAGGACCCCTTCTCGGCCCTGGCGCTCGCCGAGACGCCCGAGTTCATGCCCGGGGTGCGCGCCGCCGCGACGGCCCGGGACTGGCGCCTCAACACGGAGCGCGCTCTCGCGCTCTCGATCATCCTGCATCTCCTCCTCGTCATCGTGCTGCTCACGGTCAAGTTCCCGGAGCGGCGCGCGGACGAGCCGCAGCCCGACCCGCTCGGCCTTCTCTCCCTCATGCAGGGGACCCCGCCGGACCCTGCCATCCCGGTCCAGCTCTTCCCCGGCCCGAAGGCCGCGCAGCCCGGGCCGCGCCCGATACCCTCGGACATGAACCGCCAGGCCCACGGCGGCGACCCGAAGCAGCCGGTTCAGGCCATGCCGAAGGCGTACCCGCAGGCGGGAATCCGCGACATGGATGCCGGACGCCCGGGCGCCCCGGCGCAGCCGTCGGCCCGCCCGCCGCAGGGAAGCGAGACGGGAGAAAAGCTGACGGACCTCCGGCGGGGCAGCTCGCTGAGCGACCCGCCGACGCCCGACGAGCGCGCGAACGCACGGGCGCTGCGTGGACTTCCGCCGCTCGACCTCGGCTCGATCAGCGCACAGGACGCCAAACGCGCCGCCCAGCAGGACGGGCAGGGCGGAGAGGGCGGCGGCGGCTACGAGCGCGATGGCGGCTTCGTGGACTCGGGTCCGCTCTCGTTCGACACGGTCGGGTACGACTGGGGCGCCTACGCAGCCGAGATGATCCGGAAGATCAAACGCAACTGGGACGTCCCGGCGCTCGCCCGCTACGGCGTCAAGGGCCGACTCACGATCCGCTTCTACATCCTCAAGGACGGGCGCGTCGAGGCCGAGCGCATCCTGTCGAACTCGGGCGTCCCGCCGTTCGACAACGCGGCGTTCCTCGCGATCGCCCACTCCTCGCCGTTCCGGCCGCTGCCGTCCGACCTCGGCAAGGACCGCGAGGGCGTGACGGTTTCCTTCTTCTACAACATCCGTCCCGAGGACCTGGAGCCGGCGGGCCGGCGCTGACCCCGCCTGCCGCCGCGCCGTTGTGACGCGGAAATCCCGGCACGGACCTTGCCCGTAGGAGAGACGAGGCGCCGGTGACCCCACCTGCCGGCGCACCTTGAGGGCCTATCATTCATGGACGGTATGCGCACGAAAACCAAAGTTCTCTCACTCGCCGCCCTGCTCGCCGGATCGGTCGTCTTCGGAATGATCCTCGCGGGCAGCCTCGACCTCACCCGCCTCGCGACGGCTCAGAAGGCCGCTCCGGCGCCCGCCACGGCCGCCGCTCCGGCTCCGGCCGCGCGGCCGGCCCCCGGAGTCGCGCTCGCACTGCCGTCCTTCGCGGACATTGCGGAGCAGATCGAGCCGGCGATCGTCTCGGTCACGGCGACCGACATCGTCAAGGCCGACAAGCGCCGGCGTCCGTACCACAACTTCGGCGGTGAGGGCGGGCAGGACCCGTTCGACTTCTTCTTCGGCCCGGACGGCCCGAAGCGCAAGAGCGCCGACGAAGACGAAGACCAGAAGCAGCTCTCGGGCGGAACCGGTTTCCTGATCGAGTCCGACGGCTACATCCTCACGAACAACCACGTGATCGACGGCGCGGAGAAGGTCGACGTCAAGGTCGGCGACCGCGAGGAGTACAAGGCGAGGGTCGTCGGGCGCGATCCGGCGACGGACCTCGCGCTCCTGAAGATCGAGGGGACGAAGCCGTTCCCGACCGTCCGGCTCGGCGACAGCGACAAGATCCGCGTCGGCGAGTGGGTCATGGCGATCGGCGACCCGCTCAACTTCGACAAGTCCGTCACGGTCGGCGTCATCTCCGGGAAGGGCCGCTACGCCGGCCTCTCGCGGGCGACGAGCGCTTTCGAGAGCCTCATCCAGACGGACGCCGCGATCAACTTCGGGAACTCGGGCGGGCCGCTCGTGAACGTGAGCGGAGAGGTCGTCGGAATCAACACGGCCATCTCGCGCATCGGGCAGAACATCGGCTTCGCGGTCCCCGTGAACGTCGCCAAGCGCCTCCTGCCCCAGCTCAAGAAGGGCAAGGTCGTGCGCGGCTTCCTCGGCGTCCAGGTCGAGTCCGTCAACAGGAAGTGGCAGGAGACGTACGGCCTCAAGGCCCCCGAGGGCGCGTTCGTGCAGTCCGTCGAGAAGGGCAAGCCCGCCGAGAAGGCCGGCCTCAGGCACGACGACATCATCACGCGCGTCGACGACGTGACGGTCAAGAGCAACCGCGACCTCATCGACTACGTGTCGAGCAAGGCGCCGGGCGCGAAGATCACGCTCACGTTCCTGCGCGACGGCAAGGAGCAGACCGCCGTCGCGACGCTCGAGACGCGTCCCGAGGACGGCGAGAAGCCCGCGGTGGCGGAGGAAGAAGACGGGAAAGCCTCGTCCCGCCAGAAGCTCCTCGGCCTCGAGATCGACGACCTGACCGCGCGCACGCGGCGCTCCTACGGAATCGGTGCGGACACGACCAAAGGCGTCGTCATCACGCACGTCAAGGCCGTGTCGCCGGCGGCGGACGCAAACCTCCTGGAGGGCGACGTCATCCTCGAGGTGAACGGCGCGGCAGTCGGGTCGGTCGACGAGCTGCAGGCCGCGATCAAGAAGGCCCCGAAGGGCAAGTACGTCCGCTTCTACGTCCAGCGGCAGACGGGCCGCGGCCAGGCTTCGAAGTTCTCGACGGCGGTGAAGCCGGAAGAGTGAGAGATCTGGGCGGGGCTCACCCGCCCCCGCACCCCGGCGGCGCTTTGCGCCGCCGTTTTTCTTAGAAAGGGGACGTGCGCGGCGGTATGAGAATTGCCGCGCTCGGGCTCGTGTGCGCCTCGAGGAGGGCCAATTGACTTCTGCCCGCCCCCGGATCTTCTTTCTAAGCAGAATTCCTCTTCTTCTTTTTCTTTCCCTCGCGGCCTCCGCCGCTCTCGCGGCGATGGAGCCGGGCGCGGCCGGCGCCTCGCCCTCACGCCTCGCGTGGGCGCTGAAGCCGGAGATTTTCGAGCGCCTCTCGCCTGCCGCGCGGCAGTCGGTCCTCGTCGCGAACGGCCTTGCGGCGGCGCCGTCCTCCCCGCGGGATGACGCGTCGGGCGTTTTCCGGGCCGCCTCCGCCTCCGCTTCGGGTCTGGCCGCGCCCGCCCCCCGCCAGAACGTCCGCGTGAACAACCCGGCGCTCGACGTCGACCATCACGCCGCCCGCACGACCTCGGTCGCGGCCCGCGGCTCGCGCGTCTTCGTGGGCTTCGAGGACGCCACGTACGCGGCCGCGGGGTACGGCGTCTCGAACGACGGCGGCGCGACCTTCGCGCACCGGCGCATTCCGGCGGCCCCCGACGTCGCCGTCTGGGGAAGCCCTTCGGTCGCGATCGGGCCTGCCGGGGAGATCTACTACGCGTTCCTCCAGAGCGTGCCCGGAGAACCGGCCTCGGTCGCCCTCGCGAAGTCGACGGACGGCGGCCTCACGTTTCCCGAGTTCTCGAGCCCCGCGGGCGGCGTCGAGAACGGCACCGACGTGATGGACAAGCCGGCGATCGCCGTGGACAACGGCGCGGCCTCGCCGCGCAAGGGCACGGTCTACGTCGTCTGGACCTATTACTTCACCCGGTACGGCTATACGGCGATCCTGTGCTCCCACGCCGCGGACGGTGCGTCGTTCGCGGCTCCCGCGATCCTCTCGATCATCGACGGGGCCCCCGTGGACCACGCGGCGGTCGCTGTCGCGCCGAACGGCGACGTCTACGTGGCCTACCAGGACGGCCACCGCTCCCCGAGCGGAATCACGATCACGCGTTCGACGGACGGCGGGCAGTTGTTCGGCGCGCTCCGCGCGGCCGCGACGTTTCAGCCCGCGGGTTCGCTGACGGCGGGCTCGGGCGGCGCCGCGCCGAATTCCGGCCCCTCCCTCGCGGTCGATGGCGCCGGCACGGTCCACATCGCGTGGGCCGCGGTTTCGTCCGGCGCGACGTCGGACCGGTCGGACGTCTTCTACGTCCGCTCGACCGACAACGCGACGACGTTCTCGGCCGCGCGGAAGCTGAACGACGACGGGACGCCGACGACACAGGCGTTTCCGGCGCTCGCCGCCCTGCCCGACGGGACCGTCGGGGTGCGTTGGGCCGACCGGCGCAACGACGCGGCCCGCGACGTGCTGAACGACGTGACC
This sequence comes from Acidobacteriota bacterium, assembly GCA_016716715.1. Taxonomy (NCBI): domain Bacteria; kingdom Pseudomonadati; phylum Acidobacteriota; species Acidobacteriota bacterium. The sequence goes on along the minus strand of JADJVE010000002.1, from coordinate 57,167 downwards.
CTGGCGATCTCGCGCGACGGCGGGGTGACGTGGGGACGGAACATCAGGGTCACGGACCGGAACTCCCCGTGGGGGCCCGCTCCGCACAGTCTGTCCGGGTCCGGGCACACGTCGTACGACGGGCTCGCGGCCGACGGCGGGACCTTCTACGTCGCGTGGACGGACGAACGCTCGGGCGACGCGGACGTCTATGCGGCAGCCGTGCCCGCCGCGTTCGACGCGTCGACTCCCGATTTCAACCTGTCGGCTCTGAACACCTACGCGGCCGTTCCGCAGGGCGGCGCCGCGACGTTCGATCTCGCGGCCTCCGGCGCCAACGGCTTCGCAGGGACGCTCGCCCTCGAGCCGGACCTCGCGCCCGCGGGGCTCACGCTGTCGCTCGCGAGCGGCACGGTTCTTCCGGGCCAGACCGTCCGCCTGACGGTGACGGCGTCGGCTTCCGCGCCTCCCGGCGACTACGTCTTCGGTGTCGCCGCCACGGCGGGCGGCCTCGTCCGCGGGACGCGCATGCGCCTCACGGTCACGAACGGCTCGCGCGGCTTCGCGCCGCCCGTGAACGTGACGCGGACGGCCGGGTTCTCGACGGGGTCGGTCAAGGCCGACGGGTCGGGCGTGCTCCACGCCGTCACGGACGACGACTCCGGGGCCGTGACGGGCTCCGAGGTGTTCTACAGGCGCTCGACGGACGGGGGCGCGACGTTCTCCGCGCCACTGAAGCTGCACGCGACGGGCTCCCTGGCGGCCGAGAGCGCGTTCACGATCGACGCGACGGGCCGGATCTTCGTGGTCTGGTCCGGCAGGGTAATCGCCGACCCGACGCCGCGCATTTATTTCGTGAAGTCCACGGACGGGGGCGCGACGTTCTCGGCGCCTCTCGCCGTCAACGGGAACACCGGCTACGCCATCCTTCCGAACGTCGCCGCCGACCGCAACGGCAACGTCGTCGTCGGCTGGTACGACCTCTCTGGCGACGCGCCCGTCGTGGGCTGGTCGCGCTCGACGAACGCGGGGACGAGCTTCTCGACTCCCGTGGCGGTATTTGACTCGCCGACGACCTACTCGCGGCCCGCCCTCGCGATCGACTCGAAGAACAATGCGTACCTCGCCTGGATCCAGCAGACGTTGAGCACGTCGGTGATCCGGCTCGCGGTCTCGAAGGCGGGCGCCGCATTCGGCGCTCCGGCGACCGTGACGGACTCCGCGACCCTGTCCTACGCGCCGGACCTCGCCGCCGGCCCCGACGACAGCATCGGGCTCGCGTTCTACATGCGCGCGATCGTCGCCAACGTCATCCAGAACCGCCAGATCGCCTTTGCGCGTTCCACGAGCGGCGGGACGTCGTTCTCGAGCCCCGTGTTCCTCTCGTCTGCCGCCGATCAGTCCTACGTGCCGGCGGTCGTCTTCGAATCCTCGGGCGCGATCGACGTCGCGTGGGAGGGTTTCGACGCGAACGACGTTCAGAGCGACGTCCGGGTCGCGCGCTCCACCGACGGCGGGAAAACGTTCTCGCCCCCGGTCGACCTCTCGGCGAACGGGGGTTTCTCGGGCAGCGCCTCGAACCCCGTGGACGGCCTCGGCGGTCCCGGCCGCGCCGCCGTCTCGGCCGGCGCGAACGGAGCCATCGTCGTCTCGTGGTCCGACGACGCCGGCGCCGCGCCGGACGTCTTCGTCTCGACGCTCCCCGCGGCGCTGATCTCGAACCGTCCGCCCGTCCCGACCATCCTGGCTCCCGCCGTCGGGGTTTCGTACGAAGCGGGCGTGCCCGTGCCGTTCCTCGGCTCGGCGACGGATCCCGACGGCGACTCCGTGACGTTCGCGTGGGACTTCGGCGACGGCAAGAGCGCAGCGGGCGCGACGCCCGCCGCCCATCCCTTCGCGGTGCCCGGGACGTACCGCGTCACGCTCACCGCGACCGACACGAACGGCGGATCCGGCGTCGCGTCGATCACGATCACGATCAGGGTCCCGGTGGAATCGACGGGGACGTCGCTCCTGCTCCCGGTCGTCCTCGAGTCGCCGGGACTGGGCGGGAGCCGCTACAGGAGCGAGGTCACGCTCTGGGCGGTGGGCGACTCCACGCCCGTCCTCCTTTCCTTTACGGCCGCGGTGGGCGGAGGCAGCGGGTTCGCGCGGCTCAACCTCGGCTCCCACGAGATGCGGACGCTCCCGGACCTGGTCGCGTGGCTCCGCTCCCAGAACGTCCCGATCCCGGACGACGGCGCGACGCACGTCGGCACGCTCCGCGCCACGTTCTCCACGCATCCGGGCGAGTACGTTTACGCGGGGGCCCGCACGTTCACGGCTGATCCTGCGGGTGGAGCGGGGACGTTCGGCCTCGCCTATCCGTCGGCCGATTCCACGACGGTCTCGGCCACGCTCTTCGGGCTGCAGCAGAACGCGGCCCAGCGCTCGAACGTCGCGGTCGTGAACGCCGGGCCGGATCCGATCGTCCTCCGAGTCTCCCTCCAGGGTCCTGCGGGCGAGGATCTCGGCGCGCTGCCGGACCAGCCGCTCGGGCCGTGGGGGTGGTTCCAGTTCAACCAGCCGCTGGCGGGGAAGGCCTCGTCGGGCCGGGCTGTCGTGACGCGGGTGTCCGGCTCGTCGCCGTTCACGGCGTACGCGGTCCTGAACGACGCGGTGACGTCTGACGGCTCGTACGTGCCGCCGCTCCTCGCGGGCGACGCGTCCGGGGCCGACCGGCTCGTGCCGGTCGTCCTCGACGTGCAGGGCCTGGGCGCGCGCTTCCGGACCGAGCTCACGCTGACGAACTTCACGGCGGCGCCGCTGTCGCTCCAGCTGGTCTACGTCGCCGCGAGCGGTTTCGGCAGCGGATCCGGCGTCGCTCCGCTCACGCTCGCTCCGGGCGAGCAGCGCATCCTGCCGGACGCGATCGCGTTCCTCCGCGGGACGCTCCCGATCGAGAGCGACGGACGGAACGTCGGCGGCTCGCTCTCCGTCCGGGCGGCGTCGGGCACGGCTGCGGGCGCGCTCGGGGTCGGCGCGCGGACGTACGTTCCGATTTCCTCCGGCGGCTCGTACGGCCTGTTCTACCCGGGCCTCACGGCCGGGCAGTGCGCAACCACGACGGCGTCCGTTTACGGCCTGCAGGAGAACGCTTCGCAGCGTTCGAACCTCGCGGTCGTGAATCGCGGCGACGCCGCGGACGCGATCACGCTCCGCGTGACGTACTTCGGGGCGGGTCCGGGCCGGCCGCTGCTCGGGTCTCCCGTCGTGAAGACGCTCGCGCCCGGCGAATGGTTCCAGTTCAACCGGCCGCTCGCCGACTTCGGGGCGTCGGCGGGGTACGCAGAGGTCGAGAAGATTTCGGGCGCGTCGCGCTTCGCGGCATACGCGGTCCTCAACGACAACGTGACCTCCGACGGCAGCTACGTGGCGATGAGCTTCCAGGAGAGTTTCCCGTAACTCGCGTGGGCCGGGTTTCGTATAGTCACGGCATGAGCACGAAACTGATTCGGGCGGCGCTCGCCGCCGCCCTCTTTGCCGCTCCGGCCGCCGTGGCCGGAACCGCCACGCCCCGCCAGGTCCTGCCCTTCATCGAGGACGACTACACGAAGGCGCTCGCTTCCGCGAAAGCCTCCGGCAAGCCGATCTTCTTCGAGGCCTGGGCGCCCTGGTGACACACGTGTCGCTCGATGAAGGCCTTCGTCTTCACGGACAAGGCCCTCGAGCGGCAGGCCGGACGGTTCGTCTGGCTTTCGGTCAACACCGAGAAGCGTGAGAACGCTGCGCTGCTGGGGAAGTTCCCCGTCAGGGTCTGGCCGTCGATCTACGTGATCGACCCCGCGACCGAGAAGATCGTTCTGCGCTGGGCGGGCGGCGTGACGACGCCGCAGCTCCTGCGCCTCCTCGACGACGGAGAGAAGGCGGCCCGCGGGAAGACGGCGCCCGGCGCGGCGCTCGCGGATGCGGATCGCCTCTACGCGGACGGCAAGTACCCCGAGGCCGCCGCGGCGTACCGCAAGGCGCTCGAGACACAGAAGCCGAACGCGCCCTCGTACGCGCGCACGGTCGAATCGCTTCTCTTCTCGCTCTCGCAGAGCGGCCAGCGCGAGGCCTGCGCGGCCGCGGCGCGCGACGCCTTCCCGAACCTCAGGGCCACGCCGTCGGCCGCGAACGTCGCGGGCTCGGGCCTCGACTGCGCGCTCTCTCTGAAGGACGACGATCCGCAGAAGCCGGCCCTCGTCGCGGCTCTCGCCGCGGACGCCCGGTCGGTCGTCGACGGACCGAAAACCGGCCTCGCGGCCGACGACGTCTCGGCCGTCTACGGCTCGCTCGCCGGGGAGCGCAGCGCCGCGAAGGACGAGCCGGGCGCGAAGAAGACGCTCGAGGCGTGGGCGTCCTACCTCGAGGGCGAGGCCGCGAAGGCGAAGACGCCGACGGAGCGCACCGTGTTCGACGCGCACCGCGTATCCGCGTGTCTGGCGCTGGGCCAGCCCGAGCGCGTCGTTCCGGCGCTCGTTCAGTCGGAGAAGGACTTCCCGGACGACTACAACCCGCCACAGCGCCTCGCGAGCGCCTACGGGGCGATGAAGAAGTACGACGAGGCCCTCGCGGCGTCCGACCGTGCCATGGCGCGCGCCTACGGGCCGCGCAAGCTCGTCGTCTACCGCACGCGCGCCGGCCTCTACAAGGACAAGGGCGACGCGGCGGCGTCGAAGAAGACGCTCGAGGAGATGCTCGCGTACGCGGAGGCGCTCCCGAAGGAGCAGGTCAACGAACGGACGATCGCGTCGATCAAGAAGCAGCTGGAGGCGGCGCCGAACTAGCGAGCGGCTGCCGCTGCGAAGTCGTGCCGGTTCGCGCGCAGGACGCGGCCGTCGGCGTCGCGGACGACGCGCTCGTAGTACGCGTCGCGCTCGAAGGGCTCGCGGCCCGCGCCGCGGATGAGCGCTTCCATCTGCGCGCGCGTCAGGCCCGCCTCCGTCGTCGCGCCGGCGGCGTGCGTGATCGTCTCCTCCATCACGGTGCCGACGAGGTCGTCCGCGCCGAAGTGGAGGGCGACCGGGGCCAGCTTCTCGCCGATCTGCACCCAGTACGCCTTCACGTGGTCGACGTTGTCGAGCATGAGGCGCGAGACGGCGATGACCTTGAGGTCCGTCATGCCCGTGGCGGCGGGGAGGTCCGGGAGCTGCGTCTCCTCGGGGTGGAACGCGAGCGGGATGAACCCGAGGAAGCCGTGCGTGACGTCCTGCAGCTCGCGGATCCGCACGAGGTGGTCGACGCGGTCCTCGACGGTCTCGACGCTGCCGTAGAGCATCGTGACGTTCGTCTTGACGCCGTTCTCGTGGCAGAGCTTCGCGAGCTCGAGCCAGCGTTCGCCGGAGATCTTGTCGCGGCAGATGACGTCGCGGACGCGCTTCTCGAAGATCTCGGCGCCGCCGCCGGGCAGGAGTCCATGCCGGCGTCCTTCAGCTCGCGGATCACCGTCACGACGTCCTTCTTCGCGACGCGGGCGATCCAGTCCACCTCGACCATCGTCCACGCCTTGAGGTGGACGCCGGGAAACTTCGCGCGCAGCGCGCGCAGGAGATCGAGGTACCACGAGTAGGGGAGTGACGGGTGCAAGCCGCCCACGATGTGGATCTCCGTGATCCCGTCGTGCCAGCCGACTGCGGCCTCGCGGACGGCTTCCTCGATCGACATCGTGTAGCCGCCGTCGACGCCGGGCTTGCGGGCCCACGCGCAGAGCGCGCAGTCCACCCAGCAGAGGTTCGTCGGGTTCAGGTACCGGTTGACGTTGTAGTAGCCGGTGTTGCCGTGCTTCTTCTCGCGGACGAAGTTCGCGAGAGCGCCGACGCCGAGGACGTCCGGGGAGTTGAAGAGCGTGACGCCGTCCGCAAACGAGAGGCGCGTCCCTGCGGCCACCTTCTCCGCGATCGGGAGAAGGGCCGACCCCTTGAACCGTTCGAGGATCACTCGACGTCGCTGACGGAGTTCGGGCGCGACAGGGTGCGCGGCGCCTGCATGTGGCCCACCGCATCCGGGTTCAGCTCGTCCGCGCGGCCCCCGTAGCGGGCGTAGCACGCCGCGCAGTAGGCCGAGTCGGGCCGGAACGTGAAGTCGAAGACGGTCCCGACGGCGTAGCGCTCGTCGAACGTCTCTCCGCAGGAGTCGCATGCGCCCTTCTGGTGGAGGCGCTTCCACACGGGTCCAGACATGGCGGGGATCTTACCCGGCCTTGCGCCCGCGCGGAACAAGCGCCACGAGGCCCAGAACGGCGGCCGCGGCGACGGCTGCTCCCAGCAGAAACGCGGTCTTCGAGCCCGCGCCCTGCCAGACGAGGCCGAAGACGACGCTCGCGGGCAGGGCCGCGAATCCGATGAGGCCGTTCATCCAGCCGAAGGCCCGTCCGCGCATCGCCGGGCCGACGAGATCGGCGACGAGCGCCTTCTCCGTCCCTTCCGAGAGCGAGTAGTAGAGCGAGTAGACGCCGACGAGCGCGACGAGGGCCGCCGTGGACGTGACAAAAGCAAAACCCGCGTAGCAGACCGCGTAGAGAGTCCACGCGACGGAGAGCACGCGCTTGCGGCCGAAGCGGTCCGAAAGCCCCCCACCCCAGGTCGAGAAGAGGGACTTCACGGCGTTCGAGAACGCCCAGAGGATCGGCAGCCACGCGGCACCGATCCCGATCTCTTTCGCCTTGAGGAGGAGAAACGTGTCGGACGACGCGGCGAGAGCGAACAGCGCGAAGACGCCGGAGGTCCTCCAGAAGACCGGGGGGAGAGAAGAGGAAGACGAAGAGGAAGAGGAAGATTCTTCGAATGGTTTAGAGGGCGGCGGGGAGCCGCGGCGCGCGTCGAGAGGCGCAGAGGGCGCCCCGCCCTCTTCACCTTCAAAGAAATCTTCTCTTCTTCTTTCTCTTCTCTTACTCCGAAAGCAAGAACCAGAAGAGAAAGCGCGGCGGGTATGGCCGCCAGCAGGAAGACGGTCCGCAGGCTCAGGCCTATGAACCCGACGAGCCCCGCCGCGAGCAGGGGGCCGAAGACGGCGCCCGCGTTGTCGAACGCGCGGTGCAGGCCGAACGCCGCGCCGCGCCGGTTCGCGGGCGCGGCCGCCGCGATCATCGTGTCGCGCGGCGCGGTGCGCACGCCCTTGCCGACGCGGTCGAAGAAGCGGATCAGGACGACCGTCGGCCAGCCCGGCGCGAGGCCGATGAGCGGGCGCGCGACGGACGAGAGGCCGTAGCCGAGGAAGACGAGGGGCTTCTTTGCCTTCGCGCGGTCCGTCCACTTGCCCGAGAGGATCTTCACGAACGAGGCCGTCGCGTCCGCGACGCCCTCGATCCAGCCGAGCGCCGCCGCCGGGACGCCCGACAGCGTCACGAGGAACGCGGGGAGCAGCGGGACGATCATCTCGGACGAGACGTCCGTCAGGAACGACACCCAGCCGAGGCGGACGACGGTCTTCGGCAGCCCGGTTCGGCTCCGCGGGGGAGAATCGCCGGGCATGGCGCTCGTCTCGACCACGGCCTTCATTCTGAAGCTCGACCCGCTTTCGGAGAAGGACCTCGTCGTCGCGCTCCTCACGAAGGATCACGGCGTCGTCCGGGCGGCCGTGCGCGGCGCGCGCGGCAAGTCGAAGCGCGCGGCGGCGCTGCAGCTCCTCACGGAGGTCTCCCTCACGTATTTCCGCAAAGAGGGCGCGGACCTCGCGCGCGTGGACGGTCTCGAGATCGTGAAGAGCGCGTACGACCTTGCCGTCGCCGCCGACGCGGCGATGCTGCTGCCGTACGTCGCGGAGAGCGCGCTCACGTTCGTGCCCGAGTCCGAGCTCGGCGGCGACGTTTACCGCCTCGTGCGCCACGTGCTCGACGCGCTGGAAGCCGGCGTCCCGGCGCCGCTCGCGACGCGGTATTTCGAGACGTGGCTCCTGAGGTTCGCGGGCGTCCTCGACGAGGAGGAGGTTGCCGAGCCCGCGAGGGGCGTCCTCGCATCCATGCGGAGGTTCCCGCTCCTCGCGCTCGCGAAAAAGCCGCCGCCCGCCGGCGCCCTCGAGTCCCTCGAGGACCTGCTGCGCGAGGCGCGCCGGAGCTTCCTCGGGCACGAGCTGAAGAGCTACCGGTTCCTCCAGAGCCTCGGCTGAGCGGGGATTCGGTACACTCGGCGTCCGCTCATGGACCTGCAGTCGCTGATCCTCCGGCTTTCCGCGTACTGGTCGTCGAAGGGCTGCCTCATCGAGCAGCCGTGGGACGTCGAGGTCGGCGCCGGGACGATGCACCCGGCGACGTTCCTGCGCGTCCTCGGCCCGGAGCCGTGGAACGCCGGCTACGTGCAGCCCTCGCGCCGCCCGGCCGACGGCCGTTACGGCCAGAACCCGTTCCGGCTCGTGAAGCACCAGCAGTTCCAGGTCGTCATGAAGCCGGCGCCGGTGGACATCCAGGACCTCTACGTCGAGAGCCTCGTCGCGCTCGGGATCGACCCGAAGGAGCACGATCTCCGCTTCGAGGAGGACAACTGGGAGTCCCCGACGCTGGGCGCGTGGGGCGTGGGCTGGCAGGTGCTGCTCGACGGGATGGAGATCACGCAGTTCACGTATTTCCAGCAGGCCGGCGGCCTCGACCTCGCCCCGATCACGGCCGAGATCACGTACGGCCTCGAGCGCCTCACGATGTTCCTCGCCAAGAAGCGCAGCGTCTACGACATCGAGTGGGCGCCGGGCGTGCCGTACGGCGAGGCGCGCAAGCAGGACGAGTACGAGGTCTCGAAGTACGGATTCGAGATCGCCGACCCCGCGCTCTGGCAGCTCCTCTTCGAGAAGTACGAGGCCGAGGCCAAACGCTGCCTCGAGGCCGGGCTCGTTCTCCCGGCGTACGACTTCACGTTGAAGTGCTCGCACGCCTTCAACATCCTCGACGCGCGCGGGGCCGTCTCGGCCACGGACCGCGTCGGCGTCATCAAGCGCGTGCGCGGCCTCGCCGTCGAGTGCGCGAAGGCTTACGTCGCCTCGCGCGAGGCGCAGGGCTTCCCGATGCTTCCGAAGAAGCCCGAGCCCGAGCCGCCGCCGGCGCCGGAAGCGGCCCCGGAGCCGACCGATGTCTGAGTTCCTTCTCGAAATCCTCGCCGAGGAGATCCCGGCGGGCGTGCTCCCGGGCGCGCGCGAGGACCTGCTCGCCCGCGTCGCGAACGCGTTCGCCGAGGCGCGCCTCGGTGGCACGCTGACCGTCCACTCCACGTCGCGCCGCCTGATTCTCGTCGGGGAGGGCGTGGCCGACCGCCAGCCCGACGCCACGCTCGAGGTCACCGGTCCCCCGGCCTCCAAGGGGTTCGACGCCGAGGGCAAGCCCACGAAGGCCGCCGAGGGCTTCGCGAACGCGCAAGGCGTGTCCGTGGACGACCTCGCCGTCGTCCAGCTCCCGAAGGGAGCCTACGTCGTCGCGAAGAAGACGGTCTCGGGGCGCCCGGCAGCGGAGGTCATTTCCGAGATCCTGCCGCCGCTCGTCGAGAAGATGACGTTCCCGCGCATGATGCGCTGGGGCGACGGCGGGCCGATCTGGATCCGGCCCGTCCACTCCGTCGTCGCGCTTCTCGACGGCCTCGTCGTTCCGCTCCAGCTTTTCGGCGTCGAGAGCGGTCGCACGACGTACGGCCACCGCACGCTCGCGGGCGGCCGGATCATCGTGATGGGCGTCGCGGACTGGTTCGCGAAGCTGCGCGCAGCCCACGTCGAGCCGGACCTCGCCGTGCGCCGCGCGCGTTTCGAGGAGCAGGCGAAGGCGCTCGCGGCTGGGATCGGCGGAGAGCCGGCCGCGGACGAGTCGCTCTTCGAAGCGTGGTCCCATCTCGTCGAGTGGCCCGGCCTCGTGCGCGGCGCGTTCGACGAGGCGTTTCTGGAACTGCCGGAAGAGATCCTCGTGACGTCGATGCGCGAGCACCAGAAGATGCTCCCCATCCGCCGCGAGGGGGCGCTCCTGCCCGCGTTCCTTGCGGTCTGCGACCAGACGGGCGACCCGAAGGGGCTCATCGCGCAGGGCAACGAGTGGGTCACGTCTGCCCGCTTCGCCGACGCGCGGTTCTTCTGGGACGACGACGGCAAGACGAAGCTCGAGGACCGCCTCTCGCGCCTCGGGCGCCTGCAGTTCCAGGAAACTCTCGGCGACTACCTCAAGAAGACGGGCCGCGTGCAGGATCTCGCCGAACGCCTCGCGGCGCGCCTGCAGGTCGCCGACTCGTCCTCCGTGATCCGCGCGGCGCGCCTCATGAAGGCCGACCTCGTCACCGACATGGTCCGCGAGTTCCCCGACCTGCAGGGCGTCGTGGGCGGCCTCTACGCGCAGCGCGAGGGCGAGCGCGACGAGGTGTGGCAGGCGATCTACGACCAGTACCGGCCCGCGTCCGCCGACGACGCGTCGCCGCGCAGCGACGTGGGCGCCGTCGTCGCACTCGCGGACCGTCTCGACACGCTCACGGGCCTCTTCGGCCTCGGCCTCGTCCCGACGGGCTCGCGCGACCCGTACGCGCTGCGCCGCGCGGCGCTCGGCGTCGTCAAGATCCTCCTCGACCGCAACTGGCACCTCGACGTGCCGGTCGCGATCTCGGACGCGCTCCAGCTCCACGGCTCGCTCGCGCGCGGCCGGGAGGAGGTCGTGCCGGAGCTCTCGGCGTTCCTGACCGAGCGGCTGCGCTTCCTCCTCGAGAAGAAGGGGCATGCGGCCGACACGATCGAGGCCGTCCTCGAGGCGGACGCGCGCGACCCGGTCGACGCGGCCGAGCGCGTCGCCGCCGTGGACGCCATGCGGATGGAAGCCGACTTCGCGCCGCTGGCCGCCGCGTTCAAGCGGATGCAGAACATCCTTGCGCAGGCGCCGGAAGCGCTGGGCGAGCCCGACCCCGCGAAGATGACCGACGAGGCCGAGCAGGCGCTCGCCGGCGACTACCTGCAGGCGCGCGGGATGATCGACGACCTCCTCTCGCAGCGGCATTTCCACGACGCGCTCGGAATCATGGCGTCCTTCGGGCCCGCCCTCGACCGCTTCTTCACCGAGGTCCACGTCATGGCCGAGGACGAGGGCGTGAAGGCGAATCGGATCGCGCTCCTGAAGGCGATCCGCGACCAGTTCGCCCGCGTCGCGAAGTTCGCCGAGATCCGGGGCTAGGCGTCAGGCCGGCAGCGTCAGCGTGAGCGTGAGGTGGAGGAGGGCCACGAGGTCGCCCTCCGTCACGACGACGCCCTTGCGGTAGCCCTCCGGGCTCCCCGGCGGCGCGTAGACGCCCGGGATCGTGCGCGGGGCCACGAGCGCGATCGAGACGGGATGCGTCCCCTTCATCGACGTATCCACCGGGACGATCGCCGTCGCACGTGCCAGCTCGGTGGAGATCACGTTCCCGATCTGGATGTGGAGGACGTCGCGCACGGGGGAGCCGAGGAGAGGGATCTGTCCGACGAACGTTCCGATGACGGTGTTCAGGGCGGCGCCGAGGATCGGGCCGACCGTGTTCGTGCGGTCGACGAAGAGGCGGGCGTGGAGGTTCACGTGGTTCGAGACCTTCACGGGCCCGCCGAAGAACGGGCGCCCCGACGCGTCCGGGGGCAGGTCGTCCGCGGCGACGGTCTGGCCCGAGGCCGCCCGGAACGGCATGCGTGCCGAGGCGAGCGCCGTGTTCGGCGCGGCGGCCGAGGGGATCTCGAGCTGGAGGATGAGCGAGAGGTCCGTCGGCGTCCCGGCATCGCCCGGCCAGCCGTTGTGCTTCACCTCGACGGACGCGAAGACGACCTCGAGGGTGGGGAAAACGGGGACCGAAGAGGGTTTCTTTGCTTTCGGAGAAGATCTCGGAGAATTCGAAGATTTCTTAGAAGGTGAATGGGGCTGCGGCTTGCGCATCGGCTCACCTCGCTTGCTGCGGCGCTGCACACGGATTCTTTCACTTTCTGAGAAAAATCAGGATTTCCCCGTCTTCCTCGTCTCCCGAAACGCCCGGGTCCGAAGCAAAGCTAGAATCCCTTTCCTTTGAGGAGGATTGCGATGAAACGCGCCACCCTGTTCGTGCTCGCCGCTGCGGCTCTCGCCGCAGTCATCCCCGCCCGTCCGGCCGTCGCGAAGGAGCTCGCGGGCGTGAACATGCCCGAGACCCTCTCCGTCGGCGACAAGACGCTGAAGCTGAACGGCCTCGGCCTCCGGAAGAAGGCCATCTTCAAGGTCTACGTCGGCGGCCTCTACCTCGAGGCGCCTTCGAAGGACGCCGCGGCGATCCTCGCCTCCGACGGGGCGAAGGCCGTCCGCATGACGTTTCTGCGCGACGTCTCGAAGAGCCAGCTGAAGGACGGCTTCGTCGAGGGTTTCGAGAACAACGCGAAGGAAAAGGCGGCAGCCCAGAAGGCCGCGATCGAGAAGCTCTACGGGCTGATCCCGGACATGAAGGAGACCCAGACGCTCTCCTTCTCGTACCTCCCCGGCAAGGGGACGACCGTCTCCTTCGGTGACAAGGAGCTCGGCGTCATCGAGGGCAAGGAGTTCGCCGAAGCGCTCTTCGCGCTCTGGCTCGGGCCGAAGCCCCCGTCCGAGGACCTCAAGAAGGGAATGCTCGGTTGACGGGCGGCGCCTCGCTGCAGAGCCTTCTCACCGAGAAGCGCTTCGATCTCGTCGAGACCGTTTTCCAGGAGGCGCTCGCCGACCCTCTCCTGAACGAGGAAACGATCCTCGCGGCCCTGCGCGGGTTCGCCCGCGCGGGCCAGAAGCCGCGCCTGCAGGCCCTCGCGGGCGCGGCGGACGCGGCCCTGAAGAAGTCCCCGGACCCCGACGCTCCGAGGCTGCGCTGGACGATCCTGAAGGAGGCCGTCCGGGCCGGCGCGACGCCGTCGACTCCCGACGGCTTCCACCGTCTCTTCGAGGACGTGCTCGCGTCCGCGTGGCCCGACGCGACGTCGCTGACGAGCCTCCTCGGCCGGTTCAAGTTCCGCGAGGCGAAGGACCCGCTCGACGGTCTCGCCCGCGCCGAAAAGGCCGAGGCCTGGCTCCCGTTCGAGACCGGCAAGGTCTTCGCGATGGCCGGACGCGGCGCCGGCAAGGTCGTCGAGACGAACTTCGCGCTCAACGTCGTGCGGCTCGACTTCGAGTCCGCCAAGGGCGTCGCCGTTCCGATCGGCATCGCGTCCCGGCAGCTCGTCTCGCTTCCGCCGGGCCACTTCCTGAACGAGAAGTTCACGGCCCCGGACGCTCTGCGAGAGCGCGTCGTGGCCGACCCCGGGGCGGCGCTCAAGCACCTCATCGACTCCTTCGGTCGCGCCCTGACGATGACCGAGGTCAAGGAGGCCGTGAAGGGCCTCGTGGCCGAAGACGCCTGGACCTCCTGGTGGACCGCCTCGAAGAAGAACCCCCAGGTCGTCGTCCACGGCAGCGGCAAGAGCGCGACCGTCGAGTGGTCCGACTCGGCGGACGCCGCCGACGCGACTCTCCTCGCGAAGTTCGAAAGAGCCGCCCTGAAGGACCGCATCGACCTCTTCCGTAAGAACCAGAAGCGCTCGACCGTCCTCGCGCTCGCGATGGCGAAGCTCCTCGTGAGAGACGCCGAGGAGCTCGAGGACCGGGACTCGGCCACGGCGTTCGAGATCGCCGTTCTCGTCGAGAAGGTGCCCGGCGTCACCCACGCGGCCGACGTCGAACGCCACGTCCTCGCGCAGCCGCTCGCTCTCCTCGGACGCCTCTCGGACCGGACGATCCGCGAGCGGGCGCTCGAGATCCTCGTCCGCGAGAAGCCGGCGGAGGCCCCCGCCGTCCTCGCGGAGTGGATGTTCAAGGAGGAGGACGGCCGGACGATCGAGCTCATCGACCGGAAGCTCGCGGAGATCGACCCCGTAACGCGGGAGCGGACTCTCGACAAGCTCCTGAAGAACCCGCGCTCGGGGCCGCGCGCCTTCGTGTGGTTCGCCCAGCGCTCCGCGACGGACGACGCGTTCCGGGCGCGCCTCAACCCGAACGTCCTCGGCCGGCTCCTCGACGCGATCTCCTGGGACGAGCTCGGCGGCCTGCGCACGAAGGTGCGCGAGATGTTCGACCGCACCGGCCTCGTCGCGGGCTGGCTCGTCAAGCAGGCCTCGGTGGAGGAAGCGCGGTCGTTCCTGGCCGGGCTCTCGCGCCACCACGAGCTCGAGCCGCTGCGCCGCGACGGCCTCCTCGCGGCCGCCGAGATGCGCTTCAAGGACCTCCGCAAGGCGGAGGACGACACGTTCTTCGTGACGGCCGCGGCCATCGAGAGAAAGCGCGCCGAGCTCGAAAACATCCTGAAGGTCGAGATTCCCGAGAACACGAAGGGGATCGCGCTCGCGGCCGCGGAGGGCGACCTGTCGGAGAACTTCGAGTACAAGGCGCGCCGCGACAAGCAGCAGCTTCTCTCGGCCCGCGCCGGCAAGATCCAGGAAGAGCTTCTCAAGGCCCGGGCGCTGGATCCCGCGACGATCGACACGACCGAGATCCGCCCCGGCGCGCGCGTGACGCTGGAAGGCCCGAAAGGAAAGAAGACCGTCACGCTCCTCGGCCCGTGGGACTCGAAGCCGGACGAGGGCGTGTATTCGTACCTCTCCGAGCTCGGGAAACTCCTGCTCGGGAAGACGGCGGGCGAACAGGCCACGGTGCTCGGCGACGAGATGACGATCAAGAAAATAGAGGTCTTCGCATGAAAAGACGTTCGGGCGTTCTCCTTCTCGCCAGTCTCCTTCTTCTCCCTCTCGCGGCGCGGGGCGCCGACGACGCCGTCGCGCCGAACGAGGCGCTCGTCCTGGACGGCCTGCCGGCTGTGCCGAAGACGCTCGCGGAGCGCGCGTCCGCGTACATGGAGTTCCGCACGGCGTCGTTCCAGGCGTGGAACCCGCTGCGCTCCGAGATGCTCGTCACGACGCGCTTCGGCGACGTCCCGCAGCTGCACCGCGTCAAGGCGCCCGGCGCCGCGCGCACGCAGCTCACGTTCTACCCGGAGCGCATCATCGGCGCGCGCTATCGGCCGAAGACGGCCGACGTCGTCTTCTCCAAGGACGTCGGCGGCGGCGAGTGGTTCCAGCTCTACCTGCGCGAAGACAAGACCGGCAAGGTTTCGCTTCTCACGGACGGCAAGTCGCGCAACCAGGGCGGCGCGTTCACGCGCAGCGGCACGTGGATGGCCTACTCGTCCACGAGGCGCACGGGAAAGAACGGCGACATCTGGGTCATGAATCCCTCCGACCCCGCGAACACCGACCGGATGGTCCTCGAGGGCTCCGGCGAGCGCCTGTTCGTGACGGACTGGTCGCCGGACGAGAAGACGCTTCTCGTCGTCGAGGGGATCTCCGTCAACGTGTCGCACCTGTGGCTCGTGGACGTCGCGACGGGCGCGAAGACGCGCTTCTCGCCGGAGTCGAAGGAGCAGGTTTCCTGGGGCGCGGGACGCTTCTCTCCCGACGGAAAGACGGTCTACACGACGACGGACGCGGACTCCGAGTTCAGCCGCCTCGTCGCCGTCGACGTCGCGACGAGGAAGCTCGAAGTCCTGACTCCGGGGCTGTCCTGGGACGTGCAGGGCTTCGACCTCTCCGAGGACGGATCGAAGCTCGCGTGGACGGTCAACGAGGCGGGCGCCGAGACGCTCCACGCGATGGACGTGAAGACCCGCAAGACGATCCCGCTCCCGAAAGTCCCGTACGGGACGATCGGCGGCCTGCGCTGGTGCCCGCAGAGCCGCAACCTGGGGTTCACGCTCACGTCCGCGAAGTCGCCGGCCGACGCCTGGGCCATCGACACGCAGACGGGTGCGCTCAGCCGGTGGACCGAGAGCGAGACGGGCGGCCTCGACGCGAGCGCGTTCGCCGAGCCCGAGATCGTGTCGTGGAAGAGCTTCGACGGGAAGACGATCACCGGCCTTCTCTACCGCCCGCCGGCGTCCTTCGCCGGTCCGCGCCCCGTGATCTTGAACATCCACGGCGGGCCGGAGGGGCAGTCGCAGGCGGGGTTCCTCGGGAGGAACAACTTCCTCCTGAACGAGCTCGGCGTCGCGATCCTCTATCCGAACGTGCGCGGCTCCACGGGCTATGGCAAGACGTTCGTGAAGCTCGACAACGGCGTCCTGCGCGAGGACTCCGTGAAGGACGTCGGGGCGCTCCTCGACTGGATCGCCGTGCAGCCCGGCCTCGACAAGGGCCGCGTCATGGTGACCGGCGGCTCCTACGGCGGATACATGACGCTCGCATCGATGACGCACTACAACGACCGCTTCCGCTGCGCGCTCGACGTCGTCGGGATCTCGAACTGGGTGACGTTCCTCGAGCACACGGAGGCCTACCGGCGCGACCTGCGCCGCGTGGAGTACGGCGACGAGCGCGACCCGAAGATGCGCGCGTTCCTCGAGAAGGTCTCGCCCCTCGCGAGCGCGTCGAAGATCACGAAGCCGATGTTCATCGTGCAGGGCCGGAACGACCCGCGCGTGCCGTACACCGAGGCCGAGCAGATGGTCGGCGCGATCAAGAAGAACGGCGGCCCCGTGTGGTACCTGCTCGCGAAGGACGAGGGCCACGGGTTCAGCAAGAAGAAGAACCAGGACTTCCTGTTCCTCGCGACGCTGAAGTTCGTCGAGGACAACTTGCTGAAGTAGGAAGAAGAGATGCGAAAGTCTTCTCTCCTCTTTCTCTCTTTCTTTCTCTTCGCAAAGATGTCTTGGGCGGCGGAGCTGCCGCACGTTTATGCGCTCGTGAACGCGCGTGTCGTGACTTCGCCGGGCAAGGTCATCGAGAAGGGCGTCGTGATCGTGCGCGGCGGCGTCATCGCGGCCGTCGGGGCCGCGGGCGCGGTGGCCGTGCCGGCCGACGCGCAGGTGATGGATCTCGAGGGCCAGACGGTTTCGCCGGGCCTCATCGACCCGTACGTGACCGTGTCGCGCCTCTCCGGCGTCCGCCCCTCCGCGGACGACTCGACCGCTTCCCGCCGCGGCGCGGGCGCGGCCGCGTTTCCCCAGGCCACGCCGGCGCCCGAGCCCTCCGGCAACGCGCTCCCGTCGTCGAAGCTCCGCCCCGAGCGGACCGTCCTCGCCGACCTGAAGGTCTCCTCCGACGTGCGCGAGGCGTTCCGCGACCTCGGCTTCACCGTGGTCGCCGCCGTGCCCGACAAGGGCATCCTGCGCGGCGAGAGCGCCGTGATCGCGCTCTCCGACGGCCCGCTCTCCCGCGCGCTCCTCGTCGCGAAGTCCGCGCAGCACGTCGCGCGCGACGCCGACGCGCCCGAATTCGGAGGGGAGTATCCGGGCTCCAAGATGGGAATGGCCGCCGCGGTGCGGCAGGCCTTCTCGGACGCGAAATGGCTGCTCGCGGCCGACGCCGCGTACGCCGCGAAGCCCGCCGGGCGCGCGCGTCCCGAACGGTACGACGGGTGGGTCGCGTTGGGCGACGCCGTTTCCGGCAGGGAGCCGGTCGTCTTCGAAGCCTCCGACGTCCTCGCCCTCCTCCGTTCCGCGAAGATCGCGGCGGAGTTCGGCCTGAAGGCGCGTCACGTGGCGACGGGGAGCGACCTCTACCTTCTCGCCGACGAGGTCAAGGCCGCGAGGCCCGACCTCGTCCTCTCGCTCGCGTTCGCGGCCGCGCCGTCCGTCGAGGACGAGGACGAGTGGAGCGACGTGTCGCTCCAGCGCCTCCGCGCGTGGGATCGCGCGGCCTCGAACCCGCGCTGGATGCGCGACCTCGGCCTGACGTTCTCGCTGACGACGCACGGTCTCGCCGAGCTCTCCGACCTCGCGGATCGCGCGAAGAAGGCCCGGGCTCGCGGCCTTTCGGCGGACGACCTCCTCGCGGCCTTCACGACGATCCCGGCGCGTCAGCTCGGTCTCGCGGGCCGCGCGGGCGAGATCGTTCCCGGCGCGCTCGCGAACCTCGTCGTGTCGTCCGGCCCGCTATTCAGCGACAGGACGCGCGTCCTCACGACGTTCGTCGACGGCGTCCCTTACGAGGTGAGGCCGAAGAAGGGCGCGGTCGCCGGCACGTTCAAGGTGGACGGCGCGTCGGTTTCGCTCCGCTCGGATCCGCGCACCGGCCTCCCCGGCGTCGGCGTGACTCCGGCGGCCGGAGGCAAGCCGGTTGCGGCGACGAACGTCGTGAGGCACGGCCAGAGGCTCACGTTCGACGTCGACGGGGCGCCGTTCGGGCTCTCCGGCCCGCAGAAGGCGGAGGCCGTCGTGGAGGGCGACTCGCTGCGGCTCGACGTGCGCCCTGCCGCGGGAGGCCCCGCCGTGTCGAAGCGCGCGGAACGGGACCGCTCCGCACCGGGCCGCGGGGGTTCCGGCGCCGACGCCGCCGAGCCGGGGGCGGCGCCGGCCGCCACGGCCGCCGAGAAGCTGGACGCGCCGGACTCCGACGTGCGCCCGCTCCCCGCGCGCTGGGCGGCTCCGCTCGCGGCGCCGAAGGCCGTCCTCGTCAAGAACGCGACGGTCTGGACGTCCGGTCCGAAGGGCACTCTCGAGAACGCGAGCGTTCTCGTCGTGGACGGCAAGGTCGCCGCCGTGGGAAAGGACGTCGCCGTGCCGGCGTCGGCCGCCTCGTCGCTCGTCACCATCGACGCGCAGGGCCGCTCCGTCACGCCCGGTCTCATCGACGCCCACAGCCACACGGCGGTCGACGGCGGCGTGAACGAAGGCAGCCACAACATCTCGGCCGAGGTCCGCATCGGCGACGTCGTGAACCCCTTCGCACCGGCGATCTACCGCGAGCTCGCCGGCGGCCTCACGGCCGCGAACGTGCTCCACGGCTCGTCGAACGCAATCGGCGGGCAGTCGGAAATCCTCAAGCTCAGGAACGGCGAGGGGCCCGACGGCCTCAAGGCTCAAGGACGCGCCGCCCGGCATCAAGTTCGCGCTCGGCGAGAACCCGAAGCGCTCGAACATGCAGGGGACCGGTCCGCTCCGCTACCCGCAGACGCGCATGGGCGTCTCGGCCCTCATCCGCGAGCGCTTCTCGGCCGCGCGCGACTACCGGAGGAAGCAGAAGGCCGAGCCCGTCCGCACGGACCTGCAGCTCGAGGCGATCGCCGAGATCCTCGAGGGCAAGCGGGCGATCCACGCGCACAGCTACGTCAAGCAGGAGGTCCTCGACCTGATCCGGCTCTGCGAGGAGTTCGGCGTGAAGATCGGAACGCTCCAGCACATCCTCGAGGGCTACAAGGTCGCCGACGAGATCGCGGCGCACGGCGCCGGCGCCTCGTCCTTCAGCGACTGGTGGGCCTACAAGTTCGAGGTGTACGACGCGATCCCGTACAACGGCGCCCTGATGCGGGAACGCGGCGTCCTCGTCTCGTTCAACTCCGACTCCGACGAGCTGGCCCGCCGCATGAACGTCGAGGCGGCGAAAGCCGTCAAGTACGGCGGCGTGCCGCGCGAGGAGGCGCTCAAGTTCGTGACCGCGAACTCCGCGAAGCAGCTGAAGGTCGACGCGCGCATCGGCTCCCTCGAGCCGGGCAAGGACGGCGACTTCGTCGTGTGGTCGGGCGACCCGCTGGACGCAACCAGCCACGCGGACGAAACCTGGATCGAAGGGAAGAAGTACTTCGACCGCGCCGAGGACCTCAAGGCCCGCGCCGCCCTCGGGGCCGAGAAGACCGAGCTGATCGGCAAGGCGCGCCTGGCCGCCTCCCGCGGCGCCGCGGCCGCGCCTGCCGGGCCGCCGGCCCGGCCCGCCGAGCACTCCTGCAGCGAGGAGGAGCACGCCATGGATGCGTCCGCCGGTGTGGAGGTGGCGCGATGAGCATGCTCCTTCTCGCCTCCGTCCTCGTCCTCAAGGGCGCGACCGTGCACACGGCGGCCGGGCCCGCCATTCCGAACGGCGTCGTCGTGATCGACGGCGGGAAGATCTCGGCGGTGGGCGGCCCCGGAACGCCGATTCCCGCGGGAGCGACGGTCGTCGACGCGGCGGGCAGGCACGTCGCCCCCGCCTTCTTCGCGCCCGCGTCGCTCGTCGGGCTCGTCGAGATCCAGGCCGTCCGCGCGACGAACGACGTCTCCGAGATCGCCGAGATCAACCCCGAGGCGCGGCCCGACGTCGCGATGAACCTCGATTCCGAGACGCTCCCCGTGACGCGCTCGAACGGCGTCCTCTTCGCGGCGCTCGCGCCGCGCGGCTCGACGTTCCCCGGCGCCGCGTCCGTCGTGACCCTGAACGGCTGGACGCGCGAGGACGCGTGCGTGAAGTGCCCGGCCGCGGTCCTCGTCGAGTGGCCCGAGATGGCGATCGACCGGCGCCCGGAGGCCCGGCCGTCCGCGCGAGTCCAGGAGCGCCGGCGCGACGAGGCGCTCGACCTCATCCGGCGGACGTTCCGGGACGCCGCGGCGTACCGGACGGCCCGCGCCGCCGAGGGCAAGGCCGGCGTCCCCGCGCACGACACCGTTGCGTCCACCGGGGCGCTCGCGGCCGTCCTCGACGGGTCGATTCCCCTCGTCGTCCGCGCCGAGCGCAGGGCGCAGATCGACGCAGCGCTGCGGTTTCTCGACGAGGATCTCAAGGGCACGAAGGTCCGCCTCGTGATCCTCGGCGGATACGACGCGCCGAGGTCGGCGGCGGCGCTCGCCGAGCGGAAGATCCCCGTCGTCCTCGACACGGTCCTCGATCTGCCGCTGCGCGAGGACGACGCGTACGACGCGCCGTTCACGAAGGCGGCGGAGCTCGCGAAGGCGGGGGTCGTCGTCGCGATCGGCAACGGCCAGACGACGATGACCGCCGCGACGACGCGCGACCTTCCGAACGACGCGGCGATGGCCGTGTCGTTCGGACTCGACCCGCTCGAGGCGCTCCGTTCCATCACGCTCAACCCGGCGCGCATCTTCGGCGTCGACGCGCGGATCGGCTCGCTCGAGCCGGGCAAGGACGCGTCGCTCGCCGTATGGACGGGCGACCCCCTCCAGACGACGTCCACCGTCACCGCGCTCTACGAAAGGGGCGTGGCGCTCGATCTCTCCGACCGCCACAAGCGGCTCTGGGAGCGCTACCGCAGCCGGCCGAAGCCCGCTCCGCCCGCGGCCGGCGGCCGCTGAGGGGAGGGGAGCATGGGCCGCGGCGCCTGGATCTTCGCCGGCCTCGGGCTCGCATTCGTCGCGTTTCTGATGTTCGTGATGGGGAAGGCGCTCGACACGAAGGCGCCGATCCGCATCGACCGTACCGGGGCGACCACCCGGGAGCCCGTCCGGACGCCCTCGGCCGAGGAAACCGCCGCGCGCGAGACGGCCGACATGCGGTCGATCGTCGCGGGGCGGGCGCAGTCGCTCGGCCGGCGCGCGGCGGACCAGGCGTTTTCGGGCGAGGAGGCGGCGCGCGCGAGGTGCACGTACACGGGTGCGACGCTCGTCAGCCGCGACGGCGTGTCCGCCTACTGGAACGCGGAATTCTCGTGCGCCGACCCGAACGCGCCCGGCTCGTTCCCGAACCTCACGAGCGTGTCCGTCCGCCTGAGCCGGGACGGAGAGCGCTGGATCGTGGACAACTGACGGGCGTCAGCGCGGCAGGGCGAGGAAATCCTTGACCTGATCCACCGGGATCGCGAAGTTCAGCCCCTGCGTCTCCTTGATCTTGAGCGTGTTCACGCCGACGACGCGCCCCTGCTGATCGAGAAGGGGCCCGCCGCTGTTGCCGGGGTTGATGGCGGCGTCGTGCTGGATGAGCGCGACGTCCCCGAACTGGCGCGGCTTGTCGGAGCTCACGATGCCGCGCGAGAGGCTCATCTCGAGGACGGGGCCGGCCGGCGAGCCCAGCGCGAAGACGGGATCGCCCATCTTCAGCACCGCGCCGGCCGCGAGCGGCGCGACGGGGACGGGCGGATCGACCATCGCCTGCAGCAGCGCGAGGTCGTGCTCCTCGTCGGTCGCGAGGATGCGCGCGTCGACCGGCTTCTTCGAGCCCGGCATCAGGATCTGCTGGTAGTCCGTCCTTTTCACGACGTGGAAGTTCGTGACGAGCTTGCCCGACGACGTCACGAAGAAGCCCGTTCCGGTCGCGAATCCCTTGTCGAAGGCCAGCTTCGCGATGACCGTGACGACGGACTTCTTGGCGGCCGCGAACGGGTCCGTCGGCTCCTGCCGGGCCGGCGCGTTCGCCGGAGCGGACGCGGCCGCCTGGGGCACGTTCGCGGGCGGCGCGGCCAGGGGCGTCGGCTTCGGCCGCAGCGCGACGAACCAGACGACGCCCCCGAGTGCGGCGACGAGGCCGCCGCCGAGGAGCGCAAAGGCGAGGCGCCGGTCGGGCTCCGGCGGGCGCGGCCCCGCGACCGCCGGGCGCCGCACGGGAGGCGGCACGAGAATTCGCGACGAGCCGGAGACCGGCGCGGCGGGCCGGGCGGGCGCGGACGCGCGCTCGAGCGAAGCCCCCGCGTAGCCGACGGTGAAATCGAGAATGCCGATCGAGAACGTCGAGCCCGGCCGGAGCTCGGCGCGCGGGACCATCGCGCCGTCCACCTTCAGGCGCAGGACGCCCACCGGCGCGATCTCCCATCCGCCGCCGGGACGCGAGACGATCTCCGCGTGAAGAGCCTCGACGCCCGCGAAGGGCAGGGCGACGTCGTTCTGCTGGCGGTTCGAGCCGAGGCGCAGCGCGTGGTCGAGCGGCACCTTTTTCGTCTCGCCCGTCGCGGGGTCCATCCACATGAGTGCGAGGGAGGCGCCGGCGTCGGGCATCAGCGTGGCTTCATCGGAGCGTTTCCGTAGGGTGAGGCCGGCGTGGGCGTGCGCGCCGGAGCGGCGGTCTTCGTCGGCGCGGGCGTCATGAACGGGTTCGAGCCGTCTGGCTTCGAAACCTCCTCGGTGTGGCCCGCGACGTCCGCGATCATGACGAGAACGGCGTCGTTCTTCGTGCGGAACGACGAGGCCTGGCCGGCCCAGTCGCACGAGAGCCAGAGGAAGATCTCCGACTCCTCACCCGGGACGAGGTCGGACGGGTCCATCGTCTGGACCTGCCCGTTGTAGTCGCCGGACCGGATGCTCCCGATCAGGACGAGCGCCTTGAGGCTCCGCAGCTTCATCCGCGAGATGTTCTTCACCGAGCCGTACGCGCGGGCCCGCTGGGAGGGGCAGCCCGAGGCGTCCGCGTAGAACGTGCTGAGCTTCAGGTGCTGCGCCACCGATTCCTTGCCGAAGAACGGCACCGAGTCGTCGAGCGAGACCTCGCGGCCGGCGAGCTTCATCTTTCCGGAGAGCTGGTTCTGCTTGACCGCGGCTTCCGCGTCGCGGAGGGACGTCTGCTTCGCGATGCCCGAGAGGGACGCGCGCGTCGGATTCGGGGCGAGGCCGGGGGTCGGCGCGGGCGCGTTCCCCGCGGCGTTGGCCTGCTCGGTCGCGGCCCAGTCGACGTCCTGGGCGGCGAACATCGTGAGCGTGCCGTTCGAGCAGAGGCGGAACTTAACGGGCTTGCCGTCGTGATTCGGCCGGTCGAGGGCGCCGACGCGCTCACCCGACGTCGTCACGACGAAGAACGGGCAGGCCTTCGTCGCCGGTCTCAGGTCCTGGACCTGGAAGAGGAGCGCCGCTGCGAGGAGCGCGGACATCGTGGCGAAAGTGTACGCCTCGGGGAGGCGGCAACGGCCCGTCTCAGCGGTGGGCGGCGACGAACGCGCGCACGTCCGCCGCGGGAACGCCGAGCGCGAGCGCCGCCGCGCGCAACGAGTCGTCGTCGTCGAGGCGTGTCGCGAGCACCGGGCCGTTCACGGGAACCTCGAGGAGCGCGAGGTCCTTCCCCGGATCCGAGGCGACGAGGCGCGCCGTCACCGGCGCATCGGCCCCGGCGGCCCGCACGAGAATGGACTCGGCGGCCGCGGCGAGGCGCTGGTTCAGGAGAACGAGGCCGTTCGTCGTCACGAAGAACCCCTGCGCGGGCACCCACGAGCCGCCGATCTTCACGAGGACGATCGGGGCGGCGGATTCGACGCCGGGAGCGGCGGACGGCGACGTCGCAACCGAACCGGCCTCGAGGAGGGCCGTCCGGTCCGCCGTCTTCGCCTTCGGGCGCGCGCGGCCCGCGGCGGGCGCCGCCGGCGAAGCCGCCTTTGCCCGGAGGCCCGTCGCGTCCTCCGCCTTCTGGTGGAGCGCGGACCACGTCGCCACGCCCGTCGCCGCGACGAGAAGCGCGACGCCGACGGCGGGCCAGCGGCCCGGGGCAGGCGCGGGCGGCGGAGGAGGCGCGAACGCGCGCCGCGAGCCCGTGCTGGAGACGGGCCGCGTGACCGTTGGCTCGCTCGGCCTGACGCGAAACGCGACCGGGCCGACGGAGAACTCGGTGCCCGCCGTGAGGCGCGCCCGGGGCGTCATCTGGTCGCCGACCTTGAGCCGCCTCGGACCGAGAGCCACGAGCTCCCAGCCGCCCGCCTGGTCGCCGAGAATCTCGGCGTGGAACGGCTCCACGGAGCGCAGGGGAAGGACGATGTCGTTCTGCTGCCGGTTCGAGCCGAATCGCAGCGCGCCCTCGAGCGGGACGCTCCGCGCCTCGCCGGTGACGGGATCCGTCCAGCAGAGCCTCAGCGAAACGGGAATCTCCCTGGGCATGAGGCGCGCAGTCTACCCCCGGATGCGCTCCGGGTGGGCATAGACGTTGAAGCGCGCGCCGCGCAGGAACCCGACGACCGTGAGGCCCGCCTCCTCGGCGAGCTCCACGGCGAGGCTCGTCGGCGCCGAGACGGCTGCGACGATGCGGGCGCCCGCGAGGGCCGCTTTCTGGGCGATCTCGAACCCGAGCCGCCCCGAGACGAGGAGGATCGGCGGCGTCCTCCGCCCCTCGCGGAGGAGCGCCCCGACGGCCTTGTCGGTCGCGTTGTGGCGGCCGACGTCCTCGCGCGCGACGACCAGCGTTCCGTCGGCCTCGAAAAACCCGGCCGCGTGCAGGCCGCCCGTCGAGGCGAAGACGGACTGTTTCTCGCGCAGGACGCCGGGGAGACGCGTGAGAAGTTCGGCGGTGATCGTGAGGTCCGCCGCGCCTCCGGCCCCAGCGGGTCGTGCGGCGCGCGCGCGGGCCGCCTCCGCGAGCGCGATCACGTCGGAGACCGAGGTCCGGCCGCACACGCCGCAGGCCGATCCCATGACGGTCGCGCGCCGCGGAGCGCATCGAGCGGCGCCGGGAGCGAGCGTCACGACGCGGACGTTCCGCGCGAGTTCCGGGGCGAGGCCGGGCTCTCCGGGCGGACCGACGGCCGCGACGTCGCCGATCCCCGAGATCACGCCTTCCCCGTAGAGGAGGCCGACGGCGAGATCGTCGTCGTCCCCCGGCGTGCGCATCGTGACGACGAACCGCTCGGGCGCGTCCGTTCCTTCGCGGAGCCGGATCTCGAGGGGCTCCTCGGCCGTGAGGGAGTCCCGGTCCCGGGTCTCCGCGTCGCCGTCACGGCGGACGACGTGCACGGAGACGGACGCGTCGCGGTGCGGAGCGGACATCGTGCGCTAGCCTACACTTCGCGCGTGACGGCTGGCCGCGTCCTCGTCCCGCTTCTCGCGGCCGCCTGCCTCGCGCCGGTCGTGCCCGCCGGCGGGGCCCTCGTGCTCGGAATCCTGGTCGCCCTGACCGCGGGCAACCCCTGGCCCGCAGAGACGAAGCGCCTCGCGCACCTTCTCCTCGGCCTGTCGGTGATGGGGCTCGGAGCCGCGGCGGACCTCGGCGTGGTGGCGCGCGTGGGCGCCCGCGGCATCGGCTACACGGCGGTGGGAATCGCGCTGACGTGCGCCGCGGGCTTCGCCCTCGCGCGCGCGCTGCGCGTCGAGGAGGACACGGCGATCCTCGTCACCGCGGGAACGGCGATCTGCGGCGGCAGCGCGATCGCGGCGGTCGCTCCCGCGATCCGGGCGAAGGCCGAGTCCGTGTCCGTGGCCCTCGCGACCGTGTTCCTTCTGAACGCGGTCGCGCTCGTCGTCTTCCCGCCGCTCGGGCGCCTCCTCGGGTTCGACGAGGCCCGGTTCGGGCTCTTCGCGGCGCTCGCGATCCACGACACGAGCTCGGTCGTCGGGGCGGCGGCCGCGTACGGGCCGAAGGCCGTCGAGGTCGCGACGACGGTGAAGCTCGCGCGCGCCCTGTGGATCGTCCCGCTCGCGCTCCTCGCGGCGCGGTACCACGCGCGCCGCACGGGGGAGAGCGCGCACGCCCGCCTCGCCGTCCCGTGGTTTCTCGGGGGCTTCGTCGCCGCCGCCGCGCTCGTCACGTGGATCCCGGCCCTCGCGCCGGCAGGGCGGTCCGTCGCGGACGCGGCGAAGCGCCTGCTCGTCGTCACGCTGTTCCTGATCGGGACCACGCTCACGCGCGAGGCGATCGCGCGGGTCGGAGTGCGGCCGATCCTGCTCGGCGTGATCCTGTGGATTCTCGCGGCCTCGGCCACGGCCGCGGCGATTCTCGCGGGCTGGATCTCGTGACGGGGGACACGCCTCGGGGGGCATGATCATGCTCTGGCGCGGGCGCGCCGCGGCCGCGACACTCGGACGGTGATGCGCCGCATGAGGTTCATGGTCGTTTACGAAGAGGGCCTCTGGTACGTTTACGAAGTCGGAAGCGGGCAGCCGATGGGGGCGTTCGAGGGTCAGCAGAATGCGATCCTCACCGCGCGCCACCTCGTGGAAATCACCGACGCCGAGCTCCTCGTCATGAACGCCGACGGGACGCTCGCGTCCCGCGAGTTCGGCGCCGCCCGCAAGACGGCCTGACGCGGCCCCACCCGCGGGGCGCAGGGACTCAGATCCCGCCGCCGTCCACGAGCGCGTCCTCATGGACCGGCTCGCGGAAGGCGCGGACGTTCGGGTCGAAGAGCGTATAGGTCCCCATGTTCAGGAGGGGCGGCGAGTAGACGTGCAGCGTCACGAGGTCCCTGCCGTCGTCGGCGACGTTCGAAACCTGGTGAATGTCCGCGTCCTGCGTTGCGCAGACGCTTCCCGGCGCATGCGCGAGCGAGCGGACCGCGAAGACCATTCCGGCTCGCGTCCGCTCGAAGACGGTCTCGAGCGCCTCGCCGGAAAGGACGCGCACTCCGCAGCTCGAGCCGGCGTGGTCGTGGATCGGGCTGCGCTGTCCGTTCCGCCAGCACAACACGAGCGCCTGGTAGGCCGGGCCCGCGTGGACGAGGTTCCGGCGGTACGTGTCGGCTCCGAAGATCAGGTGGTGTCGGACGTCGTCGAGGGACATCGAGACGTCCGAGAGCGCCGCCTCCAGCTCGCCGAGCGGGATGCGGTCGGAGAAGGCGTCGAGGCGGCGGAGGAGCTCCGCGAAGGTCTTCGCCATCGAGAATCAATCGCATCGTAGCACCGGACCCCGTCGGCTAGACTCGCCGCGGTGAACGAGCCTGAGCCGCGTTTCGCGGCCCTCTCGGCGGTGTCCGCCCGCCTGAAAACCCTGGGCGCGGCGGCATCCGCCCGCCTGAAGGTCGTTTCCGCGTGGTGCGGACGGCAGCTCGGCCGTATCCCAAGGCCGGCCTGGTTCGCGCTCGGCGCGACGGCGGTCCTCCTCGTCGCCGCGGCCGTCGTCGTCGTCCTGTACTTCTCCCGAGTCGTCGGGGCGACGATGGACGGCCGGCGCTGGAGCCTGCCGACGCGCCTGTACTCGGACGTCTGGGTCGTGCGGCCGGGCGATGCCCTCGCGGCGGAGGACGTGACGCGCCGGCTCGGGCGCCTGCGCTACGCCGAGGTTCCGAAGCCTCCGCTTCTCCCCGGCCAGTACGCGCTCTCGCCGAAGCGGATCACGGTCTGGGTGAACGACCGCGAGACGGCGTGGGGCCGCACCCCGGGCGTGGCCGTGGTGCTCGAGTTCTCGGGGCGCCGCGTCGCGTCCGTGCGCCGCGCCGAGGACGGCTCGCCGCTTCCGCACGTCGTCTTCGAGCCCGAGGTCGTCGGCACCGTCTTCGACGAGAAGATGCAGGACCGAACGCTCGTCACGCTCGACCAGGTCCCGAAGGTCCTCCTCGACGCGATCCTCACGACGGAGGACCGCGACTTCTTCACCCACGCGGGAATCTCTCCGCGGCGCCTCGTCGGGGCCGTCCTGCAGAGCGTGACGCGCCGCGCCGGAGTGCGCGGCACGTCCACGCTGACCCAGCAGCTCGTCAAGAACATGTTCCTCACGCCCGAGCGCACGCTCAAGCGCAAGGGCGTCGAAGCGCTCATGGCGGTCATCCTCGAGTCGAAGTACTCGAAAACGCAGATTCTCGAGGCCTACCTCAACGAGATCTATCTCGGCCAGCGCGGCTCCGTGTCGGTGACCGGCGTCGAGGAGGCGTCGCGCTTCTACTTCGGCAAGGGCGTCTCGAGGCTCGAGCTCAACGAGGCCGCGATGCTCGCGGGCCTCATCTCGTCGCCGGGCAAGTACTCGCCGTTCCGCAATCCCGACAACGCGCGCCAGCGGCGCGCCGTGGTCCTCCGCGGCATGCTCGAGCAGAAGAAGATCGACAAGGCCGCGTTCGACGCCGCCAGCGCGGCGCCGCTCACGCCGATCGCGTCTCCCCCGATGGGAGTCGTCGCGCCCCACTTCGTGGACTTCGTCCTGAAGCAGGCGAAGGAGATCCCGGGCTACTCGAAGGAGGACGGCTCGTCGGTCTTCACGACGCTCGACCCCGACATGCAGCAGGCCGCGCAGGCGGCGGTCCTGAAGGGGCTCGAGGAGCTCGAGAAGAAGTTCAAGCGCCTGCGTGTCCGTGGCGACGAGGAGCAGCTCCAGGCGGCCCTGATCGCCCTCGACCCCTCCACGGGCTCGGTGCGGGCTCTCGTCGGCGGGCGCGACTACCAGGTGAGCCAGTTCAACCGCGTCGTGCAGGCGCGGCGCCAGCCGGGCTCGCTCTTCAAGCCGTTCGTCTACCTGACCGCGTTCGGCAAGCGCGACCTCGTCCCGCCGATCACGCCCGCGTCGCTCTACGTGGACTCGCCGATCGCGCTCGTGTGGGGCGCGGGCGAGGACGAGACCTGGTCCCCGAAGAACTACGACGGCGAGTACCGCGGGACGATGACGGCCCGCCAGGCCCTCGAACAGTCGATCAACATCCCGACGGTGCGCATCGCCGTCACCCAGACGGCGCCGGGGCGCACTCTCCTGCCCGACATCGTCGAGACGGCGCGCCGCGCCGGAATCTCGTCGCCGCTCAAACCCTACCCGTCGATTGCGCTCGGCTCCTTCGAGACGAGCCCGATGGAGATCGCCTCCGCGTTCTGCACGTTCGCGAACGGCGGGTTCCGCGTGAAGCCGAACGCCCTCCTCGGCCTCGTGACGCCGTCCCTCCGCCGCATGGAGTCGAAAGACGAGCCGATCGTGCGCGGCGCCGACGCCGACGCGGTGTCGGTGCTCGACTCGGTCCTGAGGGGCGTGGTGGACCGCGGGACGGGCGGCTCGGCGCGGCGCCTCGGGGCGCAGGGCATCTTCGCGGGCAAGACGGGCACGACGAACGACGGCCGCGACGCGTGGTTCGTCGGCTTCTCGCCGAGCCTCCTCGTCGCGGTGTGGGTCGGTTTCGACGACAACCGCGGCCTGAACCTCTCGGGCTCGCACGCCGCGCTGCCGATCTGGGCGGACTTCGTCCGTCGTCTGCCGTCCCACTGGTTCGAGACGCCGTTCCCGAAGACGCCCGGCGTCGTCACTGCGTCGATCGACCCGACGACGGGACTCCTCGTGACCGAGGAGTGTCCCGCGTCGCTGGACGAGGTCTTCCTCGAGGGGACCGAGCCGAAGCAACGGTGCCCCCACGGAGGCGGCGGCGCGCCCGGCCCCGGCATCGGGGGAACGGGCAACTGAGGCTGACGCTTCCGCCCCTCGACCTCGACCTCCTCGTGCGCAGCCACGGGTGGTACGACCTGCCCCCGTTCGAATGGGATGCGGAGAAGAGGACCCTGGGATTCAGATTCTTAGAAGGTGAATGCCCCGTGCAGGTGGTTGTGGCGGCGCGCTCGAGCGGTCTGGTCGCAACCGCAGCGCCGCCCTCGCCGCCGCCCTCTTCACCATTCAAAGAAAATCTTCCGGTCTCTTCGAACCTGCCGTCCAGGGCCGCGGTCCGCCGCGCGCTGGATCGGGTCTTCGACCTCCGAGCGGAACTGTCGGGGTTTCATTCCCTCTGCGCCGGCGATCCGCGCTTCGCGTGGATCGCGCGGCGCGGGGCGGGGCGCATCCTGCGCGCGCCGACGCTGTTCGAGGACGCCGTGAAGGTCCTCGCGACGACGAACTGCACGTGGGGTCTCACGAAGGTGATGGTCTCGAATCTGATCGCGCGCTACGGGAACGGCGGCGCGTTTCCGCCGTCTGCCTTCGTTGCAGGGCTCTCCGCCCGCCAGATCGAATCGCTGAAGTTCGGCTACCGCGCGCCGTACCTCGCCGCGTTCGCGGACCGCGTCGCTTCTGGGGCGCTCGACCTCGCGCGCTGGGAGGATCTCGCGCGGCCGGACGAGGACGTCGAGAAGGAGATCCGTGCCGAGAAGGGCTTCGGCCCGTACGCCGCCGACACCCTCGGGCGTCTTCTCGGCCGGCACGGAAAGCTCGGGCTCGACTCGTGGTCCCGCAAGAAGGTGTCCGCCCTGCGGTTCCGCGGGCGCAAGGTCTCCGACGCGCGCGTCGCGCGGCTGTACGCGCCGTTCGGCCCTCACGCGGGCCTCGCGTTCTGGCTGGACGTGACGCGCGACTGGCACGAGGAGAAGGAGCGCCTCTGGCCGTGACGGGCCGCCGTAAGATGGGCGGGGAGATCGCGTGAAGAGAGTCGTCCTCGTTGGGGCCACGGACGGGCTGGGGCGTGCGCTCGCGGCCGAGTACGCGTCGCGGGGTTGCTGGGTCACCATTCTCGGCCGGTCGCCGGAGAAGCTCGGAGCCCTCGTCGCCGAACTGTCCCTGCGCCACCCGGCGGCCACGGTTCGCGGCGTCGTCTGCGACCTCGCGGACGCCTCGCGCATCGAGCCGGCCTTCCGCGAGGCCCTCGAAGCGACGGGACACTGCGACCTCTTTCTCTACAACGCGGGGCTGATGCCCGCCGGCGACGGCGTCACGTGCGATCCGGAAAGCGACGCCGCGACGATGAACGTCAACGCGGTCGCGGCGGTCCGGATGCTCGGCCTCGCGGCGAACTACTTCCGCGCGGCGCGCCGCGGGCACCTTGCGGCGATCTCGTCGATCGCGGGCGACCGAGGCCGCAAGGGCAACCCCGCGTACAACGCCTCGAAGGCGGCGCTCACGACGTATCTCGAAGGGCTGCGCAACCGGCTCTTCCCGTTCGGCGTGACGGTTTCGACGGTCAAGCCCGGCTTCGTCGGCACGCGGATGCTGGACGGGAAGAAGAACCTCTTCTGGGTCGTCCCGCCCGACGTGGCGGCCCGGACGATCGCGGACCGCCTCGAGAAGCGGCACGAGGTCTTCTACGTCTACCGCCGCTGGGCGCTCTTCGGCCTCGCGCTCCACCACGTGCCGCGCTTCCTCTTCAAGCGGGTGGGCCCGCCGTGACGGCGGCCGAGTGCCCGGTTCCCGAACGTGTCGAGGGCTTCGGCCTCTACAACTTCTGCGTGTCGCCGGTCTACCGGCCGTCGTCCGTGGAGGAGCTGGCGTCGATTCTCGCGAACCTCCGCGCCCGTGGCGAGACGCCGGTCTTCCGCGGGGCGGGGCGCTCGTACGGCGACGCGGCCCTGAACCCGGCCGGGCCCGTCGTCGAGCTCACGCGGCTGAACGCGATCCGAAGCCTCGACGCCGAGACGGGAATCGTCCGCGCCGGTGCGGGGCTCACGCTCGGAGAGCTCTGGAAGGCCTCGATTCCGAAGGGCCTCTGGCCGCCCGTCGTCACGGGCACGATGAACGTGACGCTCGGCGGCGCCGTCGCCGTGAACGTCCACGGCAAGAACGGCTGGAAGCGCGGGACGATCGGCGACCACCTCGAGAGCGTCTCCGTGCTGCGGCCGGACGGCCGCATCGAGCAGATCGCCGCCGGCTCGGCCGCGCTGGCGGACGTCGTCGGGAACACGCGCGCGGCGGACCCAATCGTGGAGGTCGCGCTCCACCTCAAGAAGCTCCGCTCGGGTTACCTCGACGTCGAAGGCTTCGCGACTCCGGACCTCGCCGCGACGCTCGCGGGAATCGACGGCGCGAAGGACGACTGGGAGTACGTCGTCGGCTGGATGGACTGCTGGGCGTCCGGGCGCGCGCTCGGGCGAAGCGCCCTGCACGTCGCGAACGAGCACGTTCCGGCGCCCGGCGAGCCGACGGGCTTCTCAGTCGCAGAGCAGCTCGCCGACGTCAAGACGGGGCCGCTGCCGGTCCCGCTGCTCCTCCTCGGGCTGAAGCTCACGGCGCGCGGCCCGCAGATGCGCCTCGTGAACGCGGCGAAGTTCCTCGCCGGCCGCCTCGCGGGCCGGGCGCGTTACCGGCAGTCGCTCGTCGCGTACTCGTTCCTCCTCGACTACGTTCCCGGCTGGAACGAGGCGTACCGCCCGGGCGGCTTCATCCAGTACCAGCTCTTCGTCCCGAAGGAGAAGGCCGAGGAGGCGTTCGCCCGCGCCCTCTTCCTGCAGCAGGAGGCCGAGGTCGTTTCGTCGCTGGCCGTCGTCAAGCGCCACCGCGCCGACACCTTCCCGCGCGGCTACGCGCCGGACGGGTTCTCGCTCGCGCTCGACTTCCCGGTCACGCGCGGCAACGCGGACCGCCTCGTCCGCCTGTGCCGCGGCTTCGACCGCATCCTCCTCGAAACGGGCGGCCGCGCCTACCGCGCGAAGGACTGCGTCGGCACCGTGGACCGCCTCGCGGCGGCGCGCGGCGGGAGGGCCGCGTGAGAGCGGGCCCGTTTCCCGCCGCGCTGGTAGCTCTCGCGGCCGCTTTCGTTCTCACGAGCTGCGGCAGCACCGAGACGCCGACGCAGCCGTCCTCGTGCGTGCCGCTGACCGGGCAGTACGCCGGGACGTTCACGGACTCGTGCGGGGCGAAGACGCTCGACGTCACGCTCTTCCAGACGGGGTGCAAGGTCGTCGCGGATCTGCCGGGCGTCGGCACGCTCACCGGCAACGTGAGCGGCGCGACGCTCGTCTTCGCGATCGGGTTCTCGCCGTGCGGAGGCTCGGCCAGCGGCACGATGACGCTCACCTCGGACGGGGGCCTGACGGGCACCTACGCGGGCCAGGCGACGGGCGGCGGCGCCTGCTGCGGCGCGGTGACCGGGTCGGTCGTCCTCGTCCGGAAGTAGCCCCGGAGCGTCTGCATCATGGGTCGAAGGGGGGAGGCGCGTAGAATCGCGCGATGCGACGCGTTCTCCTTCTTGCCCTGCTCGCCGCCGCCCTCGTGGCGGCGCCCGCGGCGCGCCTCGCGGCCGCATCCCCGTGCGGGGGCTCGGCGCCGATGGCTTGCTGCGCCGGCATGGGCGACGACGACGCCCCGCCGTGCCACTGCTCGCTGAATCCGGTCCCTCCGGCCCCTGCGGTCGTGGTTTCGGCCGACGCTCCGCCCGTCGTGCTCGCGGAGGCGCTTGCGCCCATGGTCGTGGTCGACGCGCCGCTCGCCGTGGACGTCGAGTCGCGCGTCGCGCCGCGCGCGCGCTCGGCGCCGCTGCACCTGCTCTTCGCCGTCCTCCTCGTCTGATCCCCGCGTTGAATCCTTCTCGCGCCGCCTCCAACGAGCGGCTCCGTGAGGCTTTTCAATTTAGGAGTTCCAGATGGTCGGAAGAAGAGAAGATTTTCTTAGAAGGTCCCGAGTGCAGGCCTGCCGTGCCGTGGCTGTCTGCGGCCTTGTCTCGTTGTTCGCGGCCGTTCCCCCGGCGGGCGCCGCGAATGCGGCGCCCGCCCCCGGCGCGCCCGCGGATGCGGGCGCAAGTGCCGCCGCCGAGGCCGACGCCCTCGTCGCCCAGGCGCTGGCTCGAAATCCCGAGCTCGCGGCGGCGCGATCGGAGGCCGCGGCTCTCGCGGCGCGCGCTCCGGCGGCGGGGGTCCTGTCCGACCCGATGCTCTCCGTCGGATACGAGAACGACGGGTCCGCCATCTCCCTCGGTACGGAGCCGATGTCGCGCCTCATCTTCGCGGCCCAGCAGGCGTTCCCGTTTCCGGGCAAGCTCGGGGCCGCGGAGAAGCTCGCGAACGCCGACGCCGCCCGGGCCGCCTTCCGGCCCGAGCGCGCGGCGCTCGCCGTCGCCGGTGCCGTCCGCCGCGCCCATGCGGACCTTCTCGAGGCCCGCGAGAACCAGCGCCTCGTCGACGAGCAGATCGAGACGTGGCGTCAGATGGACGAGACGATTCGCGCCCGTTACGCGGCCGGGATGGGGACGCAGCAGGACGTGATCCGCGCGCAGAGCGAGCGGACGCGCCTCCTTCAGCAGAGGCGGCGCGACCAGGCCGCCGAGGAGGGTGCTCTCGCGGAGCTGCGGCGCCTCCTCGACCTTCCTCCGGACGCGCCCGTCGCCGCTGCCGCGCGGCTTCTCCCCGGAGGCGCGCTCGACGTCCCGCGTCGCGACGAAGCGGTTGCCAAGGCCCTCGACGCCACGCCCGAGATTCGCGACGCCGCGGCGCTCGGCGAGCGCTCGCGGCTCGCGGCAGACCTCGCAAAGCGCGGGTCGCAGCCGGACTTCGTCGTCTCGGCGGCGTACATGAACCGCGGCTCGCTCCCGCTCATGTGGTCCGCCGGCGTCGGCGTGACCGTGCCGATCTTCGCGGGCGCGCGCACGCGGCCGCTCGTCGCCGAGGCGCAGGGGCTCTCCGGCTCCGCGGCCACGACGGAAGCCGCCATCAAGGCGATCGTGCGCGCGCGCGCCGAGGAGCGCCTCATCCGGATGCGCCAGCTCGCGGACGAGGCGCGGCTGGACGCGGAGGGCGTCCTCGTCCAGGACCGCCTTTCGGTGGATGCGGCGCTCGCGAGCTACCGCTCCGGCGCCGTCCCGTTCGTGACCGTCCTCGAGGCTCTCGGGACTCTCTACCAGGACCGCCGCTCCGCGGTCGGGAGGCTCGCGGGCTTCCTGCGCGCGGACGCGGACCTCAGGGAGTCCTCGCTTGACCGCACCGCCTCCGCCTCCGGCGCTTCGACGTCGACGCCTTCGTCGAGCACGGCCGGGATGTAGGGAGAAGAAAATGAATCTGCTTAGAAGGATCCCTTGCTTTCCCCTCGGCATCGCGCTGGTCGTGGGCGCCGTGCTCGCCCTCGGAGGCTGCGGAGGCAAGACGTCGGCGCCTTCCCCGGGAGCGCCGGCGGCGAAGGCGGCGAAGTGGCAGTGCCCGATGCATCCCGAGGTCGTCAAGGACGGGCCCGGGGACTGCCCGATCTGCAACATGAAGCTCGTCCCGATCGAGGGGGCGGCCTCTGCGCCGTCGAAAGGCGCCGGCGCCGCGCCCGAGGGCCTCGCGACGGTCACGATCGACGCGGCCAAGCGGCAGCTCCTCGGCCTCAAGACCGTCGCCGTGACGCGCGCGCCGTTCGCGACATCCATCCGGACGACCGGGCGTATCGCGGCGGACGAGCGCCGCGTCCACCACGTCCACACGCGTTACGAGGGCTTCGTCGAGCACGTCACGGCGGACTTCACGGGCAAGTACGTGAAAAAGGGCGAGGTCCTCGCGCTGATCTACAGCCCGGAGCTCTATGCCACGCAGCAGGAGTACCTGCTCGCGCTCAAGGCGTCGCGCTCGCTCGGGCCCTCCGGCGTCCCGTCCGTCGCGCAGGGCGGGCGCGACCTCCTCGAGGCGGCGCGCCAGCGCCTCCTCCTCTGGGAGATCACGCCCGCCGACATCGCGGCGATCGAGAAGAAGGGAGAGCCCGTCCGCGCGATGCCCGTCTACGCCCCGATCTCCGGGTACGTCACGGGGCGAACCGCGTACCACGGGATGAAGGTGACGTCGGCCGACACTCTTTTCGACATCCTCGACCTGTCCGCCGTGTGGGTGCTCGCGGACGTTTACGAGTACGAGCTCCCGCGCCTCGCCACGGGCGAGAAGGCGACCATGACGCTCTCCTACTGGCCGGGGCGCTCGTGGCAGGGGACGGTCACGTACGTCTACCCGTCCGTGGACGAGAAGACGCGCACCGTGAAGGTGCGCGCCGAGTTCGACAACCCGAAGGGCGAGCTGAAGCCCGAGATGTTCGCGGACGTCACGCTCCACGCCCGGCCGCGCACCGTGCTCCAGGTTCCGGATGACGCCGTTCTCGAGAGCGGCACGCGGAACGTCGTGTTCGTTGCCGAGGGCGAGGGGACGCTCTCTCCGCGCGAGGTCGCGATCGGCGATCGCGGCGAGGGAATGGTGGAAGTCCGGAGCGGACTCAAGGAGGGCGACGTCGTCGTCCGGGGCGCCAACTTCCTCGTGGATTCCGAGTCGCGACTCAAGGCCGCCATCTCGGCGATGGGTACGTCGAAATGATCCGGCGGATTATCCGGTTCTCCGCCGAGAACAAATACCTCGTCATCGCGGTCTACGCGATCGTCATCGTCCTCGCGATCGGCGTCATCAGGAGGACGCCGCTGGACGCGATTCCGGACCTCTCCGACACGCAGGTCATCGTGTTCTCGCGCTGGGACCGCAGCCCGGACATTCTCGAGGACCAGGTCACGTACCCGATCGTGGCGGCGCTCCTCGGAGCCCCGAAGGTCAAGACGATCCGCGGGTTCTCGGACTTCGGCTTCTCCTACGTCTACGTCATCTTCGAGGACGGCACGGACATCTACTGGGCGCGCTCCCGCGTCCTCGAGAAGCTCTCGACGATCCAGTCGCGTCTCCCCGCCGGCGTGAAGACCGAGCTCGGGCCGGACGCGACGAGCGTCGGCTGGATCTACCAGTACGCGCTCGTCGACGAGAGCGGGAAGAACGCGACCGACGAGATCCGCTCGTACCAGGACTGGTTCCTGCGGTACGCCGTGCAGTCCGTGCCCGGCGTCGCGGAAGTCGCGAGCGTGGGCGGCTCCCAGAAGCAGTACCAGGTGACGCTGGACCCGAACACCCTTTCGGCCTATGGAATCCCGCTCGAGTCCGTCGTGGAGGCGATCCGGAAGAGCAACAACGAGATCGGCGGGCGCCTGATCGAATTCTCGGGGCGCGAATACATGGTGCGCGGCCGCGGCTATCTCAAGACCGTCGAGGACATCGGGAAAATCGTCGTCAAGACGAACGAGAAGGGGACGCCGCTGACGGTCCGGGACATCGGGCGTGTCGCGCTCGGCCCCGAGATCCGGCGGGGCGTGACGGACCTCGACGGCAAGGGCGACACCGTGGGCGGCATCGTCGTGATGCGGAGCGGCGAGAACGCGCTCGACGTGATCGACCGTGTGAAGGCCCGGCTGAAGGAGATCGAGCCGTCGCTGCCGCCGGGCCTGAAGATCGTGACGACGTACGACCGGTCGGACCTCATCAAGCGCTCCGTCGACACGCTCCGGTCGAAGCTGATCGAGGAGATCGTCGTGGTCTCGCTCGTAATCCTCCTCTTCCTGTGGCACGTGCCGAGCGCGATCGTCCCCATCGTGACGATTCCGATCTCGGTGATCCTCGCGTTCATCCCGTTCAACGCGATGGGCCTGAACATCAACATCATGTCGCTGGGCGGCATCGCGATCTCGATCGGCATCCTCGTGGACGGCGCGATCGTGGAGGTCGAGAACGCCTACAAGAAACTGCAGGAGTGGAACGACGGCGGCCGGCCCGGAGACTTCCACAGGATCCGGCTCGAGGCGCTCATGGAGGTCGGCCCGTCGGTCTTCTTCTCGCTCCTCGTCGTCGCGGTCGCGTTCCTTCCGGTCTTCACGCTCGTGGACCAGGAGGGCCGCCTCTTCAAGCCGCTCGCGTTCTCGAAGAACCTCGCGATGGCGATCGCGGCGTTCCTCGCGATCACGCTCGATCCCGCGATCCGGATGCTCTTCACGCGCATGGACGGCTTCTCGTTCCGCCCGAAGTGGCTCGCGTGGATCGTCAACCAGGTCACGGTGGGGAAGTACTACGCGGAGGAGAAGCACCCGATCAGCGTCGTCCTGCACCGGCTCTACGAGAGGCCCTGCCGCGCGGTGCTCAACCACCCGAAGACGACGATCGCGATCGCGCTCCTCGCCATGCTCTCGACGGTCCCGGTCTTCCTGAAGCTCGGCTCCGAGTTCATGCCGCCGCTCTACGAGGGCTCGATCCTCTACATGCCGACGACGCTGCCGGGAATCTCCGTGACCGAGGCCGAGCGGCTGCTCCAGACGCAGGACCGCGTGCTGAAGTCGTTCCCGGAGGTCGAGCGCGTGTTCGGCAAGGCGGGCCGCGCCGAGACGTCCACGGACCCGGCTCCGTTCTCGATGATGGAGACGACGGTCATCCTCAAGCCCGAGGCCGAGTGGCGCAAGAAGGACAGGTGGTATTCGTCGTGGGCGCCCGGCTGGCTCGCGAACGGCTTCGGCCACATCTGGCCGAACCACATCTCCCACGACGAGCTCGTCGACGAGATGGACCGGGCGCTCAGGATTCCCGGGACGACGAACGCGTGGACGATGCCGATCAAGGCGCGCATCGACATGCTCTCGACGGGCATCCGCACGCCGGTCGGGATCAAGATCTTCGGGGCGAGCCTCGGCGAGATCGAGCGGATCGGCGCGGAGGTCGAGGCGGCGGTGAAGGACGTCTCGGGCACGCGTTCCGCGTTCGCGGAGCGCGTGGCCGGCGGCTACTTCATCGACTTCGACCTGAACCGTGACGCGCTCGCGCGCTACGGCCTCACGGTGGACGACGCGAACGCGGTCATCATGACGGCGATCGGCGGCGAGACCGTCACGACGGTGATCAAGGGCCGCGAGCGCTACTCCGTCAACGTCCGCTACTCGCGCGAGCTGCGCGAGGACTTCGACCGCCTCGCGCGCGTCCTCGTCCCGACGATGGGGGGCGCCCAGGTGCCGCTCGGCCAGCTCGCGACGATCCGCCAGGTGCGGGGACCGGCGATGATCCGGAACGAGAACGGCCTCCTCTCGGGCTACGTCTACGTCGACTTCGACACGTCGAAGGAGGACGTTGGCGGGTACGTCGAGCGGGCGAAGAAGGCCGTCGCGGCGCACGTGACGCTGCCGCCCGGGTACGCGCTCGTCTGGAGCGGCCAGTACGAGAACATGATGCGCGTCAAGGAGCGCCTCAAGGTCGTCATCCCGGTGACGCTCGTCCTGATCTGGCTCCTGATGTACGCGAACACGAAGTCGGCGATAAAGACGATGATCGTCCTCCTCGCGGTGCCGTTCTCGATCATCGGCGCCGTGTGGTTCCTGTACCTCCTCGGCTACAACCTCTCGATCGCCGTGTGGGTCGGGATGATCGCGCTCATGGGGCTCGACGCCGAGACGGGCATCTTCATGCTCCTCTTCCTCGACCTCTCGCACGCGGACGCGAAGGCGAAGGGGCTCCTGAGGAACCGCGCGGACCTCGTCGAGTCGATCATCCACGGAGCCGTCAAGCGCGTGAGGCCGAAGGCCATGACCGTCTGCGCCGCGTTCTTCGGCCTGATCCCGATCATGTGGTCGACGGGCGCCGGCGCCGACCTGATGAAGCGCATCGCGGCGCCGATGGTGGGCGGCCTCGTGACGTCGTTCGCGCTGGAGCTCCTCGTCTACCCGGCCGTCTACATCCTCTGGAAGCAGCGCGAGTTGCCGGGAGCGCAGGCATGATCGATCCGATGAATCTTCCGACGCTACCCTCCCTGCCGACGCCCGGGACCGAGAAAGACCTCGTCTGCGGCATGAACGTCGACCCGGGCAAGACGAAGCACACCCTCGTCCACGAGGGAAAGGACTACTTCTTCTGCGCTGCGGGATGCCTGGAGAAGTTCCGCCGGGAGCCCGAGAAATATCTGCAGGGCGGCAGCCACGAGCCGATGGAGTCCGCGACGCCCGCAGGCCCGGGAGTCGAGTACACGTGCCCGATGCACCCCGAGGTCGTCCGGCCCTCTCCCGGTTCTTGCCCGATCTGCGGGATGGCGCTCGAACCGAGAACCGTGTCGCTGGACGATGCGCCGAATCCCGAGCTCGTCGACATGAAGCGGCGGCTGCGGGTTGCGGTCGTTCTTACCGTGCCGCTTCTTTTCTTTGAAATGGGCCTGATGGTGGCTCCGAGCCTCGCGACGGCCATTTCGCCGATGGCAAGCGTCTTCGCGCAGCTGTTCCTCTCGACGCCGGTCGTGCTCTGGGCAGGCGGGCCGTTCTTCGAGCGCGGATGGACGTCCGTCAAGACCCGCAACCTGAACATGTTCACCCTGATCGCGCTGGGACGGCGCGGCTTACTCCAGCGCCACAAGAGCGATTGGGTTCCTTATCCCCTTTCTAAGCAGATCTTCTTCTTCTGTCTCTTCAGACCATTCCCCGTGCACGACGTCTACTTCGGAAGCGGCCGCCGTCATCACGACGCTTGGTGCTCCGGAGGCAGGTGCTCGAGCCCGTGGCCGCGAGAAGTACGGGCGGCGCGATCCGGGCGCTCCTCGGCCTCGCCCCGAAGACGGCGCGCCTCGTGACCGCGAGCGGCGCCGACGAAGACGTTTCGATCGAGCGCCTGAAGGCGGGGGACCACGTGCGCGTGCGCCCGGGCGAGCGCGTTCCCGTCGACGGTCGCGTGGTCGAGGGCGCGAGCGCGGTGGACGAATCGATGATCACGGGCGAGCCGGTTCCCGTCGCCAAGAAGGCGGGCGACGCCGTGACGGGCGCGACCGTGAACGGAAACGGCGCTCTCGTCATCGAGGCGCTGAAGGTGGGCGGCGACACCGTCCTCGCGCAGATCGTGCGGATGGTGTCCGAGGCCCAGCGGAGCCGGGCGCCGATCCAGCGGCTCGCGGACAAGGTCGCCGCCGTCTTCGTTCCCGTCGTGATTCTCGTCGCGGCGGCCACCTCGCGGCCTGGGCGCTCTTCGGGCCCGAGCCACGCTTCGTCCACGCGCTCGTGAACGCGGTCGCCGTCCTCATCATCGCCTGCCCGTGCGCGCCTCGGTCTCGCGACGCCGATGTCCGTCATGGTCGCGATGGGCCGCGGCGCGGCGGCGGGGGTCCTCTTCAAGGATGCGGCCGCGCTCGAACGGCTCGAGAAGGTGGACACGCTCGTCGTGGACAAGACGGGCACGCTGACGGAAGGGAAGCCGAAGATCGCTCTGATGAGACCCGTGCAAGGGTGGAAAGAGGATGACTTGCTTCGCCTCGCCGCCTCGGTCGAGCGCGCGAGCGAACATCCGCTCGCGGGCGCGGTCGTATTTTCCGCGAATGAGAAGGAAGCTGGCCTCGCCGCGTCACCGCGCGCGACTTCCAGGCGATCCCGGGCAAAGGGCGCGATGGCCTCAGATCGAGGAGCGTCATCGTAGCCGTTGGTTCTCTTCCCTCATTCGAAGCAGATCTCTCTTCTCTCTTCTTCCCTTTCCTTTCCGCCGTCGAGGTCCTTGCCGAGGCCGACGCCGCCCGTGCGCAGGGCCAGACGATCCTCTTCGTCGCCGTGGACGGGAAGCCTGCGGGGTTCCTCGCCGCCGCGGATCCGATCAGGCCTTCCACGCGCGCCGCGATCGCGGGGATGCACGACCTCGGGATTCGCGTCGTGATGCTCACGGGCGACGCGAAGGCGACGGCGGAGGCCGTGGCAAAGGAGCTCGGCATCGACGAGGTCGTCGCGGGCGTGCTTCCGGCGGGGAAGGCCGGGACCGTGACGCGGCTGAAGAGCGAGGGCCGGATCGTCGCAATGGCGGGCGACGGCATCAACGACGCGCCCGCGCTGGCCGCCGCCGACGTGGGGATCGCGATGGGGACGGGGACCGACGTCGCCATCCAGAGCGCGGGAGTGACTCTCGTCGGAGGCGACCTCTCGGGCCTCCTGCGCGCGCGGCACCTGAGCCGGGCGACGATCCGGAACATCCGGCAGAACCTCTTCTTCGCGTTCGTCTACAACTCGCTCGGGGTTCCGCTGGCGGCGGGCGTCCTCTACCCCTTCTTCGGCCTCCTCCTCTCTCCGATCATCGCGAGCGCCGCGATGAGCCTGAGCTCGGTCTCCGTCATAGCCAACGCCCTGCGGCTCCGGCGGGCTGCCCTGTAGCTCGGCCCGCCGGGAACTCATCGAGAGGGGCCGTTCGGGCCAGTCGCCGGCGCTTCCGGACCGCGAGAAGCCGGAGGACGGAGGGTTAAGCTGCGAGAGGGAACCGGGTACTTCTCGCCAGGGGGACAGGGACGATGAATCGCAGAACGGCTCTTACGAGCCTCGGCACCGCGCTCGGTTTGATCGACGGCGGCATCCGGTCGCCGGGTTCGAGAACGAGCATGCGAGCGCGAGCGGCCGCGTTCGTTCATCTCGCCCTCGGGGCGCGGGAGGCCGGGGCCCATGACACGTGGATTGCGCCTCGAAAACTCCGGGGTGGATATGGCGCAGCCTATCGTCCTCGACGTGACGAGCGGCGGAGCGTTTCCCGCGCTCGACTATGCCATCTGTCCGGAGCGCCGTGGCGCGGGCCGAGGTGCCTGCGCGGCCGAAGCACCCTGATCGGGGAGGAGAAGCAGCGCCTCGTACATTCCCTGCGGATGACCGTGAAGCCCCCGGGAACGGGATCGCGGTGATCGTCCTGACCCTTCCCCCGAAAGAGCTCGAGGTGGACACCGTTGAGAGGTTCTCGCATCCTAACTGTACGGATCGGAAGCTGAAGCCGGCCCGGAACTTCGCAGGTGGGACGGTTTCGCTGGCGCCGAGTCCGAGGTGGAACGGCGATTCTCGCGACGGCCGCTCGCAGCCTGCCCGCCTCGGTCGCGCGACGCCGCATCGCCGAGGAATCCCGGAAGGAGCCGGCTCGGACCCGGCGGCAAGATCGCCCTGCCTGTTCTCGGCATCCGCTGGAGTCCCGGCGGGATCCACGTTCACCTCGTGACGCGTCCTCAAAGCCTCGGCACGCCTTCGCCGAGAAGAACGAGGAGTTTCGCGGCCCGCTCGAAGGCGCCGGCGCGCAGCGGACCCTTGGCCGCACGGACGGTGACGGCCCGGGGTCGTTCACGTGCCCCCGCCCGGGAAGCTGGCTCTTCTCGGAACGGGGAACTCGCCCGCCGGCGCGCGATGGGAGATCGACTTCGACGCGAAGCGCGGAGTAGCCGCCCGCGCCGCGCGGGAGATCGCCGTCCGCGTCAATCGGGCCGCAGGCGCGCGAGGCTTCAATCCGCATACAGTTCGCGCATATGAAGCCGGCCCTCGCACTCGTCTCCGCGGCCGTGCTCCTTGCGGGCTGCGGCGGCTCGACGGCCTCGACCGGTCGGCCGTGGCGGAGGGCCGCGCGCTCTACCTCTCGTTCGGCTGCGCCGCCTGTCACGGCCCGGAGGGGCGCGGCGACGGGCCGGCAGCGCCGTCCCTCCACGCGCCGCCGCGGGACCTCCACGACGCCGCCTCGTTCAAGAACGGCCACACGGTCCCCGGCATCGCGGGGAGCATCATGAACGGCGTCGGCGATGGCAGCACCGGAATGATGGCCTTCCCCCACATCGCGGGGAAGGACCGGCTGAAGATCGCGGCCTTCGTTGCGTCTCTCGCGTCCGCGAGCCCGGGCGCGAACGGCTCGCCGCCCGTGCTTGAAGTCCGCGACGCGTGGGTCCGCGAGCCGGCGCCCGGCCAGACGGTCGGAGCCGGGTACTTCACGATCGTCAACGCGGGCGGCAAGGCGATCGACTTGATCTCGGCGTCGACGCCCGACGCGTCCGCCACCGAGCTGCACGAAATGCGCATGCAGGACGACCGAATGGAGATGCGCCCGCTGGACGCGATTCCGATCCCGGCAAAGGGCTCCGTCCGGCTCG
This sequence comes from Acidobacteriota bacterium, assembly GCA_016716715.1. Lineage (NCBI taxonomy): Bacteria > Pseudomonadati > Acidobacteriota > Acidobacteriota bacterium. The sequence goes on along the minus strand of JADJVE010000002.1, from coordinate 13,556 downwards.
CAACGGGCGGCCTGCATCTCATGTTGATCGACCTGAAGCGCCGCTTGAAGGCTGGTGACACCGTCGTTCTGACCCTCGGCTTCCGCGACGGCACCTCGAAACGCGTCGAAGCGAAGGTCATCAACCCGGATCGCGCGGCGGCGTCCGACGCGCCGCCGCTGATCGATCCGGGCGACTTCACTCTCGTCGACCAGGAAGGGCGCCCGTTCCGCCTCTCGAGCCTGCGGGGCAGGGTGGCCCTGCTCTTCTTCGGATACACGCGTTGCCCTGACGCCTGCCCGGCGATGATGTCGAAGCTTAGCCGCGCCTGGCAGCTTCTCGGTCCGGACGGGCGGGACGTGTCGATCCTCTTCGTCAGCGTCGACCCGCGGGACACGCCGGCCCTCCTCAAGGAGTACCTCTCGTACTTTGCGGTCCCCGCCGTCGGGCTGACGGGCTCCAAGGAAGAGGTAAACAAGGTGGTGAAGCAGTTTGCAGCGTCCGTGATCGCCACGCCGGGACGCTCCGCCGCCGGGACTCTCTACTCCCACACGACGAGCCTCTACGTTCTCGGAGCGGGCGGCGGAGTGGAACGGCTCGTGCCGGCCGACAGCCCCCCGCAGGAAATTCGGGCGGCGGTACTCGCCGCCCGCCGGCGCTGACACGGCTGACACCGCCGCGGCCGGTGCGACCATTTGCCGCATCGTGCACGTGCATCGTTTCCGGAGTGCCTCCGCGTTCCGCACCATCGCCCGGAGGCGCTGGCCGTGAACGCGCCCGCGCACGGAGCACGAGCAGATGCACACGACGAACTCCCCGGCACGACAGCGGGCGATGCTGCCCTCCTTCGCGACCCTGACCACCATCCTGATTCTCGGCCCGGCGGGCACGGCCGCGGGGCAGACCGCTCCTGCTGCCTCGCCCGATGAGCGCCGGGAAACCCACGCGCAGGTCGCCGTCACCGCGCCCAAGACCGACGTCTCGCCGGCACCCACATGCGAGCTCGACGAGGCCGCGCTCGCGGCTCTTCGTCCCTCCACGAGCGACACGGCGAGCCTCCTCCGGGACGTCCCCGGCGTCGCCCTCCACACCGGCGGCGGGGTCTCGAGCCTGCCCGTGATTCACGGCCTGGCCGACGACCGCCTTCTCGTGAAGATCGACGGCATGCCCCTCGCCTCCGCATGCCCGAATCACATGAACTCGCCGCTCTCCTACATCGACCCGACGAACGTCGCGAGCGTCAAGGTCTTCGCCGGCATCGCGCCCGTCAGCGCCGGCGGTGACAGCATCGGCGGCACGATCCTCGTCGACTCGGCCGCGCCCGAGTTCGCGAAGGCGGGGCAGGGCACCCTCGTCAAGGGCGGGGCCGGCGCCTTCTATCGCAGCAACGGAAACGGCTGGGGCGCCAATCTCGCGGCGCTCGTGGCGGGCCCCACATTCAGCGTGACGTACAACGGCTCGCTCGCGCAGTCCGAGAACTACTCGGCGGCGAAGGACTTCAAGCCGTCCGGGCCCGCCGCGATGGGACAGGGTTGGCTGGAGGGCGACGTCGTCGGATCGTCCCGGTTCAAGGCGTGGAACCACGAAGTCGGGTTCGCGCTGAAGCTCGACGCCCACGTCGTCGAGGTGAAGCTCGGTCTGCAGGACATTCCGTACGAGGGGTACCCGAACCAGCGCATGGACCTGACCGGGAACGACAGCAAGCACGTCAACCTCCACTACACGGGCCGGTTCTCGTGGGGCGTCCTCGAGGCGCGCGCCTACGCCGAGAAGACGCAGCATTCGATGAACTTCGGCGACGACAAGCAGTTCTGGTACAGCGGCACGATTCCCGGCATGCCCATGGACACCGAGGGACGGAACTCCGGAGCCCTCGTCAGGGCGGCCGTCGCGCTCTCTCCGGGCAACACCCTCACGGCGGGCGCCGAATACCAGCGCTTCCGGCTGGACGACTGGTGGCCGCCCTCCGGCGGCATGATGGCGCCGAACACGTTCTGGAACATCAACGACGGGCAGCGGGACCGCCTCGGCGTCTTCGCCGAATGGGAGACGCGCTGGAACCCGCGCTGGACGACCCAGCTCGGGCTGCGCAGCGACACGGTCCAGTCGGACACGGGCCCGGTGCAGGGTTACTACAACACGAACATGATGGCCCAGTATCTTTCCGAATCGACGGCGTTCAACGCCGCCGACCGCCAGCGGACCGACCACAACTGGGACGCGACCGCGCTCGTTCGCTTCGCGCCGGATGCGGGGCAGTCGTATGCCGCTGGCTTCGCCCGCAAGACCCGTTCGCCCAACCTCTATGAGCGCTACGCGTGGTCGACCGGCGGGATGGCGATGGTGATGAACAACCTGGTTGGAGACGGAAACGGCTATGTCGGGAACCTCGACCTGAGGCCCGAGGTGGCGAACACCGTCAGCTTGACGGCCGACTGGCACGACGCTTCCCGGGACGTCTGGGGGCTGACCGTCACGCCCTACTTCACGGCCGTCCACGACTACGTCGACGCCGTCCGCTGCAGCTCGGCGAACATGACCTGCGGCGCCATGAACGCGATGGCCACGACCGGCTTCGTCTACCTCCAGTACGCGAATCAGTCGGCCCGGCTTTACGGCGTGGATGTCTCCGGCCACACGCTCCTCGCGAAGGGCGGCGCCGGCAGGCTCGACGCGAACCTCGTCGCCGCCTTTGTCCAGGGAGAGAACCGGACGTCGGGCGGCGACCTCTACGACGTGATGCCGCTCAACGCGAAGCTGGCGCTCGTCCATCGCCTCGGCGGCTGGACGAACACGGCCGAGGTCCAGGCGGTGTCGGCCCGGACGCGCGTCTCGGCGGTGCGGAACGAAGTCTCGACGGCGGGCTACGCGCTGGTCAACCTGCGCAGCAGCTACACGTGGAAGCAGTTTCGCTTCGATCTCGGCCTCGAGAACCTCCTCAACACCCTCTATTCACTCCCGTTGGGCGGGGCGTACGTGGGGCAGGGGATGACGATGTCGGGAGCGGGCGTTCCGTGGGGAATCAACGTTCCCGGCCCGGCGCGCTCGATCTACGCCGCGCTGAACGTCAAGATCTGACTTCGGCCGCGTGAGCCCGGCGCGCACCGCGCGCCGGGCCCCTGTGCGTCAATTCGCCGCATTCCCGGACGCGTCGCTGTCGCGGACCATCCGGTCCATGCACACGATTGCGACCCCGACTCGATTTCAACGGACGTCCGTTCACCTGCTCGCCCTCGCGCTCTCACTCGCGTGCGTTCCGCTGCGCGCCGACGAGGCCGAGGAGCCCGCTCCGAAGAAGAAGGAAGCCGACGTCGTCGTGACGGCGCCCAAGCCGGCCGCGTACGAGTCGCCCGCCGGCCAGACGACGACGACGATCCCGGGCGAGTCGTTCAAGAACGCGACGGCTTTCTCGATCGGTGACGTCCTGATCCAGACGCCCGGTGTCACGGTCCAGCAGGGCAATGGGCCGCGCGACGTCTCCGTCTCCGTCCGCGGCTCGAACGCGCGCCAGACGTTCGGCATCCGCAACATCCAGGTCCTCGAAGACGGCTTCCCGTTCACGCAGCCGGACGGCCTCGCGCGGACCGACCTCATGGACCCGCACGCGTACGCCGGGATCGACGTCTTCCAGGGCCCCGCGGGCGCGCTCTATGGCAACTACGCGACGTCCGGCGCCGTGAACTTCAGGACGCGCACCGGCCTCGAGATCAACGGCGCCGAGGTGGGCGGCGACGTGGGCGGCTTCGGGTACAAGAACGGATACGTGAGCTTCGGGCACCGGCAGGGAGCGTGGGACTACGCGCTCTTCGGAAGCTACGTCGGGGGGGACGGCTTCACTTCGCACACGGCGTACCACACGACGACGCTGAACTTCCTCACGACGTACACGGCCACACCGAAGGACCGCATCACGGTCAAGTTCGTGAACAACGACCTCGACTCGGACCTCTCGATCCGTCTCTCTCTGGTCCAGTTCAACCTCAATCCGTTTCAGAAAGGCTGCGAGGCGCTCGCCGGCACGGGCTGCGCGTCGGTGTCCGTCTTCGCGAACGGCGTGAACGGGCCGCGCGTCAGCCTGAGCGCCGAACAGGCGTCCCTCGGCCGTCACGACCGCCGGACGATCACGGCGGGGCGCTGGGAGCACGACTTCGCCGAAGGGGTCACTTGGCGCACCCAGCTCGTCTGGGACAACCGCGACATCAAGCAGCCCACGAGCGCGACGGCGGCCGTCGGGACGTACCCCTCGTTCAACCTCATGAGCGACGTCACGGCGAACGGGCGGCTTTTCGGTCTTCCCGCGCGGCACTACGGCGGCGTCTTCGCGAACTGGGAGAACATCAACTCGACCACGTACAACACGGCGCCGGGCGGCGACGTGAGCCCGACGCCGGGCAGCCCGGCCAGTCTCGGGGCGGTCACGCAGACGGTTCTCGGGCACCATCTGAACTACGGGGCGCGGGTGCGCGAGGAAGTCGATTTCGCCCGCGGCTGGACGGCCGTCGCCGGGGTGGGCGTCGAGAACACGAAGCTCGAGGCGCAGGCGCGCAACTGGACCTACCCGCTGGCGGCGCCGCCGACGTGGGCGACGATCGACGCCAACCGGACGTTTTTCAACGTCGCGCCGGATGTGTCGCTCTCGTTTCAGCCGGCGAAGGAGTGGCAGTTCCGCGCGCGCGTCGCGGGCGGATACGGAACGCCGCAGGCGACGAATCTCTTCGTCACGCCGCAGGGAGCCCCGGGGAACAACACGGACCTCAAGCCGCAGACGAATCTCGGCGTCGACCTCGGCGTCGACTGGACGGTCGCGGGCTCGCTGAAGGCCGGCGTCATCGGCTTCTGGGAATTCTTCCGGAACGAGCTCGTCAGCCAGTCGCCGGGCGCGAACCTCCAGAGCTTCACGTTCAACGCACCGCGCTCCGAGCACCGGGGCGTCGAGGTCACACTGGACTGGCGGCCGCTTTCGACGGCCGTGCCGGGGCTCCAGCTCTCGGGGGCGTACCTCTACAACAACCAGGTCTACACGGAGTACGTCGAGCGGCTGAGCGCCGGCACGCAGTCCACCGCCTTCGACCGGTCCGGAAACAAGCTCCCCGGCGTCCCGCCGCATTACGTCCACGCCCGCGTCGGCTACGACCAGCTCACCGGCCTGCTGCGCGGCCTCGGCTTCTACGTCGACTCGGACTACCGCGCCGCGACGCCGATCGACAACGCGAACCTCGTGAGCGTCCCGAGCTACGTCCTCTGGTCGGCGAACCTCCATTACGACCGCGATCTGGGTTCCGGGCTCGTCAAGGGTGTGCGCCTCTTCCTCGAGGTCCGAAACGCGTTCGACGCGACGTACGTTGGGTCGGCCTCGAACGTCTCGAACACGATCAGCCCGGCGACGGGCGAGCAGAACGGCGCGGCCTCGGTGTCGGCCGCGACGGGCGCGATCTGGGCCGGCGCCCCGCGGACCGTTTCCGGCGGATTCCGGCTGAGGCTCTGAGCGTGCCGTCGTACCGGACGGTTTGGCGCTGGCACTTTTACGCCGGGGTCTTCGCCATCCCGTTCGTGCTCCTGCTCGCGTCGACGGGCTCGATCTACCTTTTCCGGCCCCAGATCGAGGCGTGGATCGACCAGCCTTACGACGGACTCGCGGACGCGGGCGCGCCCGCTCCTCCGAGCCGGCAGGTCGAGGCGGCGCTCGCCTCGGTGCCGGGCTCGGCGCTGCGCGCGTACGAGCTGCCGAAGACGCCCACGTCGACGGTGCGCGTCATCGTGGCGAAGGGGGGCGAGGCGACGCGCGTCTACGTCCACCCGGCGACCCTTCGGGTCCTTCACCAGGTGCCGGAGGAGGACCGCTTCATGCGCGTCCTCTTCCGCCTCCACGGCGAGCTCCTTCTCGGCAACCGCGGCTCGAATCTCGTCGAGATCGGGGCGTCGTGGACGATCGTCCTCCTCCTCACGGGCCTCTTCCTCTGGTGGCCGCGCGAGGGGCGGGGCCTTGCCGGGGTCGCGTATCCGCGCCTCGGCGCGGGGGGACGCGTCTTCTGGCGCGACGTCCACGCCGTGACGGGCGTCTGGATCTCGAGCCTCGCGCTCTTCCTTCTCCTGACGGGGCTGCCGTGGGCGAAGTTCTGGGGCGAGTACTTCAAGACCGCGCGGCGCTTGACGGGAACCGCGGCCGCGCAGCAGGACTGGACGACGGGCCGCCCCTCGCGGGCCGAGAGCGAGGAGGGCGAGCACGCGGGCCACTCCGGGATGTCGAAGGGCTCCGGCCCCGGGCGCCCGCAGGACCTGTCGGGGCTCGACCGCGTCGTGGCGGCGGTGAGGCCTCTCGATCTTGCGCCTCCGGTCCTCCTATCCCCGCCCTCGCGCCGCGAGAAGAACTGGACGGCGAAGTCCGACGCGGCGAACCGGCCGCTGCGTGTGAACCTCGTCCTCGACGGCGCGACCGGCGCCGTCCTCTCGCGCGAGGACTTCAAGGACCGCCACGTCCTCGACCGGATCGTCGGGACCGGCATCGCGGCGCACGAAGGCCAGCTCTTCGGCTGGCCGAACCAGCTGCTCGGCCTCTTGACGGCGCTCGGGCTCGTGACGCTCTCGGTGAGCGCGTTCGTCCTTTGGTGGCGCCGCCGCACGTCGAAAGTTCTCGGAGCGCCCGAGCCGGAGGCGGCGCATCGTCCCGGCTCTCCTTTGGTCTCGGCTCGCCGTGCTCGTTCTCGCCGTTTACCTCCCGCTCTTCGGGGCCACGTTGCTCGTCGTCCGTCTCCTCGAATTGCTCGTCCTGCGCCGCATTCCCGCCGCGCGCGTGTGGCTGGGTCTGCCGGCTCCGGGCGCCGCGCCGTGAAGGTCGCCGCGTCGGAGAGAATGCGCGCGGAGGATCCGCGCGGAATGATGGAGACGCCTCGTGACGGACGGCGGGAGATCAGCCTTATCTGGCTGGCGCGGCTGCGTTGGCTGGCCGTCCTCGGGCAGGTCGGCGCGCTCGTCTTCGCCCGGGAATTCCTGTCCGCGCAGATCCCCATCGCGCCGTTTCTCGCCGTCGTCCTCGTCACGGCGCTCTCGAACCTCGCGGTGCGCGCGCTGCTCGCGTCGGGCCGGACCCCTGCGGCGGGCCTGCCCGGCGCGCTCCTGACGCTCGACACGCTCTCCCTGACGGGCCTCCTGATGCTCTCGGGCGGGCCGTCCAATCCGTTCAGCACGCTCTACCTCGTCCACGTCACGCTCGCGGCGGTCGTCCTCGGGGCGCGGTGGGCGTGGATCCTCACGGGCCTCGCCGTCGCGTGCTACGCGAGCCTCTTCTTCTGGTATGTGCCGATCCCCGAGCTGGAGCACATGGGCCACAGGATGCCCGCCGGTGCGGGGCTGCACCTGGACCACTTCCAGACCATGTGGGTCGCCCTGAGCGTGTCGGCCTTTCTGACCGTCCTCTTCGTGGTGAGGCTCGCCGGCGCGCTCGAGAAGAGGAACGAGGAGGTCGGTCGGATGCGCGAGCGCGCGCTCAAGGCCGAACGCCTCGCCGTCGTGACGACGCTCGCGGCGGGCGCGGCGCACGAACTCGGGACGCCGCTCGGGACGATCGCGGTCGCCGCGTCGGAGCTGGAGCGCGTGCTCCGCGAGTCGAAGGCCCCGGACCTCCCGGCGCTCGCCGCCGACGCGCGCCTCATTTGCGCTGAAGTGGAACGCTGCCGCGCGGTCCTCGACCGGATCGCCTCCGAGGGAGGCGAGATCACCGGAGAAGACGTCTCCCCGATACGGGCTGGGGACGTCGCCGCGGACGCTCTCGCGTCGCTGTCGGAGGCCGACGCCCGCCGGGTTGTCTTCGAGGACCGTGCCCCGTCCGCACGCATCGTCGCCCCGCACAAGGCGCTCTCCCGCACCCTGCGCGACGTCCTCCGAAATGCGCTCGAGGCCAGCCCGCCTGGCGCGCCCGTGGCGCTGTGGCTCGACGCGGGTTCCGGCTCCGTCCGCATCACGACGCTCGACGAGGGCCCCGGGATTTCCCCGGAAGCGCTCGGGCGTGTGGGCGAGCCGTTCTTCTCGACGAAGTTGCCGGGGCAGGGGCTCGGCCTCGGGCTCTTCCTCGCGCGCGGCCTTTGCGAGAGCCTCGGCGGCCGCCTGACGGTCGAGCGGCGCCCGCGGGGCGGGACATCCGTGACCCTCGAGCTGCCCGAGGCGAGGGGCCCGGCTTGAGCGACGGCGCGCCGCTCGCACGCACGATCCTCCTCGTCGACGACGACGAGAATTTCCGGACGCGCCTCGCGAAGGCCTTCCGCGAGCGCGGGCTCGACGTCCGCGAAGCGGGGGACGGCGCCGCCGCGCTCGCCGTCTCCCGGGCGGACCCTCCCGAGATGGCCGTCGTCGATCTCCGGATGCCCGGGCCGCCCGGCCTCGACGTCGTGCGTGGGCTCCTCGCGCTGGAGCCTGCGATGCGCGTCGTCGTTCTCACGGGGTACGGCAGCATTGCGACCGCGGTCGAGCCGTGCGGCTCGGGGCGGTCCACTATCTGACGAAGCCCGCGTATCCAGACGCGATTCTCGCCGCGCTCGAGCCGGGTACGGCGGCGGCGGGTGCGGCGGTGGCCGAGCCCGGCAGCGACGTGCCCTCTCTGGCGCGTGTGGAGTGGGAGCACATCCAGCGCGTCATGGCGGACTGCGGCGGAAACGTCTCGGAGGCCGCGCGGCGCCTCGGCCTCCACCGCCGCTCCCTGCAGCGGAAACTGGCGAAGGCGCCCGTCCGGCGCTGAGCACCGCCTTCCGCTACATCCAGGCGACCTGGGCGCCCTGCAGGTTCTGCATCAGCCAGTCGGCCCCCTTCAGCTCGAAGAAGTCCATCTTGTCGGCGCCGGTGGCTCCCATTGCGTCGGCGCAGGGGGGGCAGACGCGGAACGTCGCCCCCTTTGCCTTGAGTTTCATCACGAGCTCCAGCCCGTTCCCGAACTTCTTGAAGATCGGCGAGACGATCTTCTCGGCCTTCGCACTGTTCGCGAGCTCGGCGCCGTGGATCGTCGTCCAGACGTGCACCTCGCCGAGGCCCTTGTCGGCCACCTGCAGAGCCATCAGCAGCCCGAGGATGGCCCGGTTCGGGTCATTCGACCCGTTGGTGACGACGACGACGTACCTCCCCTTCGCGTCCGCGGCGGACGCCGCCGGGCTTGCGAGAGAACTGACGCCGAGTGCGGCGGAGGCCAGCCCCGCGGTCCTCAAAAAATCGAGACGTGAGCAATCGCCCGGCCTCATCGTGTCTGTCATGTCGTTCCTCCTCGAGAAATCTTAGCTCCCGAAAAGGCCGGGCGCCGGCTCGACGCGGGTAGACTGGAAGGCTCGCAAGCGCGAAAGGAGTTCGCCATGAAGTACGGCGCGCGGAACGCGATCGTTGCCAAAGTGAGTCGGTGAAGAAAGGGGACGTCATGTCCCTCGTGAAGTTCGACGTCACGGCTCCGACGGCCATGGCCTCGGTGCTCACGACGGAGTCTCTGGAGGAGATGGGCCTGAAGAGAGGCGACCAGGTACTTCTCGTCGTGAAGGCCATCCACGTCCTCCCGGTGAAGGAGTAGAGGTTGTGCCCGCTCATTCCAGCATCGCCATTCCCTTGATCTGCGCGTAGACGCTCTGGCCTTCGCGCAGCCCGAGCTGCGACACGGACTTCGCCGTCACGCGCGCCAGGAGAGCGGTGCCCGCCGCGTCGAGCCGCACCATCACCTGTCCCGGCTTCTCTTCCACGAGGCCCGCGACACGGGCCGGCAGAATATTGAGAATGCTGGTACCGGTCTGCGGCGCGAGCGTGACGCTCACGTCGCGTGCCAACACCCGCACTCGCCGGCGCGTACCGGCGCTCAAGTCCTCTCGCGGAATGCTCACGCGACCGGCCGCGAACTCGAGATACGTGAGGTGAAAAGCCTCGTCGTGTGCTGCCACGGTGGCTTCGATCACGGCACCGGCTGTATCGCCGTGCGCGAGCGACAGGTCGAGCCGGGTCAGCAGCTCCGCGAGCGGGCCGGAAGCCGTCACGCGGCCCCGATCGAGGAGGACGAGATGATCGGCAAGGCGAGCCACCTCGTCGGGTTGATGGCTCACGTAGATCAAGGGTATCTCCAGCTCCCCATGCAGCCGCTCCAGGTACGGGAGGACCTCGCGCTTGCGTTGGAGGTCGAGCGCCGCGAGCGGCTCGTCCAGGAGGAGCAATCGCGGGCTGGCGGCGAGCGCGCGGGCGATGGCGACGCGTTGGCGCTCTCCGCCGGAGAGGTGGTCGGGCATTCGGTCGAGGAGGTGGCCGATACCGAGAAGCTCGATCGCCTTCTCTCGCGCCACGCGTCGCTCGGCTGGTAAGACACGGCGTCGGCCGTAGTCGACATTGTGCCGAACTGAGAGATGAGAGAAGAGGCTGGCTTCCTGGAAGACGTAGCCGAGGGGGCGGCGAAAAGTGGGAACGAACACGCCGCGCGTCTCGTCCTGCCACACCTCGCCGGCCACGGCGAGGAACGCATCCGGTGCTCGTTCGAGTCCGGCCATGCAACGCAGCATCGTGGTTTTACCCGAGCCCGACGCACCGAAGAGGGCGCTGACGCCGCGTCCCGGCAGGTCGAAATCCACGTCGAGGTCAAACCCTGAGGGGTAGCTCAGGCGGAAGCGGCCCGACAGACGGCCGGGCGCGGCGGTGGTCGACGACTCAGGGCCGCTCACCGAGCGTGCCTGCGCGGTGTCGTGCCGATCCAGTTCAACGCGAGCATCACGAGGAAGGAGAACAGGATCATGCCGCCGGCGAGCCAGTGCGCCGATGCGTACTCCGACGCCTCGACGTGATCGTAGATGCTGACCGACACGACACGGGTCACGCCCTGGATGTTGCCACCCATCATCAGGACGACGCCGAACTCGCCGACGGTATGCGCGAACCCGAGGATCGCGGCGGTGATGAACCCGCGGCGCGCGAGCGGCACTGCGACGGAGAAGAACGTGTCGAGCGGACTCGCGCGCAACGTCGCGGCCACCTCGAGAGGGCGGTCGCCGATGCCTTCGAAGGCGTTCTGGACCGGCTGCACGACGAAGGGCATCGAGTAGAGGACGGAGGCGATGACGAGTCCCGGAAACGTGAACGGCAGGACGCCGAGGCCGAGCGATGACGTGAGCCGGCCGACGGGGCCGTGCGGCCCCATCGTCACAAGGAGATAGAAACCGAGAACGGTGGGCGGAAGGACGAGCGGCAGCGCCACGACTGCGGCGACTGGTCCTTTCCAGAGCGAGGTCGTGCGGGCGAGCCACCAGGCGATCGGCGTTCCGACGAGGAGGAGGAGGAGCGTCGTGAGCGTCGCCAGCTCCGCTGTCAGGCGGATCGCGGACAAATCGGCGGCCGTCATCGTCGCTGCCCCGATGGCCTCAGAGGCCGTAGCCGAAGGACGTGATGATGGCGCGCGCTTTGTCGCCCTTGAGGTATTTCACGAGCGCTTCGGCGGCGGCTTTACCCTTGCCGGTCGCGAGGAGTACGACGTCCTGGCGGATGGGGAGTGGAGGTCTGCCGGGACCACCCACATTGAGCCTTCGACCGGCTTGCCGTCCTTCATCACCTGCGACAGCGCCACGAACCCCAGCTCAGCGTTGCCGCTTGCGACGAACTGGTGCGCCTGCGAGATGTTCTCGCCCTTTACGAGCTTCGGCTCGATCGCCGCGAACACCCCGAGCTTCGTCATCGTCTCGACCGCTGCGGTGCCGTAGGGTGCGAGCTTTGGATTGGCGACGGCGAGATGCTGGAAGGCGCCTTGTCTCAGGATTTCGCCCTTGGCGTCGACGAATCCGGGCTTGGCCGACCAGAGGACAGCTTGCCGATCGCGTAGGTAAAGCGTGTCGGCGACGGTCAGGTTTTCACTGTCGAGCATTGCTGGCGTCTTGTCGTCGGCGGCCAGGAAGACCTGGAACGGCGCCCCGTTCTTGATCTGCTCGTAGAGCTTGCCGGTCGAGCCGGAGGAGACCAGCACCTTGTGGCCCGTGTCCTGCTCGAACACCGCGGCGATCTGCTTCATTGGCGCGGAGAAGTTGGCGGCCACGGCCACCTGGACTTCATCCGCACGGGCCGGGAAGAGCGCGAAGGTCAGGATGAGCGGGACCAGAGTTCTGAGAGGGTTCACGGTTGGCTCCATATCTTCGGCGGATCCAGGATCTCGACGCGCGATATAATCCGGTAAATATAACGGAAAACACGGGGCCTTGATGCGAATGGTCTGAAGAGGCCTCATCGCCTGAGGTACGGCCTGAGGCGGTGCCAAGCCGGCACCATCGCCCCGACGCTCGCCGACTCCATCTCCCGATAGAGGACGAGCACGGCTTCACCCGTCGCCGTCACCGATGTACCGCCGCGTCTTTCCCCTCCCCGAACGGTCGAGACGACCGGTGCCCGAAACTCCGCGTTCATCGTCTGCACGAGGTGCCAGGCGCGCATGTAGGACATCCCGAGTTTCTCTGCGGCCTTCCGGATGCTGCCTTTCGCCCGGATGGCGTCGAGCAGGTCAGCCTTTCCGGGTCCGAAGGCGATCACGGTCCCCCTCAGGATCCGGATTCGAGGCCGAGCTCGGATCGCGGTCGCGGACTTGGCAGCAGCGGTCATCGCCTGACTCCGTGTGAAGGGGCACCGAGGGGCCGTGCGGCCGAAACCTCCCTCAGGTGGTGCACGTGCCGTGGATTCTAGTCGCCGCTCGTCAGAACGTCAGAGTCAGCCCCGCCCGGATCGTTCGCGAGTCGACGGGGTGGAAGTGGACGTCGTCGACGCCTTCCGCGCTCTCGCCGGGAAGGCGCGACGCGTAGTAGTAGTCGATGTCGCTCGCCTGCGTGTTGAAGAGGTTGTAGACGTCGAGCGTGAAGCGCGCCCAGGGCGCGGCCTGCCAGCCGACCTTGAGGTTGACGAGCGTGGAGGATTTCGACCGGACGCTGTCGTCCTCGATCAGCGCGCGCGGACCGAAGTACCGGACGCGCACGCTTCCGAAGAAGCCCGAGAGATTGTTGACGGAGACGCCCGCCGACGCGACGCCCTCGATCGCGCCCGGGATGTAGTTGCCCACGGGATCGTCTTCGGTGAAGCGCGCGCGCGAGTACGCGAAGTCCGCGTCCACGGTCATCCACGGGAGGGGGCTCCAGTAGTTCGCCCACTCGAAGCCGATGCGGCGGCTCGGCCGGCTCGGTTCCGTGATGCCCGCGTCGCCGGAGAAGACGAGCTCGGAGCCGATGTCGAGGAGCCAGACGCCGAGCGTCGACTGGAAGCCCTTGAACGCCGTTGAGCGAACGCCGAACTCGGCGCCCTTCGCCCGGGCGAGAGGCGTCACCGGCTCGGCGGGGTCCTTCGTCACGGGATCGACGTGGAGCGTCGCGCCGCGCCCGTCGTTGCTGTGGAAGCCGTACCCGCCGTTCAGGTAGATCTCGGTGTTCGAGAACGGCCCGAAGACGAGGCTGAGCTTCGGGCTCACGATGCCGCTCGTTTCCGTGCCCGAGTTCTCGGGGACGTTGCTCGAGACGTTGAAGCGGTAGAGGTCGCCGCGCAGACCCGCGACCGCGCGGAACCACGGCGCGAGCTGGACGGCGGCCTGCCCCCAGAGGGCGCCGCTCGTCTGC